>JAFAOW010000247.1 GCA_019247455.1 Acidobacteriota bacterium | reverse complement strand
TTTTAGTCCTGTTCCATTGATCGACCTGCTTAATTATCAGCTCTTTTCTTTCGGCAAAACGCCCATCACACCTCTGGGCCTGATCACACTCCTCGCGCTTTCCATCCTGCTCATATATCTCTCGGGAAAACTTAAGAGGCTGCTTGTGAATACGCTTCTAACACGCACCCCGCTCGGGCTTGGAGCGCGGCAGGCGGTCGGAACTATTTTGAGGTATCTGATCCTTGTGGTGGGCTTCATCGTGATCCTGCAAACCGTGGGCATCGACCTCACCGCCTTTAATGTCCTTGCGGGCGCGGTTGGTATCGGTATCGGCCTTGGTTTGCAGAACATCGCGAATAATTTCATATCCGGCCTTATCATCCTGATGGAACGCCCGGTACAGGTGGGTGATCGTGTCGAGATCGGGGGCGTGACAGGCAAGGTAGCGGCCATCGGCGCCAGGGCCACGCGCGTTCTGACCAACGACAACATCGCTATCATCGTTCCCAACAGCAAGCTCATCTCCGAGAACGTGGTCAACTGGAGTTATGGTCCGAAGGGTGTGCGGTTTAGGGTCAAGATCATGGTCGTACATGAGGCGGACACCAATCTCGTGCGCGACCTTATGACCCAAGCTGCGAAGGAGAACGAGGGAGTTGCGGAAGACCCCGCACCGGCCGTTCGTTTCGTCAAGATGGATGAAGAAGGGCTCTATCTTGAATTGCGTGTCTGGACGCGCGACCGGCTCGATGACCCGGGCTCCCTCGAGAGCGATCTGCGTTTCGCGATCGTTCAAAAGTTCCGGCAGCACAATATTCGGCTCAGTAACAATCAACCGGAGCCCGACGCGCAGGAAACCGGCGAAGTCACCGACACCCGCCCCGGCCGGGCGGAGAACGAGATATCCGATGTGATGTAAGGTGATACAATCATTAGCACAAGCGTGAGAGACACCCCCGGGGGCACGAGTCTCTCGCGCATATGTGCGTTCCAATGACGGACGAAACGACAATAAACAGCCTGCTGAGTGAGATCGAAAAGGGATCGAAATTGATCTCACTGAACGGTCTAGCGTCGATATCCGCGAAGGCGTACATCCTGGCGCTACTCAGAGAGAGGACGGGAAGGCGATTCGCAGTGGTCACGGATACGAATCAGACGATGGATGCGTGGCGCGGCGACCTCGATGTTTTTTGCAGTGAAAGTGGTTCGCTTTTAGTCGGAAAGAATGCGGATATCATCTCTCTGCCTTCCTTCGACACCGACCCGTATTCTGGAGCCTCGCCTCACGACGAAACAAAAGAGCGGCGCGCTCTCGCTCTCTGGGGTCTCGCCCATAACAGGGGCGATATCGTCTTGCTCAGCGCGCGATCGCTGATCCAGCGGCTACCCGATCCCGAGGCGCTGTTAAAGCTGGGCTTTCACCTCAAGCGCGACTCCGACGTTTCGCCCGAAGAGTTGACAAACGGCCTGGCTTCGGCCGGATTTTACCGCGAGGACCCGGTCTATGGCCCCGGGCAATTCTCTGTTCGCGGCGGGATCATCGACATTTGGTCACCAGATGCAGAGTCGCCTTTTCGGCTGGAGTTTTTTGGGGATACGATCGACTCCATCCGTTCGTTCGATCCGGAAACACAGCTCTCGATCGAGCAGCTTCGCGAGATCACGATCGCCCCAATGCGCGAGTATGCGATGTCCCCGCAGGACTTTCGCGATTGGTCGTTTTTCGCGCAAGACCGATTTGGCGAAGCAAAATATGCGCGGGCATTAAAGGACCGCACTGATACGGCGAATGACGGCGAATCGTTCGCTGGCTGGGAATTTCTCCTCCCATTGAGCAAGCCGCTTCAGGCCAATATGTTTGACCACTTCCGCGGCCACATTCTCGTGGTCGATGAGCCCACGCTAGTTGAGCAAACTTTGACGAAGCTCTACGAAAACCTTGATGCTTCATTCGCATTGAGCAAGGAGATCGGGGACATCGGCCTGCCTCCCAGGGATCTTTTTCTGTCGCCGGGCGAACTCCGCGACCATCTCGACGCCTCCAAACGGATCGAGATGCGAACCCTCGGGCGAGCGGCCGCGATCGCCGACGAGGAGATCGCTATCGGCGACGAGACGACGTCAATTCCCCTATTTCTTTTCCCGGTTGTCGAAAAAGCCGTAGAAGTCGAGATCCAATCCCGCTCTGTACGGAAGTACCAGGGCGATGTGCCGGGCTTTATCGCCGACCTTGACGACCGGTCGAGGATCGTCGTCAACACGAGTGGCATGGCCGAGCGGCTAGAGGAGATCTTGCGCGAATACGGCGCGCCTGTCGGACCGGGTGCGATCACAGTCGGCTGCCTCTCGGGCGGCTTTGATCTGCCTGCTCGGGAAGTCGTAGTTTTCACCGAATACGACATCTTCGGCGAGACGATGGAGGCGGCGGATGCAGGCGGGCGGCCGCGCACGACAAGCCGCAAATCGAAGCTTGGAGCATTCATTTCGGATTTTCGAGACCTCAAGCAGGGCGACTACGTCGTTCACGTCGATCACGGTATCGGACGGTATGAAGGCTTGCAGACGATCGCGTCGCAGGGAATAGAACGTGAATTCATGCTCCTCATCTACGCCGACGACGCGAAGCTTTTCGTGCCGGTCGAGCGAATGGATCTCGTTTCTCGTTATTCCTCCGGCGAAGCGACCCAGCCCGCGCTAGATCGACTCGGCGGACTCGGCTGGCAAAAGACAAAGGCGAAGGCAAAACGCGCCATGCGCGACATGGCCGATGAGCTCTTGAGGCTCTACGCCGAGCGAAAGTTAGTAAGGGGCCATGCATTTCCGCCCGACGCCCCTTGGCAGCATGAGTTCGAGGATGCATTTCCTTACGACCTGACCGCGGATCAAGCCACCGCGATCGAGGATGTTAAGACGGACATGGAGACACCGACCCCGATGGACCGCTTGATAATCGGCGATGTCGGGTATGGCAAGACGGAAGTCGCGATGCGTGCGGCCTTTAAGGCCGTGATGGACGGCAGGCAGACCGCCGTGCTTGCGCCCACGACGGTACTCGCTTATCAGCATTTCGAAACCTTCAAGAAGCGTTTCGCGGCCTTTCCGGTAAAGGTCGACCTGCTGTCTAGGTTCCGCTCAAAGAAGGAACAAAGTAATGTTGCGGAGTCCGCCGGCAAAGGAGAAGTCGACGTTTTGGTGGGCACTCATCGCCTGTTATCCAACGATGTTTCCCTTCCGAAGCTGGGCCTTGTTGTTGTCGACGAAGAGCAGCGTTTCGGCGTGGCTCACAAGGAAAAGCTGAAGCAGCTTAAGAAAAAGGTGGATGTGCTGACCTTGTCAGCAACGCCCATCCCACGCACGCTGAATATGTCCCTTCTCGGGATGCGGGATATGTCCGTTATCGAGACCCCGCCGCGTGACCGCCTGGCTATCAATACTCAGGTCGTCCAATTCTCAGAAAGTGTTATCAGATCTGCCATCGAGCTCGAACTTTCGCGAAGCGGTCAGGTATTTTTCATTCACAATCGCGTCGAATCGATCGAGTCCATTGCTGTTCTAATTCAAAAGATCGTGCCCACCGCACGCATCGCGATCGGCCACGGCCAGATGAACGAAAAGGAAATGGAGCAGGTCATGCTCGATTTCATCGATTACAAATATGATGTTCTCGTAGCGACGACCATCATCGAGAACGGTATCGATATTCCCCGGGCCAATACGATCATCATCAATAGGGCCGACAATTACGGTCTTTCACAGCTGTATCAGCTGCGCGGCCGCGTCGGGCGTTCAAACCGGCGTGCTTATGCGTATCTCCTGATCCCGAGTGAATTGGAATTAACGCCCATCGCTCGTCGCCGATTATCCGCGATCCGCGAATTCTCGGACCTTGGAGCAGGTTTCCGCCTGGCAGCCTTGGATCTCGAATTACGAGGCGCGGGAAATATACTTGGAGGCCAGCAATCGGGCCATCTTGACGCCCTTGGATTCGATCTTTATACGAAGATGCTCGAGAGGACGATCGCCGAGCTTCGCGGCGATGAGATCGCAGATGAGATCAGTGTATCAATAAATCTCGGGGTGGACGTTTCGATCCCAAAGGAATTCATAGTCGAAACTGCCCAACGGCTCCGAACCTACAAACGCATTTCCTCATCCGGCTCAGAAGAAGAGCTTACTCAAATTCACGCCGAGATCGAAGATCGTTACGGCAGACTGCCGAGATCCGTGGAAGACCTTTTTCGCTACGCTCGCCTAAGAAAACTTGCCGAATCAATGGCGATCATTTCTGTAGATCGTACGAAGGAAGGCATAGCTATTAAGCTGGGGGAATCTGCTCGCGTCGCTCCCGAGCGTTTAGTGAGTTACCTCGGCGAAAATGAGAATGCATCTTTTTCACCGACGGGGATACTGCGCACGGCCGATGAAATACATGATCCGATTACGACCGCGATCCGGGTGCTTGAGGCTATTCGGGCCTGATCATTCGGTGCAGTCGCCGGATTCCTTATCGGGGCAGGTGAAAAGCTCCGGGGCGTTATCTCGCGTTTGCTTCCTGACATTCTGCCAGACTGGCGACGCCGCGTATTTGTCCCTGGTCCAGCCGAGTCGAACGCGATTCATCCATACGAATTTATATGCGTCGTGTTCGTTTTTACCTTCGAGGTGCTTCGACTCATGAAGCAGGATCGCCGCGCGCTCTACGTCGTCGGAGGGATACGTGAAGAAATCGGGGTACACGGTCATGATCTCGAAAGGAAAATTCGTCGCGGCATAAGCGTTTTCTTTAGCGACAGACGCATTCAGCCAATTGTCGTTTGAGCGGTACGTCGTTGCGTAACTGAGCAGAAACGCCTCACGCGCGAAACCTTTTGCGCTGAGCGTCCCGATCGCGCGCCGAATAGCAGCCTTCTGTTCAATATCAGGTTTCTCAGCGGAAACTATTAGCGAGAGGTAAAATCCGATCAGCAGGGAGAGGCAGATCGTTAGGCAGACGGCTGCTCTTCTTACCATCCGCGGGACCCGGGTTTTTCGCTCAGGTTTGGCAGCCGAGATGGGCACAAGGACAGCCCCGCAGCGCCCGCAAACCTTGTTTTGCGGGAAATCTACCAGCCTGCATTTTGGACATTTTACTGACATCAGAGACTTGTAAAAAGGAGGGGCGCGAGGGATGCCATATATAAAAAAGACTGAAGAGTTAGCTTTTTCCGGCGTTTACAGGTCTTAACGAACGATTTATGGACCTTTTGCATCAAAACCCTCAGTTTGCAAAACCTCTGCGTGGAATAATAAGATTCCCTTTTCGCGAACATAGCTTGGAGTCACTGATGACAGCATTTAAATCTTTTTCAGTAGGCCTGATCGTTCTCGCCCTTACCGCCGTCACCGCATTCGCCCAGGAGACTCAGACGAGAGTCATCGACGAGGTAGTCGCTGTTGTCAACAACGACGTGATCACGCTGTCAGAGGTGAAGCGCGAATCGAAGTCCGCGGTCGACAGCTTTGTGCAGCAGGGTAAATCAAAAGAAGAGGCCCAGCGGCTGGTCGACGAAAAGCAGGGCGAGCTCATCTCAAATCTAATAAACGAAGCCCTTTTGCTCCAAAAGGCGAAAGATCTCGGTCTCGATAACGATATCGAAGCGACCCTTAACCAGCACGTCCTTGAAGTAATGAAGCAGTACAACTTCAAAACGGTCGAGCAGCTGTACGCGGAGATGGAGAGACAGGGTGTCGATCCGAAAGAAGCAAAAGACGGGTGGCGTAAGCAGATCACCCAAGACGCGGTACTACAGCGGGAGGTGCAGTCAAAGATCTATTGGGGATTCACCTCGGCACAGCTAAAGGACTATTACGAGAAACACAAGGACAAACTTACAACCCCTGAGACCGTCTCGTTCAGCGAACTGTTTCTTAGTTTTGCCGGCCGTGACGAAGCCGCGGTTCGGGCGAAGGCTAAGAAGCTTCTTGCCGACCTTAGAGCCGGTGGTGATTTCGCAAAGATCGTGAAGGAGAACGGTGATCCAGGCCCGGTGACCCAAACGGCCGGCAAGGCGGAAGGCGTCCAGGTCAAATCGCTCCCTGAGCCACTGGTAAAACCGCTCGCGGGAGTTCCTGTCGGCGGGTACACGGAACCTTTTGACGCGGAGGATCTCGGGCTTGTCATTTTAAGAGTGGATGCTCGGAAAGCCCCGAGCATTGAATTTGATGAAAGAGCCGTTCGGTCGGCGATGATGCCTGAATTTGTCGGGCCGGAGCAAAAGAAATATTTCGCCAAACTTCGCGATGAAGCATTCATCAAGGTAAGCGACCCCTACCGCCCTATCGTTGCACCAATCCTGTTTGCCGACGAGCGTAAGGATAAGCCGGTGGTTAGCGAGAACGGCCCTTCCAAGAACGACGTTTCCACTAAGTCCGACGCTAAGAACAGCAAATCAAAGAACGGTAAGGACAAGCCCGACCACAAGTAACCTCACTGTCTGTTTTTATGTGCCAGTGAAAGTCCTCCGGAGCCGATGTAATCATTCTTGAGCGTGTCGATTATTTTTCCCGGGACGGTGCTGTTCACCTCGTAAAGGCGCTCCTCAACAATGGTGTTGCCCTGATAGATGAATTCTATTTTGTGATACGAAAGCTCTTGATTATCCCCAAAATAAAACTTGGCATTTACGGGCCGGCCGGCCACGTCAAAATACTCGAGGGTCGATTCGTGCCCCTTGTCGTCCCATGTTGTTTTGATCGAATGGAATCCTGACGCAAACGACTCAACGACCGTTGCTGGCACATCTCCGTTAAAGAACTTGCGCTCGAAGACCTTCCCATTCTTTCCGTACATTATCGTCGCCCTTGAAAAACCGCTTTTTCCTGCGATAAGCTTGCCGTCCGCATCGTAACGAATGTCTTCAATAACGCGGCCGTCGTCGTCGTACCGGCTTGCATCCTCATGGTAGCCGTCCCATCTGTTCATTTTCGTATTTGCATCTTGCCAGTATGAGTCAGACACACTCCGGCCTTGTTCGTCATACTTGTACTTGACCATGAACACCTCATCGAAGTTGTCCTTCACCGGTTTGTCGTTCATGTCGAAGTAACTCTTTTGTATGGTGCGCCCCTTCTCGTCGCTTACATAGTTATAACGATGGATACCCGCGGAATCCGCGGCTGCCTTCCCTTCCTTGTCGAAGTATGCGAACGACGTCCGCACGCCATTAGCAATAAATGTCGAAACCTGACGCTGCGCGCCCGCATGGTCGTTCATGGGAGCACCCTTTTCATCGAAATATGCTTCGACGACCCGGTTCCCCTGGTCGTCATATTCGTAACGGATCTGGGCGATACCGTCACCGGAATTTGAAGCCTTCGTAATATTGCCATTCTCATCCAGACGCGTGACCTTGGTTAAGAATCCGTTGGTATACTCGTAAAGCGTGGATGCGACCCCATAAGCATTTCGAACGCGTGTGTCGTTCAGACCGTAGATATCGCCGCGGATAATGCGGTCGTCTCCATCGAATTCATTCTTTGTCTTAAATCCGCCGAAGCGGGTCGTAAGGGGTTCATCATTCACGCCAAAGTACGCCGTTACGATCGCATTCCCGCGGGGGTCACGCTCATAAGTGATCCTGTGAGCGTCGTCGCTTTTCGAGATGATCGGCACATCATTCTCATCGAAATAAGTGATCTCCTTGAGCGTCGAGTACCGGCCCGGCTCTGCGTATCGTTTATATCTGACAATACCGACGCCGCTGCCTAATGCGATCGGCCGATCATCGTAAGAAAAGTAACGAACTTCGGCAAGAAGGTTATTTACGTATGTATATTTGGCGCGCTTCGCCGGCAGGTAGGAATTAACGCCGGAACTCTTGGTCGTAACGTAATACTGGCCCACACCCGCGGGTGTGAACTGGGTCCTCTGATAGGTGTCATTCCAACGGTCGGTCCAGGCCATCGAATTTATCCGCCCACCGACGAATTGAACTCCGATAGTAGTGATGACATTGCCGGCCGCATCGATCGACTGAATCTTGACGTTTGAGATATCGGTTTTCCAAATGCGGTAATAGCTGCGCTGGGTAGGCTTATCAAGCTTGTTAATCCCGAATACCCCTGCCGGCGAATATCCCCAGTTGGCGAAATTCGCGGGCGCTACCACAGCAGGAACTTGTGCGCAGACCTCTATTACAGCCACCAACGCAAGAAACAGCGGTGCAACGACCTTCATCTATCTATCCTCGTTTTTTTGTTTTTTCGGCCCTGACTGCCGAAGACAGAAGAATAATAGGCTTCAGAAGAAGCCACTGCAAGCGAAAAGAGTTAACCCAGGATCTCTTTGATAGCCGAGTCGAATATCTCAAGGCGTCGCCGCGCGCGTTTCACCTCTGGATGATCCTTGTTGTAGCTGCGGTTCAGGCGATTGAGTTCAGCATCAAGGCTCGCTCGTCTCACGATGAGCTTTCCGAGTGCCGGCGTCAGCCGCGCAGTTTCGGTCGGTTTGACCATGAACATTTTTTCGAGCGATCTATCAAGCGATGCAAGTTCGAATCGCATATCGATCATCTTCGGATTGCTCTCAGTATAATCAGCGGACAAAGACTCGATATCGGCAAGCAGCTCCGTCTTCCGGAGCAATATCTCCGCGTACGCTGCCGAGCTGCGAATAGGCCCAGGGTCGACATCGCGCGCCTGCGCCCTGGCGACATGAGCACCGCAGCCGAACAGGAGCAGGAGAAGGACGGAATATTTTAGCCTCATGCCGCTGGAGGAAACTTGAAGAAGTCCGGCTTAAGCTTCTGATTGATGAGGTAATCGATCACATTCAGGGTCCAGGTGTTTCGCGCCATGGTCGCGTTACTATTGGCAGTAAAGTCGGCTTTGTAAATGAACGGCAGCTTGAAACCGTTTACATCGCGAAAATCCGAAAAAGTTTCGACAAGTTCCACCACGGAATTCGCGTTCTGGTTCTGCGCTCCGAAAGTGACGTTCCCAGCGGGCACCTCAAGATGATAATCCGTCCTCAGATGCTGGAAATTCTCAGCGTCGAAATACAGTTTGACCGTCAGCTGTGTAGCCCCGCCTTTTGGAACCACGGTGACCACGTAGCAGTTTCGATCGCCGACCTTTTTCTTTCCCGAGCTTCGCGCCTTTAAGGCCTTCACCGGATCGTCGCCATACAGGGCCCAGCGCGCGGACATTACGCCGCCAAAAAGCCCGCTATCAAGTATTCCGGTATGCTCCTGCACAAATGACCCTAACAAGCCCCGCTTACCGCCGGGCGGAAACGGAATGTCCACCTTTGCATCAAACCAGCCGATCCGCTCAAAAGGATACTGAGGCGAATTAAAACTCATCATGAAGAGGAGATCCTTGCTGTCAGATGCCATGACAGCTCCGCCGCCGCCCCTGATGCCGGGAGTCTCAAAAAGACCATTTGCCCGAGCGATCAAATTCGTGAGTCCGACCCTTGTTTCCCTCGCTGCTATCGAGTCCAGGTTTTTTGCGAATATCTCATCGGCTTTGAGATCATCAGCGATCAAAGGCGTCGTGAGAAAAGCGGCGAGTAAGGCCGCGGCGAGAAATGATCGAAACAACTTCATCTCCATCCTCCCTAGTGGGATAAATTATGCAGAAACTCTTTGCGTCTGAGGTATAGATTCGCCGCTTGGAGCGGGTGTACATGACGTAAATTCGATGTCGCTGTCGGCATCGGCCTCAACGATCCCGTCGCCAAATGTATCACGCTTGGAAAGCGTTTCAAAGTAGATCGTAATGTTGTCGAGGATCTCTCCAGCCGAGTGCGAGTGATACAGCGTTTGTCGAAACTGAGCGCCCCCGACCAGCCCTTTCGTGAATTGTCCGGCGAGCTGCTTCATCTTGCCGAGCGCAGGCAATTCCGGCATTTCCTCACGGCACATCGAGAAAAACTCCAGCAGTACGTTCTTCTTCTCCTGCAGGTCAGGTTGATAAGGTTCCTGCCCCGCCAGCACATCCGAGAACTGCCGGAATATCCATGGATTCTGCATCGCTCCCCGCCCGATGAGAATGCCATCGACGCCGGACTCACGCCATTTCTTCATTCCATATTCGAGAGTCGTGATATCGCCGTTGCCCGACACGGGAATGCTTACGGCATCCTTTACCGCCTTAATGTAGTCCCAGTTCGCGAGGCCTTTGTAACCCTGGTCGCGTGTGCGGCCGTGCACCTGAATATGTTCGACGCCGCACTGCTCTGCCATCTTCGCGACATCGACAACATTGATCGAGGCGTCCGAATATCCGGTCCTCAACTTCAGCGTGAGCGGGATCGAGATGCTTTTCTTGATCTCCTTCAGGATCTCCTCTAGCCTCGCCGGTTCTCGCAGTAGCCCTGAGCCGCCGCCGTTCTTTACGACCTTTGGAGCCGGGCAGCCGCAGTTCACATCGAGAATGTCCGCACCGACCTCCTCGGCCATTTCGGCCCCCATAGCCATTCGCTCGGGCCGGCCGCCAAAGATCTGCACCGCAAACGGCCGTTCCTCCTCATCAAAATGCATCTGCCGCTTGGATTTCGGGTTGCCCCGCGTAAGCCCCTCGACCGAGATGAATTCAGACACGACCAGACCGACGCCGCCCCGACGCTTGATCAGCCGGCGAAACGTGTAGTCCGTTACCCCCGCCATCGGTGAAAGGATCAACGGCGGATCGATCGTAATGTCTCTGATATTGAACGGCTTCATTTGCGGACACTAAGATTTCAGAATACAGCAATAGGTTGCCGTATCTAAGGGCGGACGTACTAAACAGCGTCCAGAAGTTCTTGGAAGCTGTTGAAAAACTTCCCCACGTGGAAGCCGTCCATGATGGCGTGATTGGCCTCGACTGACAAGGGCATTTTTTTGCTTCCGGCTTCTTCGTAGATCTTTCCAAACACGATCCGCGGAACCGTTTGTCGCGGGTCGAGACGGCTGGCGTGTTTAAAGCTCGTGAACGATACCCAGGGAATAACGGAATAGTAGATGAGGTCCAGGCGGTCCGACTCCACATCGAAAGACCTCAAGGAGCGGTACTTCTCTTTAGCTTCTTTGCCGCTGCGATCGAATTCGAGCAGATCGTCCTTCATCTCAAAGTACGCGAACGAAAACGTCTCATCGTCATTAAGGATCGTCTGGGTCGCGTGGATCCTGTCGAATTCTACCAACTCCTCCTCCAACAGTCTGATCCTGAACTCCCGGATCTCGTTCGCGGCCAGAAGCGAATAATAAAGAAGCGTCAGCGATGTAGCCAGGCCATTCTCTTTTGCATAACGGCAGGCACGGCCAACGTCGAGGCTGGCGGAAAAATTGAAAAACGGGTCGGCATAGTCCCTAAAGAACTCATGCGTCGAGCGCCGGGCCCAGCTATTAACATTGACCTTCTTGTACATATGAAAGGAGTCATTATACACGCCTGACAGTCCCCTCCGAGGTGACCCCTTCTTTCAAAACCGCACCGACAAAAATTTAACATCGAAAAATTTGTAAATATTAATAAACCGTTACATAATGCCGCCACAAGTCAGAGAGTAACAGGGCGATCTCAGCGGGAATTATCTCCCGCATCCTCAGATGGGGTCGTGTATCCTAGAGGCTCTCGGGTTCGGACATAAAAGCGGAATTGCAATCAAGGTGGAAACGCGTGGGTGTTAAGGCACGCCCGCACGCCGATCTCGAACCGACGAATAATGCCTTGCTTCACTTAAATCAGTAAGGAGATCGATCTATGTTTGGAAGCCCCCAAAAAGGAATTTCAAGGCGCTGGCTATTATGCTTGTGCGCCTGTGCAATAGCGTTATTCTCCCTAAGTAGTTTTGCTCAAGACATCACATCCGGAACCATCCAGGGAACCGTGACCGACGAGAACGGCGCCGTTGTCCCCGGAGCTTCTGTTGAAGCACGCAATACCGGCACTAACTTTTCGAAGACATTTGTCACGGATGCGGATGGAAGGTTCACCTTCCTGCTAATGCCGGCCGGTCGGTATGTGGTAACAGTCTCGAAAAACGGTTTCGCAAAACTCAATCAGGAGAACGTGGACGTTACCGTCGGTCGTGTACTTACGCTTCCGATAGTGTTGAAGGTCGCAGGCGTAAACGGTGTTGTTACGGTGACCTCAACGCCGACGGTCGATACAAGCAAGACCGAGGTTAGCTCCACCCTGAATGAAACGTCTATCGGCAATACACCGGTGTTGGGCCGTAAATTCGAGGACCTCCTTACTCTGACCCCGGGTGTGAGCATAACGCAGGGGCCGGACGGCGATGAGATCAATTTCGCGGGTCAGCGCGGCATCTTTAACAACGTCAGCCTCGACGGAGGCGACTACAACAACGGATTCTTTGGGGAACAAGCCGGAGGGCAGCGTGCAGCTATCGACATTACGATGGACGCCGTGAAAGAATTCCAGGTCGTTGCCACAGGCGCAAATGCTGAATATGGTCGCACGGCGGGCGGCATCATCAACGTCATTACCAAGTCCGGCACTAACGACTTTCATGGCAGTGCGTTCTACTACCAGCGCCATCACGCCCTCACCTCGAAGACGTCGGATGGCAAAGAGCTTACCAACTTCCATCGAGAACAATACGGCGGCACATTCGGCGGACCGCTGGTCAAAGATCGTGCCTTCTACTTCTTTGCCGTCGAGGGAATACGGGAGAATCTTGACCGGGCAAATTTAAGTCAGCCTATCGGTACTCCGTGCTCGGTTTCGACCCCGACGATCGCGGCCAACGAAGCCTTGATCGCAGGCAGCGCAGACTGCCAGCGCCTGGCGCTGATCAATTTCATTCAGACCACCCGAAGCTTCAATGAGGGACTGCCCATCAATCGGAAGATCAACAATATTGCATTGCTGGGCAAGATCGACGTCGACCTTAATTCGCAAAACAAGCTAAGCGCTTCTTACAATTTCGACCATTCGAAGAACACGAATCAGACCTTCGACGTGCCCACCTACGGTGGATCAGCGAATGGTACCGAGGGTCCGTCGAAGATCAACGTGTTCAACGCCAATTTGTTCAGCACGTTCTCAGCGACGGTGGTCAATGAGGGCCACTTTACATATTCGCGTGAAGGCCGTCCTCGCGCCGCGACCTCATCGACCGTGCCCGCGGATACCGCGATCCAGCAAAACTTCTTTGGCGGAACAAGTTTCCCGACGTTTCGCTTTGGAAATCCGTTCTTCCTTCAGCCCGGCGTCGACGAGACGTTTTGGAGGACGCAAGTGCGGGACAGCCTTTCTAAGGTGGCCGGACCGCACACGTTCAAAGTCGGCGGTGAGTGGATGCACAGCGTCAACTCGCAGGTGTTTCGCGGGTTCTTCACTGGGCGATACCTCTTTAACGGCGTGACGGGCTTTTTGCGTTATGCATCGCCGGCTGCGGCCAACGGCTTTGGCCCGAGCGCCATGCAGTGTTCGGGCGGGACATGGATCACAACAGCTGCACCCTTCAACCAGACCTGTCCCGTGGGCCAGAATAGCCCGACGACCCCGCTGCTGCTCTTTTTGCAGGCCGCGGGCAGGACCGGTCCGGCGACCGACGCAACCGGGGCCTCTAGCATCAAGAACGAAGAGATCGCTGTGTTCGCTCAGGATCGATGGCAGATGGCGCCGAACTTTACCCTTAATTACGGCCTTCGCTGGGAGGCCCAGATCTTCCCGAACCCAACCGTCGCGCCGAGCTCGACCGCTTACGGTTTTCTGTTGGGCAGTCCGCTTTTCACATCTAACGGAAAGATCCCGAATGATAAGAGCATGTGGCAGCCGCGCGTCGGGTTCGCGTGGGACATCAGCAAGAATGGACGTTCAGTACTGAGGTCCAGTTTTGGTATCTTTGCTGCTCATCAGAATATGTTGACGCAGGTCTCGGCCATCACCACGAACGGTGTGCAGCAGCAAACCATCGCGGGCGGCTTGTTTGCCAATCCAACTGTTCTGCCGGCGTGGCCCGGTCTTGTTGTTCCTTCCGGCAGTTCCTGTACCAGCGGGGTGATCACGAATCCATTCCCGTGCTTTAGCGGAATTCACGTGTTCGATAAGAGCTATAAGAACCCGCGGATCTATTCGTTCAACGCAGGATTTGAGCAGGCTTTGGCTAGTGATTGGGTCTCCTATTTCGATTTTACGTTTTCACGTGGACGCCACCTGACGCGTTTCCTTAACTACGGGCGGATAGGTCGCTTCGCGCCTTTTCTCGGGGACACATTCTTCCATACCTCGGTTGGAAAGTCGCAGTACTTTGGATTTACCGGCGGCCTTAGAAAGCGTCTGAGCAACCACATCCAACTGGATGCGAGCTATACGTGGTCGCGCGATAAGGATGATGACTCGAACGAACGCGATCCTTTTACGGACCGCTCATTCGATGTTCTCAATCCGGGTAAAGACTACGCCCTATCGGATCGCGATCGCACCCACAAGTTCAACTTCTTTGCGTTCATCCAACTGCCATGGAATCTCGAACTGACGCCGCGTTTCCAAGCACAGTCGGCGCAACCGGCGACACCGTCGATACTCGCGGCGGTCGGTTCATTTACAAACCGGAACACGCTGAGAAAGGACAATCCATACTATTCGTTTGACTGGCGTTTATCACGCGTTTTCAAAGTTGGCGAAAAGGTGGAGTTGATCCCCCAGATCGAGATGTTCAATACGTTCAATAACAAGAACTACGTGAACGGGCTCTTCACGCCGGGTAACCAGAGCTCATTAACTGCACCGAGCCTGTTCAATTTTGACGGGTATCTTAGGCAGGGGATCGGCGATCCCAGGCAGTTGCAGATCTCAGGCCGCATTCGGTTCTGAGAGGTTAGTTCGTTGTTTTCACAGGCCCGGTTGGAAACGGCCGGGCCTTCTTTCTTACGAGATTTTGTGGAACTACTTGTTCGTTGGGCTCCAGTCGAGATCAGGACGCTCGGGCTGGGGCTGCTCCATGGAGACATTATCAGCGCTTATCTTCGCAAATATGAAATTCTCCGACGGCACTGGTCTTTCGTGAAGCCGTCTCAACATAGCGAGCTGTCCCGCATGGGTCATCACATCGGCGAAAGGGCCCTGAAGTAAGATCTCTTCAGTTATGCCGTTCAGTTGTTCGCCGTCCTTCAACCGCCGACTCAGATCACCCAGCATCTCATGAAACGCTGAGACATCGTTCTTAAAGTCCTCAGGTTTTGGGCGCGTGAATTCCCCGCCAATGAAGTATGTACGAGCATATCCAAGGACGCTAAGCATGTGGCAGATCAACTCATGCGGCGTTCGCACGCCCCCGCCGGCGTCGAATCCGGCAAACCCTTCAGGCGCATCACGCAGCGCCTTTTGAGTTCGATAGGCGATGGCAGCAAGGAAATGCCGCAGCATCCCTCGCTTCACTATCTGCGCGTCGCTCATCTGATCGCTTCGCCCGTAACCCCGGAAACTTCTATGCCAAATCGACGCAGCTCGTCCGCTTTTTCAGAATTTGCCGAGATGAGCTTGATGGACCTCACATTGAGCTCACTGAGTATATCAGCAGCGGGTCGATAATCTCTCGCATCCTCAGCAAATCCAGCTTTTACATATGCCTGTGCCTGTCCGACCTCGCTCTTGAATTTGACACTTTCGATCAAAGCCAAATGCCCGTTGCCTTTGCCCTCCTGATCAAGCCAAATGACCACGCCGCGGCCGACTGACTCGATCAATTCCTGGGCATGCTCCATTTCTTCACGGCAGGTGCATTCCACGCTGTTGAAAACATGTGCCCCAATGCAGTGCGAATGTATCCGACAAAGAACCTCTTGCCCATCCGCAACATCTCCTTTTACCAGCGCAATCGATTCCCGTTGCCCATCGTAGTAAAGGATCTCTCGAAACAAACCAAACTTTGTACTGAGCTCACGCTCGGCAAGGCGAATATTCATAGCGGCAAGGCTGCTAAGGGCGAGGCCTTTTCTTTACTCGAGAGCTAGTCCCTTCGTTTGAGTTCGATGCCCGTCGCCTCAAATGAGACCTCGGTCACCGAGCCATCGACGTTACGTTTGTCGAACTTCGCGCCGTCTTCACCAATCATGTGATCGACCTCGACCTTTGACAGCGTCTTGACGAGGAACTTCCCCTCGACCCGAGCGAAGGCACCGGCTGATTGCAGCGGGATGAAGAAGTTATGGCCTTTCATCTTGACACGCACGCTTGGCGAATCTTTCTTATCCGCGACCTCGGCCCAGCAGCCCTCCATCTTGCACGAACGTACCACGACCCCCTCGATCCGCACGATCTTGTCCGCGAATTTTGAAGGCTCTTTCAACGCCTTGCTGATCGAAACCTTTTTCGAATCTCCGATCGGAGCTCCGCTCTTTAAATATGCGTTAGTAGGAATGACGGCATTCTTCTCTGCGTCCGTTGCTTCGCGCCCGGACATGTTCATCCCTTTCATTCCCGGCTGCGCAAAGGTTCCGGCCGATACCGAAAAAATAAATGCACCTAGAACGATCAACTTTTTCATATTTGTAGTCATTTTTTCTCAAAAACGACGCGTCCGTCGACGATCGTCGTCAACACCGTCACGTTTTGTATCTTTACCGGATCGATCTTAAAGATATCGTCCGAGAGGATGATCATATCGGCGATTTTGCCGACCTCGAGCGTGCCTTTCTCCTTTTCTTGAAACTCCGCATAAGCAGAGCCGACGGTGTAGCAATAGACCGCCTCATCGACGCTGATCTTTTGTTCCGGAAACCATCCATTGGGATTCTTACCATCGGTCGTTTGCCTAGTCACCGCCGCCCAGATCCCGAACAAGGGATTCAGCGGAGCGACCGCCCAGTCGGTGCCGAAAGCCAGGTGTGCCCCGCTGTCGAGCAGCGAGCGGAAAGCATATGCCCCCTTCAATCGTTGTGCATCGAGCCTGTCCCCTGCCCACCGCCCATCGTCGGTCAAATGAACGGGCTGCATCGACGGTACCACGCCGAGCTTCGCAAACCGCGGAATGTCCTCGAGCCGCAAATGCTGTGCGTGCTCGATCCGAAAACGCCTGTCACGCGGCCCATTGTCCCTCAAAACCCTT
Organism: Acidobacteriota bacterium; assembly: GCA_019247455.1. Lineage (GTDB taxonomy): Bacteria > Acidobacteriota > Blastocatellia > Pyrinomonadales > Pyrinomonadaceae > OLB17. The sequence goes on along the minus strand of JAFAOW010000247.1, from coordinate 36,351 downwards.
TCATAAATGTCCAGGACGGCCGCATTCGAATGATCGCCGATCGCATGGACCATCACCTGAAGGCCGTTCTTGTCGGCGTTCGACGCGTCCGCAAGCATCGTCGTCGTAACTTCAGGCCGCGGTATGCCGCTCGTACCGGGATCGTCATGATACGGCTCAAAGAACCATGCGGTCCGCGATCCCAAACTGCCATCGGCGTATCCCTTAAGATTCCCTACCCGCAGCATTGCATTGCCAAACGGCGCTCGAATTCGCGCGTCCGCGAGCTTTCGCCACTCCGTAAGCACGCCGCCCGAATAGATACGTGTTTTGAGTTGGCCCGTGTTCAGGAGCTCTTCGTAAGCCGCAAAGTCGAGCGCGGTCATGTCCTGCACGCTCGTTACGCCCAGGCTCGCTGCATAATCGGTTGCTGCTTTCGCCGCTTTCACCTCTTGATCGAACGTCGGGTCCGGTATTACGCGGCTTACAAGGCCCATCGCTGTGTCCTTTAGCACACCGGTAGGCTCACCATTCGCGTCGCGAACGATCAGCCCGCCCGCGACATCTTTCGTATCCTTATTTACTCCCGCAAGTTTGAGGGCAAGGCTGTTCGCCACGGCCATGTGCCCGTCGAGTCGATTTACGAAGACCGGATGATCGCCCGAAACAGCGTCGATCAGCTGCCGTGTGGGCAGATCATTGGGTTTCCAGTTCTCATGGTCCCAACGTCCCCCGAGCACCCATTCGCCCGGCTTCAGCCTTGTTATGAAATCCTTGATCCTCTGGGCGAATTCCGCTTGCGACGCAGCACTCCTCAGGTCCACGAGCGAGAGTTGAAAACCGCCCGACGTGAAATGCACATGCGCGTCATTGAATCCCGGCATCACTATTCGCCCACCGGCGTCGATCACACGGGTCCGGGGCCCGATCAGGCTTTTTGTTTCCGCATCCGAACCAACCGCTATGATCCTCCCGTTCAGCATCGCTATCGAACGAGCGACCGTCCGCTGCGCGTCCATCGTCCGGACATTCCCGTTAGTGATCACGACGTCAGCCGACATCCCTTGGGCGAGCGTGGAAACAGTCAGCAAAAGGCACACTAGGAACAAAAATAGGGCATTTTTCATAAGGGAAATAAAAGCGAAGAGTGTATTCTGATTGCGAAGATTATATCAGTGAAACCCGCGTACAGCCATATTCTTTGCATCGCGATCACGGCCGTTGGCCTGGCGTTGATCACGTTTCTTTACTGGAGTCGGCCGCGCACTTTTGCCGAGGTAGGAACAAAAGCCCAAGTTGCGGCGGGCATATATGAGATAGATAAAGCTGCTTTCGCGTCCGGCCTCGACGCCTTTCACCGCGAAGATTACGAGGGAGCGCGGATCGCGTTCAACCGAGCCGATCCCGAAAGGCACGACGCGTCGACCCAGTATTACATCGCATACAGCTACTACCGTCAGGGATGGGGCCGCCTTTCGAATGACGACAAGCTCTTTGCCCCTGGACTCGAAGCCGTGAATCGCGTTATTGCTCTCGATCCAAATTTCAGGTCCAACGATCCAGACCTGAAGATGCAGGCGCCATCTGAACTCAAGACCGAGTTAGAAGAGGGCCTAAAAATAACACCGTCCGATTTCAACCCCTTGAAACTAACGCGAGAGAGAAAATAGTTCAGAACCGCCCGCATAAGCGGGCGGTCAGTTCGATGAGCCAGAAGACACTTCAGACCAAGCCACGTCCTGCCGATGATCTCGAGGTCATCGACGCCGAGATCGCTGTGTCTGAGGACAAAGACCTTCAAGGATCAACCATCTACCATCCAACATCTACAAGCTACATCCTCCTCCCTCTTATCTTCCTCGCCGTCACCTTTCTCGGCGGCCTGAGATTCGCCGAGGCCGACAATGCCTTCCTTTTCATAAAGCCTGCACTAATTTGCCTCGTTTTCGCCTCGGTGATCCTCGTCCTTTATATAAGGGCACATCTCATTGATATTGGAGGCTGGTTTTCACACAGCTCAACAGGCGTTCAAAACGCTGCAAACGCCGCTATCCTTCTCACGCTCTTTACCGCATCCGTTCAGCTATTCAACTCGCTGATCCCGGAACAAGGCCTGCCGATGTGGGTCGTCGGCTTTTGCTTTATCTGGACGCTCTGGAACAACCTTTTTTCCGAGTTCGACACCAAACGGCTGCTCAAGAGTCTTGCGGCCCTGTTTGGAATGGCGTTCGTCGTTAAATACTTAGTGCTCGCGAATCTGACCGCTCCGACCGGCGACGGCTGGCTTCAGCGAATTTTCAACAACCCCGGCCGTGAAGCCTTCACCTGGCTGCTCGACCTTCCGCGATATTCCGCGGCCACGGGCTACGCTCAGTTCTTTACCCTGGCTCTCTATCTGATCGGGCTCTATCTTACACCCCGCTCATTGACCAAATAAAAGACCGGGTCAAAACCCGGTCTCATATCGCTGCAATAAGCAAGCTCCTAATTCTTCAGCGGGATCGTGACCGTATTACCGCCGCGTTTAACTCGCAGGCTCTTCAGCGCAAAGTTCGCCGGCAGGTCCATATTCGCTTTGATCGGCTGGTCGTTGATCGCCTCGATCACATCGTCAGCTTTTACTCCGGCTCGCGCAGCCATGCTCTTGTCGACAACCGAGGAAACCCGCCAGCCGCCGTCGTTCATAGCACCGTTTACACCCGCGATCGAAAGTACGCTCGACAGCGGCAGTCGTCCGATCGCCATCGGCGGCTTTGCCGTGTCCACCGCCTTTCGCGGATCGACGCCTTTTGGGTAAACGCGATTCGATTCGATCTGCGCCTCTTCGAAAGATCCCCCGCCCGGCATTTCGGCTGCCTTCGGAGCGGCCCCCTTACCCTTATCGAGCCTAGGAACAGAATTGTCTTTCTTCGGCTCGCTGCTTGCGACGATCGGGTTCTCGGCCTGCGGAATCACTGAAGGTTCTGTGACGACCGGTCCGGGCTGAACGGTGTTCGGTGCCTCGGCTACACGCGGTCGCTCAGCGACGGGCTGCGCTCTGAAAGCGCGATAACCGAAGTATCCGCCGATGCCCAAAAGCAGCACGAGCGGCACTGCGGCTTTCAGCCATCCAAATGTCGGCGCACTCTCGACAGGCCGCCCCGCGGCGATCCTCGCCTTCAACCGGAAATCAAAATCGCCCGGGGCTTCCACCTTGTCGAGACCGCCGAGCAGACGGCTGATCTCGTTATTCTCAAACTGCTCTTGCATTGGGTGGGTCCTCACTTACCCTCTAGCAAGCTATAGATAATCCTGTAGCTTTTCTTTGAGCAGGCCTCGTCCACGGCTGATCCGTGACTTTGTCGTACCAAGGCCAAGCTCCATTATTTCCGCGATCTCCTCGTAAGCGCGTCCCTGGATGTCGCGCAAGATCACGGCGACGCGGTATTTTTCGGGCAAAGCGGCGATCGCCCTGCCTATCATTCGGCTCTTCTCGTCCTCCAAAAGGTTTGCGTCCGGACGCGGCCTTTCATCGGGCGGCTGAAACTCGGTATCACGGTCCTCCTCTGTTTGATAAAGACCGGTCAGCGACAGGAGCCTTCTGCGCTTTCGACGCCGTATCTCGCTGATCGCGAGATTTGTCGCGATGCGGTATATGTACGTCGAGAACGCAAACTGTGTGTGATAACGATCGAGTGCGAAATAGACCCTGACAAATGTCTCCTGTGCCAGGTCTACAGCCTCTTCGTAATCATTCAAAAAGCGATAGAGATAATTCGTTATCGGGCTCTTATACCGCGAAACTATCTCAGCGAAGGCGGCCTCGTCGCCGCTTCGCGTTGCCTCTATGAGTGCATGGTCGCTCGTGCGCGTCTCAGACATAGGAGCCGTAAGTGCCTCCATGCCTTGAATTTCCGCGTATGATGCCGCCATACATCCATACTATTTACAACAGAACTCGCTTTAAGTTCCAAACTGAACACGCTCCCGGTGAACTTTTGTTCCATATTACAGAGGCCCGCGCATAAACAAGGGCGTAAGCGAAACGCAGAACTTTTTCAATTTCCTGCCTGCCTACCGCTTACTGCCTACTGATCTCAGTCCGCCGACCTCACCGTGACCACCAAGAATATCGTTCCGCTCGTACCCGGCAGGTTCAGCGTGCCGATCATCGTCGGGACGTTCTCCTTGAGCCCCACGGTCCGAAGCGTCAATCCGATCGGCTCGTAGTTCGTGATCGTCGAACTTTTGCCGTCAGTGCTCGCGACATTCGTCAGCACCGGTACGCGTGCACCGAAATTAAAACCATCGGATACAAAAGCTCTCGAGCTGCCCGCGGGCGCCATGACGTGAAATCCGGCGATATTCCACTCGAGAAAGGACTGCATCGCCTGAGTGCTCTCTTTGCCAAAAATATTTGACGTGCTCTTGTAGCTGAAGCTGCCCGAGTTCGCAAGACGTCCCTGGAAGGTGCTCGCGAGGCGGTAGTTGGCAAAGCCGAACTGGTTCTTGATCGCCTTCGTCACATTCCCCAAGTCATTGGGGATGTCTCCCTTGGTGCCGGCCTCATCCGATCCGATGATCAGGTGCAGCGATACGTCATAGTTTGAATTGGCGTTGTCAAAAGAATTCTGTGCGCTCACCGCGACGCAGCTCGCCAACAGCACCGCCAAGGCGCAGATGTACTTAACAATTTGTGATCGTTTCATTTTGGGTTCTCCTCTTGTAGCGACTAGCGAAATCTCTTCGCTGTCCCTTAAACAATCAACCCAACCCAAAGTTGCAAAAGTTGCACGTGTAAGAAACAGGATGACGGACCAATCCCCGGGTTGGGAAAGCTAATCGGCTGGTACCTGCGGGAGAATGGCGGCGTTTGCGAACGAGGGGGGGCACAGCGTTGCTTGTGAGCGGTCCACTGGCCCGTTGCTCCCGGCTGCCTTGCAGCCCTATGGACGCCTTGCGGCGTACATCAGGAACAGGCCGATGAGGATTACCAAGATCCCAAAGGCGGTGTTTACAATGCGTCTTAGATTTGACTGCAGGGGATCGGGCAGAAACTCTTCGACTATCCTTAGTACGCCCGTAAAGGCGCCGAAGCTCGTGGCCCAGACGATCGACGCCACGCCGCCGAGTAATAGGATGATAGCTATCCCAAATATTGGCCAGTTCATTGCTATGGCTCCTCCTCAGATCTCACAGGACTTCTGGGGTCAGACAACGGTTTGGCAAAGTGTGACGGAATAATGCCACGGGTGTGCCGGTTTGTCTACAGCAAGCAAGAGCCTCCGTCGGGCCCTTTTGTTGAGGGGTCAGAAATTGGGGTCACGTCTGCGTTTCTGCGATTCAAGGCGAAACCAAGAATATCGCAATGTAAGCAAGCCGGACCCCGTTTGATTGATTGTAAATTTTTGTAAATTCCTTTGTAAATACCGTATTGCGGTTGCGTTTCGGGTGGTTTAACACTAAATTGTTAGGCATTCGGACAAGCTACAACTGCCATTTGGCTGATTCCGTTCTAATAAAACTTGAGTTCTAAAAGGAGCCAGCGATGAGATCTTTCCGCTCTTGGACAGGCGTATTTGCGTCTCTCCTAATACTATCCATCTTCGTTTTGCCGTCGTTCGGGCAAAAGAAAACGCCTACACCGAAGCCAACCCCGACACCAGCAGCAACGCCGACGCCCGCACCGGCAAAGAACACCTTTGCCAACGCGATCTCGGGGCTTCGGTTTCGTGAGATCGGTCCAGCAGTCATGGGCGGCCGCATCGACGATATCGAGGCCGTTCCAAGCGACCCCCGCACCGTGTATGTGGCAACTGCGGCCGGCGGCATTCTCAAATCGGTGAATGGAGGCACGTCCTGGACGTTCACCTTTGATAAGGAGGCCGTGCCGTCGATCGGCGATATCGCTATCACGCCGTCGAACCCTTCGATCGTGTGGGCCGGTACGGGCGAGGCGAACAATCGCCAGAGCGCTTCGTGGGGAGCCGGTATTTACAAGTCGATGGACGCCGGTAAGACGTGGAAATTCATGGGCCTGCCGAATTCATACGCTATCGCGCGAATCGTCGTAGATCCGCACAATCCTGACGTTGTTTTCGTCGCGGCGCTCGGCAACCTTTGGGGCCCCAATCCTGAGCGTGGCGTTTATCGCACGAAGGACGGCGGTAAGACATGGGAGCAGGTGTTAAAGGTGAGCCCCGACACCGGCGCGACCGATATTGCGATCGATCCGGAGAGCCCGACGATCCTTTACGCCGCGATGTATCAACGCCGCAGGACGGTATTCGGCTTTAACGGATCTGGCCCGGAGAGTGGCCTTTATAAAAGCATCGACGGCGGCGACACCTGGACCAAGGTCGTCAAAGGGATGCCCTATGATACCGACGCCGCTGCGCCGAACGCCGAGGGCGTTCTCGAGACCGGCCGCATCGGGATAACAGTTTATCCGAAGGACCCAAATATCGTTTATGTGAGCGTTGAGCACGCAAATGGCGGTGTTTTCCGCTCCACCGACAAGGGCGAGACATGGACGCGTCAGTCTAACATCGACGCCGTTCCCCGCCCGATGTACTTCTCACAGCTTCGTGTGGACCCGAATAACGACCAGCGTTTATGGCTCGCGGGAGTCACAATGCAGCATTCCGACGACGGCGGCAAGACATGGACCGGCAACAACTCGCGGGCGCCGCATGCCGATACGCACGCCATCTGGATCGACCCGAACAACTCCGATCACATGTGGATGGGTAACGATGGCGGCGTGAATTTCACCTGGGATCGCGGGAAGACTTGGGATTACGCGAACACGGTCCCGATCGGACAGTTTTATGAGGTCGGCGCCGACAACGGGATGCCTTACAAGATCTGCGGCGGCCTTCAGGACAACAACGCCTGGTGCGGACCGTCACAGTCGATGAATCCGCGCGGTATCACTAACGACGATTGGTACACTATCGGCGGTGGGGACGGCTTTTACGCTCAACCCGACCCGAACGATACGACAATTGTTTACACCGAGTCGCAGGACGGCAACGTTCTTCGCCGGAACGTGGTCACGGGCGAGAGCAAAAGCATCCGTCCACGCGAGGCGGAGGGGGAAAACCTTTATCGCTTTGAATGGAACTCGCCAATCGTGATCTCTTCGTTTGACTCGAATACGATCTACTACGGCGGCAACTTCCTCTTTAAATCGACGAACCGCGGTGATAGCTGGACCAAGGTAGGCAACGTCGACCTGACGACCGGCGTAGACCGGAACAAGATGCCGATCATGGGCAAGGTGACCGACAAGAATACGCGTTCGCGTTTCGATGGTGTCGAGAACTGGCCCGCCATCACGGTCATCGGCGAATCGCCCCTTAATAAGAATGTTCTATGGGTGGGCACAGACGACGGCAATCTTCAGGTGACGAAGGACGGCCAGACCTGGACGAACGTCGCTGGCAATGTTCCGGGCCTTCCGAAAGGCACGTATGTCACCCGTGTCGTCCCATCAAGGACGGGCGAGGGAACGGCCTACGCGACCTTCGACGGACATCGCTCGGGCGATTTTACCTTGTACGTTTACGTGACGACCGACTACGGGCAGACCTGGAAGTCGATCAAGAATAACCTCAAGGACAGCAATGGCACCGCTCACGTGATCCGCGAGCATCCGAGGAATCCAAACCTATTGTTCCTCGGAACGGAATTCGGTCTATTCGCATCGATCGACCGCGGGGGTTCGTGGACGCAGATCCGTCAAAATCTGCCAACTGTGCCGGTCGATGATATCCTCATCCACCCGCGAGACAACGACCTGATCCTCGGAACTCATGGACGTTCGATCTGGGTGATGGACGACATCACTGCTTTGTCGCAGATCAATCAGGAAGTGCTCGACAGCGATGTTTACCTATTCGATCCGCGTCCGGGAGTAATGTACCGACCATGGAATAACAAATCTCTTACGACGGACAAGGCGTTCTATGGTCAGAATCCGCCGGCTGGCGCGTACATTAACTTCTACCTGAAGGAACCCCTTGCCCAAGGTACGAACGTGGCTATCACGATCACCGATTCTAAGGGTACTGTCATCCGCACCCAGAACTGCACCCGACCCGTCCCGAATGCTCCCGCGGGCCCGCCCGCCGGATTCCCCGGCGGTGGCGGAGGTGGCGGCGGCGGATTCAACTTCGGCGGCGGCGGCGGCGGAGGCTGCACTGCGACGCAGGGGATCAACCGTTTTGTATGGGATATGAGAACGCGTCCGGTGACTCCGCCAGGTGGGGGCGGAGCAGGCGGTGGCGGCTTCGGCGGAGGCGGCTTCGGCTTTGGCGGAGGGGGCCAGGGCTTCCGGGTCGATCCCGGCGATTACACGGTCAAGATCAAGCTCGGCGAGAAAGAGCTGTCGAAGACCATTCGCGTTATGGATGATCCCCGCATCAATATGTCGCAAGCCGATAGGGACAAGAAGCGTGAGGCGCAGACTCGACTCCAGCCGATCGTTCTGCAGGCGCAGCAAGCTCAGGCGCAGATAACTGGGCTTCGCACAAACCTTACGAACGCCATCGAATCGTGGAAGGCTCCAAATGCACCGCGGATTCCCGATAACGTAAGAAAGGCAGCGACCGATCTCTTGGCGAAGATCAATAAGATCTACGACGCTAATTGGTCGCCCGGAAACAATGCTGCTCAGCCCGCCCTGGTCGAACTTCGTCCTTCGATCGCAACCCGAGTGGCTCAGGTCGCGGGAGCCATAGAAAGCGCGTCGGCCGCCCCGACGGACTATGAGCTGTCGCAGATCGATGTTTACGCGAAGATCGTGCCGCCCGCAGCCGAAGAAGTGCGTAAGCTCGTCAGCGACGATCTGGCAGCGTTGAATGCAATGATGCTCGAGGCTAAGATCCCGTACATCCAGCCGCCGACACTTGGCGGGCCTGGTGGCGGCAGAGGACGTCCTCCGGGCGAGGAGGATAACGACGATCCGGATCGAATGGATCCGTGATCGAGTGTTATTAACCAGCAACGCGGGATATACCTTCTGTATGTCCCGCTTTTTTGCGCTTTTTGTGATGGATGCGAGTGATGCCAAAATGTACGCAATGCTGAAGATCGACGTCCATACGCACATCCTTCCGCCTGATATTCCGCGGTGGCGGGAAAAGTTTGGTTACGGCGGGTTCATTACGCTCGATCACTATAAGACGTGCTCCGCGAAGATGATCCGCGACGACGGTACCGAGTTTCGCGACGTAGAGAAGAATTGCTGGGACCCCGCGACGAGGATCGAGGAATGTGATGCCTCAGGTGTAAATGTCCAGGTCCTCTCCACCGTGCCGGTGATGTTCAGCTATTGGACAAAGCCGGCGGACGGAGCGGAGATCTCGCGCTTCCTTAATGACAATATTGCTGCCGCTGTGAACGAGTTTCCCCTGCGGTTCGTCGGACTGGGAACCGTTCCGATGCAGGATACCCAGCTCGCGATCAAGGAACTCGAATACTGCAAATCGACCGGACTCGTCGGAGTCGAGATCGGTACGAACATCAATCAGCTCAATCTTGGAGAACAGCAGTTCTTTGATTTCTTTGCCGCGTGCGCTGAACTGGGCATGGCAGTGTTTATCCACCCGTGGGACATGATGGGGGAAAAGGACATGCAGAAGTATTGGCTGCCCTGGCTCGTAGGTATGCCTGCGGAAATTTCGCGGGCGATCTGCTCGCTTATCTTTTCAGGGACTTTGGAGAAACTGCCCAATTTGCGGACCTGTTTTGCCCACGGCGGCGGATCCTTTCCTGCGACGCTTGGAAGGATAGAGCATGGTTTTAACGTGCGCCCCGACCTGTGTGCCGTCGATAATCCTCATAGCCCGAGGCGATATCTGGGACGAATGTACTTCGATTCGCTGGTGCATTCGAAAGAGAAATTGGATTTTCTTCTGAAGCTTGTTGGCGCGGACCAGGTGATGCTTGGAACCGACTATCCGTTTCCGCTCGGCGAGGCAAACCCAGGAGAACTGATCGAATCGGCATCCTACGAGGATGAGATAAAAGCAATGCTTTTTCATGGAGCGGCTTTAAACTGGCTTGATCTCGACCAAGGAACATATGCCTATGGCTAAGTGGGTCGACAGCAAACTTCTTATCTTTCTGGAGCTTGGCTTAGCGATCTTTTTCCTCCTCGGAGCAAATGTCTTCGGGTTCATTCCTGTAAGCGAAACCCCGTTCATCGTCGCGCTTGCCCTCATATCGATCCGACTTCGAAAGGTGGGTTTCGGATGGCTCGGATTCAGGCGACAGGCGAATTGGCTGCAAACGATAGGTGCCGCGGCGGGCATTGCGATCGGCATACAGCTTCTCAGCACCTTTGTAACGGAGCCTTTGCTGACGAGACTCACTGGAAAAGGCACAGATCTCTCCGACTTTGAATCTATAAAAGGAAATCTCCCCCTCTTTCTGATCTATTTAGGGCTGATATGGACACTGGCAGCCTTTGGAGAGGAGATCTCATATCGAGGGTTCATCCTCCAGCGGCTTGCTCAACTGTTGGGAAATACGAAGAGCGCGTGGGTGGTCGCTATTCTTGCCCACGCAATGCTCTTTGGCCTGGGTCATTTTTACCAAGGGCCGACCGGTATTGTCGACACCAGTATGACGGCTCTGATCCTGGGCTCGGCGTTTTATCTATCCGGCCGAAACCTGTGGCTAACCGTTCTCGCTCATGGGCTCTCTGACACCATTGGGCTGGTCGTAGTTTATCTCGGTTGGATCGATTGGCTGAGAAATATGACTTGACTAGCTAGTCTGACTAGATAAGAATAGGGCCATGAAGGTAAGTGTTTACGAGGCGAAGTCCAAGCTGAGTCAAATGATCAATAAAGCGCTGGAGGGCGAAGAGGTAGTTATTACTCGAAATGGGCTGGAAACGGTGAGATTGACGCCGATCAAAAAGAAAAGAAGAGGCTGGATCGGGATGTATGAGGGACAGATCAGGATCCATGACGACTTTGACGACCCGCTCGAGGAATTTGAGGAGTACATGTGAGCATTTTGATCGACACACATGTTTTCCTATGGGGGGCCGGGGTCGGCAAGCGACTTACGAAGGGAGCCTTGGAACTGCTTGATGACGCGGAAACTCCGATCTTCCTTTCGGTAGCAAGTGCTTGGGAGATCGCGATCAAATGGTCCAAGGGCCGGCTTGAGCTGCCTGAGCATCCGGCTCAAGTTGTGAGGAATGCGATATCGACTTCTGGCATCTCTCAGCTGGCTCTGACCCTGCAGGATGCGTTTGAGGTTGCCGATCTGCCCTTTCACCACAAGGACCCATTCGATCGATTGCTGATAGCTCAGGCCAGATCAAACGGCCTTAGACTAATGACGGCTGATCCGATCCTTGAGAAGTATGATGTTGATCTGATCGCCCTTTGGCTGGATGAAGATGATGAATGACGCGGCAACGGCGCCAATGAGCGCCGAAGAAATGGATGCAAATGATAATATTCGCGGCTTTCGCGAGCGATTCCATTTCCCTGAAACGAAGGACGGAGCTGAACCCATCTATTTCACAGGGAATTCGCTTGGATTGATGCCGAAAACGGCAAGGGGTTACGTCGATGAAGAACTCGAAGAGTGGGCAAAATTGGCGGTTGATGCCCACGTTAATGCAAGGCACCCGTGGCTTCCTTATCACGAGTTTCTAACCGAGCAGATGGCTCGGATAGTTGGGGCAGAGCCGAGCGAGACGGTCGTAATGAATTCGCTCACCGTTAACCTGCACTTGATGCTGGTATCCTTCTACCGGCCTACAGACCGGCGACACAAGATCATCATTGAGAAAGGGGCTTTCCCATCGGACCGATATGCCGTGGAGTCGCAGATCAAATTCCACGGGTTTGATCCTGAGATCTCTCTCGTCGAGCTCGCTCCGCGGGAAGGTGAATCGACGCTTCGCACTGAGGATATCGTCGGTCGTGTCGAGAGCGAGGGTAGTTCGGTTGCGACCGTGCTTCTGGGCGGTGTGAACTATTACACGGGACAAGCCTTTGAAATGCGTGAAATTACCGCCGCTGCTCACAAGATAGGTGCGGTCGCAGGATTCGACCTGGCGCACGCCGCAGGTAACCTTGAACTGCGAATGCACGATTGGGACGTTGATTTCGCCGTCTGGTGTTCCTACAAATACCTGAATGGGGGGCCGGGTGCGGTGGCTGGAGCGTTCGTCCACGAAAGGCACGCTGATTGCCAAAATATGCCTAGGTTTGCGGGCTGGTGGGGACACGATAAAGCCACGAGGTTCTTGATGGGCCCGGAGTTCAGGCCCCTCACCGGAGCCGAAGGCTGGCAGATATCGAATCCGCCGATCCTGCAGATGGCGGCGCTGCGGGCGTCGCTTGAGATATTTGAAGAGGCCGGAATGACGGCTTTGGTCGCTAAGTCGAGACGGTTGACCGGTTACCTTGAACAGCTGATCAATGAATTGGCTGATGACCGGATCTCCATCATTACGCCGCGTGACCCGTCACAACGCGGGTGTCAATTATCCATCCGCGTGAGAAATGGCGACCGTTCTCTGCATGAACGGATCGTGACCCGGGGTGTATACGCCGACTGGCGGGAACCGGATGTTATAAGGGCCGCCCCTGTTCCTCTTTATAACTCATTTCGGGACGTAGGGCGTTTTGTTGATGTTCTAAAAGAAAGTCTGGGCTAATAAGCACCCGGACAAACAAAAATGGTCCGGGCAACAATCAACGGAAAAACTTGCGAATTTCAGGATGGCGCCACCATTCTGGCCGCCGCGCGTTCTATAGGGATCGACATCCCTACACTCTGTCACGATGACAGAATTGAACCGGCAGGCGCGTGCCGAATGTGCCTCGTGCACATTCACGATGGCGGCCGAGAAGCTGCCTCATGCGCGACTGTGATCACCGAGGGCATGGTTGTAGAGACCGAGTCTGAGGAGGGCGAGAACTCGCGCCGCTGGAACCTACGAATGCTCGCTAAGGACTATCCGGCTGAAGCATTCAATGCATACCCCGAAGTTCCTCTCCACAGGCTCGCGACGGATCATGGACTGACTGACGCGGATTTTTCGCAATTCCAGCCGGGCAGGACCGACGACTCGCACACGTACATTCGGGTCGATATGTCCCGGTGCATTAAGTGTTTCGCATGTTCGCGGATCTGCGATGAACTGCAGGGGCAATTTGTTTGGCAGGTTGCCGGTCGAGGCGAGAACATGGCGCTTGTTCCGGACTCTTACGGCGCATTTGGCGAAAGCTCGTGTGTGTCATGCGGAGCGTGCGCCGATGTTTGTCCTACCGGCGCACTTGAAGACAAATCGATCCTGAAATACGGAGCACCCACATCGTGGACGCGGACCACCTGTCCTTACTGCGGTACGGGCTGCGAAATGGATGTAGGCGTTCTCAATGACAAGATCGTGCAGATAAAGCCCGCGAAAGATTCCCCTGTCAATAAGGGCCATCTTTGTGTAAAGGGCCGGTACTCCTTCGATTTTGTCGACGCCCCGGACCGCGTAACAACGCCGATGATCTGTCAGAACGGCGAATGGAGATCAGTTTCTTGGAATGAGGCCATTCAGTTCTGCGCGGAGAAGTTCACCTCTACGATCGAGGAACACGGCCCCGACGCAGTAGCCGTGCTGGGCTCCGCCCGCGCGACAAACGAAGAGAACTACCTTGCGCAAAAGTTCGCGCGCGTAGTCGTCGGCACAAACAACGTGGACTGCTGCGCCCGAGTCTGTCATACGCCCACCGCCGCTGCGATGAAAATGATGATCGGCACTGGAGCGGCGACCAATTCGTTCGACGATATTGAACTCGCAAAGACAATAGTGCTCTGCGGAACGAATACGACTGAAAACCATCCAATACCAGGCGCTCGCATTAAGAAGGCCGTTATTAACGGCGCTCATCTGATCGTCATCGACCCACGAAGAACTGAGCTAACGAAATATGCGGATATTCATTTGCAGTTGCGGCCGGGGACCAATGTGCCGTTATTCAACTCCCTGGCATACGCGATCATCGATGAGGGCTTGACGGACCAAAACTTTATTCGGCATCGGGTAGATGAATTTGAAGAGTTTCGAAAGTTCGCTGCCGATTACACGCCGGAGAAGGTTGCTAACGAGTGCGGAGTGGATCCAGAGCTGATCCGCAGGGCCGCGCGGATCTACGCAACGGCGAAGCCGGCAATGCTGTTTCACGGCCTGGGAATAACAGAGCACTTTCAGGGGACTGAAGGTGTGATGACGATCGTAAATCTCGCCCTGCTTACCGGCAACATCGGCGTTCCGGGGGCCGGAGTCAATCCTTTGCGTGGGCAGAACAACGTACAGGGCTCAGCGCATATGGGATGTGATCCGGGGATCCTCACGGGCTCCGCATCCATCGAGTCTGTGCGCGGCCTCTTTGAGGATGTTTGGGGAACGCACATTCCTGAGAAAGGTGGGCTAAATCAGCTGCAAATGATGGACGCCGCGCGAAGCGGTAAGCTGAAAGCTCTGTGGACGATCGGGTATGACGTATTTCTTTCGAACGCGAACGCTCATGCGACCGCGGCATCGCTCGACGACCTTGACCTGTGCATTGTGCAAGACCTGTTTTTCAACGAGACGGCTAAAAAATTCGCAAATGTCTTTCTACCCGCCGTTTCCTCGTACGAAAAGGACGGTACCTTTATGAGCTCCGAGCGGCGTGTGCAGCGGGTACGAAGAGCCGTATCTCCACGTGGCGATGCCCGTTCGGATCGGGAGATCATCTGCACAATGGCGGCGGCAATGGGCAAGGGGAAAGATTTTGCGTTCGAGTCTCCTCAGGACGTCTGGGAAGAAATTCGACGAGTTTGGCCCGCGGGATATGGGATCACTTACGACCGCATCGACAAAAGCGGCCTTCAGTGGCCCTGTCACAGTGAAGACCATCCCGGGACGACAATTCTTCACGCGAAAGAATTCTCAGGACGAAAGACCGCTGCGCTGAAACGGATCAAGTATCGCCCGACGAAGGAAACGGTTTCAGCTCAATTCCCCCTTCTGATGACAACGGGGCGAACGCTCACGCAGTTCAATGCCGGAACGATGACGATGCGGACGCCGAACACAGAACTTCGGCCCACCGATCTACTGACCATGTCGCCTGCCGACGCGGTAACGCTCGGGGTTGCAAACGGTGAAAAGATCCGTTTGGTCAGTCGCTACGGCGAGGCGCTTCTGCCGATAGAAATTAGCCGCCAGATGCAGCCTGGACAGGTATTCGCTACATTCCATGATCCGCGAGTTTTTCTTAATTATGCGACAAGTGAGCACCGCGACCGCTTCACACAGGCGCCGGAATTCAAAGTGACCGCCGTGCGTGTCGAAAAGCTCGCAGGTTAATTTCGATTTTCAAGTCAGCGTGTGGTGAAATTGTCGTGTCTTTATGCCACGAGTGACCATCATCGGTGCCGGTTTGGCGGGGTCGCTTCTTGCGATCTATCTCGCAAAGCGCGGGATCGAAGTTGACGTGTATGAAGCCCGCGGTGAAATGCGGCTTGAGCAAGTCGATGCAGGGCGTTCGATAAATCTCGCACTATCCGATCGCGGCATCACGGCACTCAGACAAGTGGGAATGGATGAGTATATGCTTGCGGAAGCCGTTCCGATGTATGGCCGGATGGTCCATGCGCCCACGGGCGATACCAAGCTGCTTCCCTACAGTGGACGAAAAGGCGAGTACATAAATTCCGTGTCGCGCGCCGGGCTGAATATTGCTCTGCTAAATGAGGCTGAGAAATATCCCGGAGCTAGATTTCACTTTAATATGCGCTGTGCTGATTTTGATTGCGGCTCAGGCGAGGCTCGCTTTGACAGTGGAACTATCGTCACCAATGACACAACGATCGCAACCGACGGTGCTGGTTCGGCAGTTCGGCAGTCGATGAAAGAGCAAATGCCTAACTTCATCGAATCCAGCATCTTTCTAGAGCACGGTTATAAAGAGCTGCACATTCCCCCGCGTGCCGGCGACCATCAACTCGAAAAGAACGCACTGCATATTTGGCCGCGACACCGATTTATGATGATCGCGTTACCGAATTTTGACGGGAGCTTTACGTGTACGTTGTTCTTGGCACATAAGGGCGAGAATCTGAGCGGTAACGAGGGTGCCCCACGAGAAGGCGAGTCATCTCAGTGCACACGCCCTACAGGCCGTGTTTCTGCCTCGACCGCTGCATTCGATCAATTGACCGATGACGCTTCGGTGCTTGCGTTTTTTGAAAAGGAATTTCCGGACGCGGTTCCGTTAATGCCAACTCTTGTCGAGGATTTCTTTCATAATCCAACTGGAAATCTGGGTACGATCAAATGCAGCCCGTGGAATGTCAATGGCAAGGCCCTGCTCCTTGGAGACGCTGCTCATGCGATGGTGCCTTTTTACGGCCAGGGTATGAATTGTGCGTTTGAGGATGTAAGGGTGCTGGCCTCGCTGATCGATGAAAACGGCCCTGACTGGCAGACAACGTTTGCAGATTTTGAAGAACAGCGAAAACCGAACGCGGATGCGATCTGCGACATGGCCGAGGAGAACTTCTACGAAATGAGGGACGCGGTCGCTGACCCGGTATTTCAGCGTAAACGCGAGCTCGAAACGAAACTTGAGCAGACTTATCCAGACTATTTCTCGAAGTATTCGATGGTGACATTTCGAGAAGATATGCCGTATGCGGAGGCAAAAGCCCGAGGGAACGCTCAGGATCAGCACTTGATGAAGATCTGCTCGGAGATCAGCAGCGCGAACGATCTCGATCTCGATCATGTGATCGAAAGCGTTCGCCGAGCTAATTAATAATTTTTGAATTAGTAATTACTGATTAGTCTTATGAATTCTTTTAGCGTGATCGCCGATCTCTCGATCCCTGTACAATTTCACAAACCGCAGGTAAACGCATTTGGCGTAGATGTTCCACGTGCAAGGTCGCTCGGCGATACTCGGAAGGGATCGAGCGTTAATTTTGATGAGATAACGTTCGTGCCGCATTGCCATGGGACACATACTGAGTGCGTTGGGCACATCACGCATGAGCGCATGTCGGTACGCGAGTGTTTAAGGGATGTGATCCTGCCGGCCGTGTTGGTTACGGTCGAGCCGGAATTATTGGCGGGAGATCGAGTGATAAGTGTCTTGACCATCAAAGACAGGCTGGCCCTCACTGACGTGCGGACTACGGACACTGCCACGAACACGGCGTTGATCGTACGGACGCTGCCGAATGACGAGTCAAAATTGTCGACGAGCTATGACAAGAATAATATTCCTGCATATTTTACGACCGAGGGCATGGAGTTCATTGTCAAGTTCGGGTTCAAGCATCTGTTGGTAGATATGCCATCGATCGACCGGCTGTACGACGAGGGCAAGCTCAAGAACCATCGCATCTTTTGGAATGTCGAGCCTGGCAGCCCCGAAACAAACGCTAATACCCGTATAAACAGCACTATCACCGAGCTCATTTATGTTCCTAATGAGATAGAGGACGGAGAGTATTTGTTGAACCTGCAAATCGCGCCGTTTGAATTGGATGCCGCGCCAAGCAGACCTATCTTGATCAAACCGGCCGAGTGAATCTTGCGATTCTGCGGCCAAAAGTGTCTAATAGTTGTTTGCCCTTAGGGGAGAATATTCAGCCGAGAGGAGGTGAGAAAAGAAAATGGCTTTTATTACAATTAACTCGAATGAATCGATCGAGTCCGCGCTTCGCCGCTTCAAGCGGAAGGTGATCAGCGAAGAGATCATCAAAGATCTCAAGAAACACGCCCATTTTATTCCTCCCGGCCAAAAGGCGAAGTTGAAATCGGCGAATGCGCGCAAGCGTAACCGCAGGCGTTTTCGCTCGCAGCGTCCAATGGGCGCTGGGCAGGGTCAGGGCGGACAGCGTCCGGGGCCGGCGCCTTCGCAGAATCGATAGGACTTAGACAAGGGCCGGGAGCGGTACCGATCTGGTTATGGCGTTAATCAACGCGCCGAAGCCCGGTCGCTGCCGCTCCCGGTTCTGACTTTTTATGAGCACAACCAGACCAACGATCCTTATCACGAACGACGACGGATATTTGTCAGACGGTATCAGGGCGATGGAAGAGGGATTGAGCACGCTCGGCGACGTCTATATGGTGGCACCCGAGTCTGAACAGAGCGGCGCTTCCCACAGTCTTACATTGTCGCGACCGCTCCGGATCCGCCAGATCGATGAACGGCATTGGGCCGTTGACGGGACACCAACCGACTGCGTAACGCTCGCACTCAATCAGATCTTACCTCCGGAATCGCGGCCTGCGGTCTGCTGCTCGGGAATCAATCACGGTGCTAATCTCGGTGACGATGCAACTTACTCCGGCACCGTGGCCGGAGCGCTCGAATCAACCATCTTGGGTGTTCCAGGACTAGCTTTTAGCCTCGCTTCATATCGCGATCAGGATTTTACGGAATCCGTAAAAGTAGTCGTCGATGTCACGCGAAAGGCATTAGAAGAGGGTCTTCCGGTTTGGACTTTGCTAAACGTGAATATTCCCAAGGGTATTCCGCGTGGGTTTAGAGTAACCAAGCAAGGTTTCAAAGACGCACGGCCGGTTATCAGCGAGCATATGGACCCGCGGGGAAAGCCGTATTACTGGATCGGAGAACTTCGCGAAGGATTTCGGGCTGAGGGCAACACAGATTTCGAGGCCGTGGACGAAGGCTACGTGTCGATAACGCCAATGCGCAGCGACCTTACCAGTCACAGCGGCATCAAGCGGCTTGAGAACTGGAACACGGAGTTCTAATGAACGGTGCGGCTCCCATTACAGATGAAATGACCATTCCGCGAATGCGGATGATCGAGCGCCTGCGAGACCATTACAAGATCAACGACGAGCGAGTTCTTGAGGCGATGTTGAAGCTTCCCCGGCACATATTCGTTCCGGAAGCGATCAAGTCACAAGCATATAACGACAACGCGCTGCCAATTTCGAGCGGCCAGACGATCTCCCAGCCGTTCATTGTGGCGCGAATGACCGAACTCTTGGAGCTGAACGGTGACGAAAAGGTGCTCGAGATCGGTGCGGGTTCCGGATATCAAACCGCCGTACTCGCTTCACTTTCCCGGCGTGTATACGCGATCGAGCGGCTTCCAAATCTCGCCGCTGAGGTGGAGATAAAGATCAATTCACTAGGGTTCACCAATGTCGTGCTTAAAGCTGGCGACGGAACGGACGGCTGGGACACATATCGGCCTTACGACGCGATGCTGGTGGCGGCAGGCGGACCGGAGGTCCCGCTGCCGCTCGTCGAACAGTTGAAGATCGGAGGCCGGCTTGTCATTCCGATCGGCACCGACCAGAGGAAGCAGGACCTTTACCGCGTAGTTCGCAGCAAGACAGGTTACTCGCAGCAAAATTTCGGGCCCTGTTCCTTCGTCCCTTTGATCGGCAAACACGGCTGGTCATAAACTTGCGACCGAATGTTTCCGCTGCGCGTCCTTTATTCGAGGACATATGACGCGCACTCATCTCATCATTATTGCGATCGCTGCTGCGGGCACGTTTCTTGCCGGTTCGGCATTTATTCATGGGCAAAAGCCTTCTATCAAGGATCAAGGCCATGGCGACCCGCTCAATCCGAAAAACTTGCCTATCGGCGATGGCAAGCTCTCTGACAAGCCCGCAAAGGGTTATTTGATGCCATGCGAATCGCGCTTCGGCGGCGGCCGCGGTGCATTTCGGGACGGTGCGTGGATCCATAGTGATGGCACCTGGGATGCAACTTCGAAACCTATAGTCAGCGGCGACGTGAAATGGGACAATTACCGTTACTCGATCACGGTCGAGGGCGACAAGCGGAAGCTGAACGGGAATGGGCTGCCCGATCACAGCACCGGTACATTTCCGATCCCGCAGACGGATGACGCTTTCAACTACGACCGTAACCCCAACTCTATCCGGCAGACCGAAATAGTGTTTACCCTCCCGCTTGTTCCGGCCGTTGCCGTGAATCCAAGCTGCGTTCCGATGGGAATGATCGGGGTGATGCGGTCGGGCGTTGCTATATTCAACGCTGTCGATGAAATGGGCCGCGATGCCGTCGCCCATGAGATACAAGACAAATGCGACGGGCATCCGCAGCGAGAGGGCCAGTATCACTATCATAGTCTCTCGCGATGCCTCGAAGCAGACCATAAGGGCCAGCATTCTGAACTATTTGGGTATGCTCTTGACGGTTTTGGCATTTATGGCCGATACGGTGAAGACGGCAAAGAGTTGACGGACGCAGACCTTGACGAATGTCACGGCCACACGCATGAGATCATGTGGGACGGTAAACTTGTCGTGATGTATCACTATCATGCGACACGGGAATATCCGTATTCGATCGGATGCTTTCGAGGCACACCTGTGATGGCGAGAAGGCCGCGCCCGACGGGTCCCGGAATGTTCCCACCGATGTTTCCATTCATCGGCGCATTTTAGAAAGCAGGTTACGATTTGATACCATTCCGGCTTGGCCTGCTCTGGGCGAAGCATTCTTATGGCATCTGCCGGCGATCTTTTTTACCAGATAAAAGACTTTCTTAATCCCAAGTTGCTGATCGAATGGATGCTCGGCCTGTTTGGTCCGTTCGTTTATCTCGGACTCGGATTTGTTGTGTTTGCGGAGACCGGGCTTGCGGTAGGCTTCTTTTTGCCAGGTGATTCACTGCTTGTTGTAAGCGGACTAATGGCAAGAACGCTGCCTGATCAGCTTAACGTTATTTTTGTGCTCATCGCGTTTTTTGCCGGATCGGTGCTCGGAGACAGCACGGGTTACTGGACCGGAAGGTGGATGGGCAAGACGCTTTTCAATCGAGAATCATCCCGCATCTTTAAGCCGAGCCGCGTGCAGAAGGCGCACGATTTTTTTGAGAAATATGGCGTGAAGACGGTCGTGCTGGCCCGATTCGTTCCAATAGTCCGGACCTTCGCACCGCTTGTAGTAGGCGCCGCAGAGATGCCGTATTCGCGCTTTTTGCCATTTAGCATTGTTGGCGGTTTTCTCTGGATCATGACCATGGTCCTCGCGGGATATTTTCTGGGGACTGTGATCGAGAATGCGTTTGGGATCAAACTCGAGGACCATATCGAGAAGGTGGTCATAATCGTCGTGTTCATTTCCCTGCTGCCGCCGATCATCGAGTTTTTTAGACATAAACTTGGGCGTAGTTCCGAGGAAAACGAAGAGCCCACCCGCTGACGTGGTTGCGACTTCGGCGGCATTCGGTTGACTTGCTGTAGGACGTCACCTACACTCATACATTGACTTATCGGGGCGTGGCTCAGCCTGGTAGAGCGCACGGTTCGGGACCGTGAGGTCGGAGGTTCAAATCCTCTCGCCCCGACCATTTTGATCAGAAAGGTAAGGTGTAAGAGTGATAGAGTCGCTCTTGCACCTTTTCTCATATGCTCAGTCGAATCCTCGTTCTCTCCGCATCGGTCGGTAACGGCCATACAACTGCTGCTGAAGCACTGAAAAAAGCATTTCTAATTAAAGGCATCGCCCGAGAAGTGCGGCATGAGGATGTGCTGAAATTCACGAACCCTCTCTTTCGGCGTCTGTACAGCAACGCGTACATCGATCTTGTGAATGGCATGCCCGAGGTGCTGGGGTGGATGTACGACAAGCTCGACGAGCCGTGGAAGAACGAGAAGCGCCGCCTTTTCTTCGACAAGCTCAACACAAGGCCTTTCGTAAAGATGGTCCGCGATCACGACCCAGACTGGATAGTCTGCACGCACTTTCTCCCCGCCGAGATCATCTCTGACCTAAAGGGCCACGGCAAGCTGACGACCCCCCAGGCGATCGTTGTGACTGACCTCGACATGCACGCGATGTGGCTGTGTCGCAACTACGAGCATTACTTCGTAGCACTCGATGAAACGCGGATCTACCTCGAATCGCTCGGCTGTCCGCCCGACAAGATAACAGTCTCAGGCATTCCGATCGATCCGAAATTCGCGGAAAGAAAGTCGAAGGGCGAAATGTGTGCGAAGTACGGACTGGACGCCGACATTCCGACCGTGATCCTCTCGCTCGGGGGATTTGGGGTCGGAAAGATCGATGGACTTTTGGATTCCCTTCGATCCATCCAGCGGCCGGTGCAGGTGCTCGCCATGTGCGGCAGGAACGAGGAATTGAAAGCAAAGCTCGAGAGGGATATCTCCGCTGCAAGTCTGGTGAAGATCATTCCCGTGGAATACACACGTGAAATGGATGAGTATATGAGCGCCTCGGACCTCATAGTTGGCAAGCCAGGTGGCTTGACCACGTGCGAGGCCCTCGCCAAAGGTCTTGTATTTGTGATCGCGGATCCCATTCCCGGCCAGGAAGAGCGAAATTCCGACCATTTATTGGAGCAAGGCTGCGCGATCCGATCGAATAACCCTGCGACGCTTGGGTATAAGATCGAGCAGCTCATCAATGACAAACAGAGGCTAGAAACAATGCGGGCGAATGCACTGAAATTCGCGCGGCCCAATGCTGCATTTGATATCGCAGAGAAGATAGCCAAGCTAGGTCAGTCGACCTGGTAGGTGGCGACGCTCGTGGGAGTCTCGTAGCAGCGTACCTTGTAAACTTTTACTCGTTCGTCAACGATGCGGGTGTTGAGATACTCGAGGAAGTAACGAGCTAGGTTCTCGGCCGAGGGATTGAGCTCCTCGTCAAAAGGCGGCAGCTCGTTGATGTTGCGGTGATCGAGGTACTTAACGATCTCATCCGCCGCGGTTTTGAGATCGGCGAAATCGATCAACAGGCCAATGTTGTTCAACTCCTCACCCTTTGCAAAGATCTCGACCTTGTAGTTGTGCCCGTGCAGATTCTCGCATTTCCCTTTGTACCCGCGAAGCTGGTGCGCGGATGAGAAATTACGCTCGATCATTACCTCGTAGAAAGCGGGCATTTCGTTTACGGTGTCGGAGCGACCACTTCAAAATTATAGGCGTCCTTTAGCATCTTTACGTAATCCGCAATGGGCGGTAAACCAATCTTCTTTCGCCGTTTGTCGAGCTTCTTGAGGTCCTTTGCCGGACTCATAACAAGCCTTCCGTCCTTCATTTCAAAATTGGAGCCGTAAATCTGCGGCTTACCCTGATGGACAAGGAGACGATCGATCAAGGTCGTGTACTCGCTTACCGAGATCACGCGGGCGTTGAATGCCTTTTTCATCCCAGCCTGACTCTTCTTTCTCAAAGGTATGTCACCTGAATGCTGCATCAGAAGGATGAATGCTTTGACCCCGTCCGAACCGACCAGCACAACCGTCGGAAATCCGAGTTGCGCAAAGATCTCGTTGATCCGCTTGGTGTTCGGCCGGTCAACCTCTTCGCCCGCCCTCATAAAGCATTTCATTTGGTCATCCGTAGTTCCTGCGCCGCACGCGTCGCGAGCCTTCTGATCCCGGTCGACCATCTGGAGAAGTTCGCTGCGGAGTTCAGGCATCGTCTGTGCCGCAAGGCTCGAAGCCGCCGCTAGAACACAAGTTATAAGAAGACCAAACTCCTTCATACCGAATGGTGCACGATCTGGGCAACGTCATCTAACTCGGCGGTAATTCTCATCCGTGGTAGTGAGTTCAAGAAATCACGGCCGTAGCCTTTTGTCCGAAGACGTGGATCGAGGATCGCAATGACACCACGGTCGGTCTTGCTGCGTATGAGACGGCCAATTCCCTGTTTAAGAGCGATGATCGCCTGCGGGACGCTGTAGTCAAAGAATGAGCGGCCGCCGTTATCCTCGATAAATTTGGAGCGGGCGGCGACGAGCGGATCGGTCGGCACGGCGAAGGGGAGCTTGTCGATGATCACGCAGGAAAGCTGTTCGCCGCGGACGTCAACACCCTGCCAGAAACTTGAGGTCGCAAAAAGGATAGCGTTTCGAGTCGAGCGGAATTTATCAAGCAATCCCGCTTTCGACATAGTGCCCTGGAGCAAACATGGGTAGTCGATCCGCGACGAAACAAGCTCGTACAAGGCGGCCATCGATTGATTGCTGGTGCAGAGCACAAATGCATGTCCTTCGGTCGCCTGAACAATACGAACGATCTCGTTGGCGGCGACGCGCGTAAACTCGGGCGAACGAGGGTCCGGCATTCCTTTTGGCAGGTAAAGGATCGCCTGGCGCTCGTGATCGAACGAGGAAGGGGCGATCAGCGTATTCGTCTTAGCCGAGGCGAGGCCCAGCCGGTCGCGGATAAAATTGAAACTGCCGTTGGCCGAAAGAGTTGCTGAAGTCAGCACGACGGTCTCCACTTTATCGAAAAGTTTTTCCTGCAATAATTGCGAAACGTCGACCGGCGAAGCTTGCAGGAAAATGCCGCGGCCACGCCGCTCAAGCCAATAGACGAAATTCGTGTCGGCCTGCTTGACGATAAAGCCGAGGTCGAAGCGCGCCTGGCGAATTCGGCGAACCACACTCTCGGCTTCCGGGATCCTTTCCGAGAAGACGTCGATCTGCGTCTCCAGCTGCCCGAGCGACTTGTCGAGAGCCACATAAGACTCTCCGAGCGCGGTTGGATGCTCCTCACCGCCCGCCCCGCGATACGCAAGCGCGTCGGCCTGCAGAGGAAAGCGTCCCTCAGCATCGCGGGCCTGCTTGAAACGCAGCCAGAATTGCTCAGATAACCCTGCCACCTTCGCAGCGGTCTTCATTATGGACGCGTTCGCTATCGCATCCGCGATGGGAAGGATCGAGGTGTCGCGGACCAATTCGTCCAACTGAAAATTCGACACTTGAAATCCGAAATAATCCGCTGCGATGTCCTCTATCAGATGGGCCTCGTCAAAGATCACCGCGCCATAGTCAGGTATGACCTTACCGAACTGGTTCCCCCGGACGCTCAGGTCCGCAAAAAAAAGATGATGATTTACGATGACGATCTCCGCGTCATCCGCGCGGGCGCGCATTCGTGAGATGAAGCACGGCTCGAAATCGGGGCATTTCTGGCCGATACAGGTTTCGCTCTTGGCATTCACACGCGTCCAAAAAGGCAGATTCTCAGGGAGGTCGGTCAATTCCGCCCGGTCGCCCGTGAGGGTTCCACGTGCCCATTCTCGGACCTCGCGAAAGTACCCGATCTCTTCCATCCCGTCGAGGATCGGCTGATCGTCCGCCTTGTGCAGGCGGTAGATACACGCGTAGTTGGAGCGGCCCTTCATATACGCGGCAGCGAATTTCTTCGGGAGGGCCTTTTGCAGAAAAGGAATATCCTTTTCCATCAGCTGCTCCTGCAGGTTCTTGGTGCCCGTGGAGATGACCACGCGTCTATTAGTAGATAGGGCCTGCTCGATCGCGGGAACGAGATAAGCAAGGGTCTTTCCGGTGCCCGTGCCGGCTTCGACCAGGACGTGCTTTTTTTCTCTAAAGGAAGCCGCGATGGCCTCGGCCATCTTTATTTGGCCGTCGCGGTATTCATATTGGTCGTGAAACTTTGAAATGAGCCCGTTCGGACCGAAGATCATCTGGCTCGACTCGTCACTTTTTAGTCCGGGCTTGGAACTGCTCATTTTGTCGACTGGGTGCCGTGCTTTTGGGAATCGCCTGTCACCGCACGGCGTGCGTGAAATTGTCTTTCCTCAATAATAGTGGTTTCCGCAACCGATGTATACGAGCTTTGTTCGAGGTGGGTAGTCGGGCGGCAAATTCGTTCCTACGCCGAAAGATCTTGATCCGACGTCAGCTTCTCCGGGACATATAACAAAACAAAAAACCGCCGAACCATTTTGGTCCGGCGGATTTCGAAGGAAACAATGCAGCTTTATTCGGGCTGCTTAGGTGTTGCCGCAGGTTCGGGCCGTATCATCTGCGGAGCGGCCTGAAGCAGTACGGGCGTGGTCGACTCAGGCGTCGGCGACGAGTTAGAGGGAGGGTTGCCCATCGGTACCGGTTGAATGACCGTTGTTGACTTCGGAGTCACGGTGGCGCCTGCGAAGTCGGGACGCGTAATCCTCGGCGTAATGAAGAAGAGGATCTCGTTGGTATTGCGCTGAGTTCCCTTTCTCTTGAAAAGATTGCCGAGAACGGGTACGCTCGAAAGCCCCGGCGTCCTGTCTTGCGTGGTCCTTTCGTCATCAAACAACACACCGCCTACAACGGTCGTCCCGCCGTCAGGTACGGTAACCTCCGTCGTCATACTCTGGTTGTTGATGGCCGGGGCAACGTTGCCTACTATGGTCGCAGTTGAGGCGTTCTCTGCGGTGACCTTCAGGATGACGGTACCTGCCTCGGTGATCTGCGGGATTATCTGGAGACGAAGAGGGACATCGACGTAAGTTGTCGTCGCGATAACCGCGCCGCCAGAGGATGCACCCGGCTGAACTGTCGTGATAGGGATCTTTGTTCCGCTCTTGATCTCGGCCGAGCGGTTATTCAAAGTTGTGATCCTCGGCGTCGCTATGACCTTCGCCTGCCCTTTCTGCTCGCCCGCAGTGATAAGCCCGTTAAGCTGGAACGTACCGATCTTACCGGTCGTGAAACCGATGACCGAATTCGCAAGCTGCGAAAGGAGATTGTTGTTCGGCTGAGTAGCCGGTACGTTTGCCGGCGCGGTAATGGTACCCGGAAGTGTACCACCCTGACCTCCGGCACCGTTCCCGGTGAGCAGGGCGGCAAGCTGGACACCGATGTCGCGGCTAAAGTTGCGTGAAGCAACAACGATGCGAGCCTCGATCTCGACTTGCGGCTCGGGCTGGTCAAGAATAGCGACAAGCTGTTTGATGGCTGCGATGTTCGCCGCAACATCCGTGATGATCAAAGAGTTGCTGCGGGAATCGGTCTCGATCGAACCGCGGCGGGACAGCCGACGGCGGATGATCGGAAGCAGCCCGTCGCCGCCGCTTGCGCCGGCGGCCGCCCCAGAATTCGAGCCGCCTGCGCCGCTTACAGCCGTACCGGCGGAAGGTCCGCCGGGCGATGTGCTTCCCGCTGCGGAGGCGTAGTTCAGACGAATGAATTCTGTGATGAGAGGTGATGTATCAAGGGCATTATTCTGCTTTTCTCTAAACAGCTCTCCCTCAGCAGCCAAAGTCTTGTTATCAGCAACACGAAGAATATTTCCGTTGACCTGGATTCCCAATTCTTGAGCCTGGAGGATCGAATCCAAGGCCAGATTCCAAGGAACGTCCTTTATCTTGACCGTCACGGGTACGTCCTTCACCGATTTGTCCATGACGAAGTTTATGCCGTACTGGTCCGTGATGTAGCTGAGGATGTCGCGGATATCGGCATTTACGACATTCAGGTCGATCGGCTCACCTACGAATCCAGGCTCGCCGTAATGTTTGCCCTGGTTCCCCGGGTCGACTTTTTGACCGGAGATCGAGAGAGCGAATACAGCTGCTAGTAGAATAGCGAATACCGCTTTGGCCGCTGTATTGATGATTTGGTTAAGGGACTTCATGTTTCCTCCGTAAGTAAGGGTGTCCGGTATGGACGAGGCATCAGAGCGTTATTTGGGCTCCGTATTCTTTGCAACTTTTGTGGCGGGCTTTTTCCCAGTCTTCTTTGCTTTGTCGTCTGAGGGCTTTGCGGGGGGCTGATTGTTCATTTCATCGACCGGGGACAGAAACGGGTTCACCGGCAGCTTTGCGTTGGGGCTCGGCTTTCCGCCTTTAGCCGACGGCGGTGCTGCCTGCGCTACCTCGGTCGCCTTCTCAGCCGGCTGACTCGGTGCCGTACCTTCGATCTGCGCCTTCTGCGAATACTTCTGCAGTTGTTTGTTTTCGACCGAAGCCACGAATTTGCCTTCGCCGACCTTCGTCACTTTGCGAAAGACGAGTTGGTTTTCTTCTACGGCGACGAGTTGTCCATCGAAGAATTTTTCTCCGGGGTAGATCGTATACGAGAGCTTTATCGGTGTGGCTTCGACCATCGCCGCCCAACCGCGGCTTGTCTTGAAGATCCCAGAAACGGCCATCTCACTAAGCGTGAGCACGCTCGTAACCTTTGGAAGCGGCTTGCCTTCCGCAACGGCCCTTTCTCGCAGGGATTTGAAATAGTCTATGCGAGCTTCGATCGGTGGCGGGCCGTAGTTAACAGGTACCGCCGGACCTGCGCCGGCGGCGCCCACGCCTTTGCCCGGCGTCACGGGAACAACTTTCTTCGGCTTCATGAAGCTCGGCTTTGCGAAGGGATCCCTGCCGCCTGCCTGAGCGTTCGCACGGCTCAAGTGGCCGGCGCCCGCTAGCAGGGCTAATGCAAATACCGTTATCGCAAGACCGCGCTTTAGTGTCGATGTGTACATCATGGCTTTTTGTTGATTCAACTTCTGGAGGGCTGAGCTATTTCGTAGCTGGACCTGGGGCGGGCGGAGGCGCGTTAGGGTTGGTCACCGGTGCGGGCGCGCCCGGGGCGGCCGGCTGCCCTGGAACGGCGGGCCTCGCATTTTGATCGTTAGGTGCGGAGTAGTATGCCGTCAGCAGGAATTGCGCGTGTACAGTTTTGGCGTCGGTCTGCTTGTCCACCTGATTGATCTTGAAGTCAGTGATCGAGACGATTCGCGGCAGCTTCGCCATACTCTGGAAAAACGCACGCAGGTTATTAAAGTTGCTGTCCACCTCAACCTCGACCGGCTTTGCCATGATCGAATCCTGGGACGCATCTTCCCGCGGCGCGAATCGCATAACCACCATGCGGCTGCTGTTGGCCGTATCCTGCAAGCCTTGAAGGACGTTGGTCAACTCACGCTCTTCCGGTAGGAGCACCTTCAGCTCGTCGTACTCCTGGGTCTTGCTCTCAAACAGAGCCCGGAACTCATTGATGCGCTGAGTCGCGACGCGGGCCGTTTCGTTCTTCGCTTTCAACTGCACGACCTGGTCAGTGAGGGCCGCAACCTCGGCGCGCGTGTCGCTCGTTACGAAGTACCAAACACCCGCGTAGATCAGAGCCGCTATGCTGACCAAAATGAGCAGCTGGAAGTGCCATTTAAGATTCTTGATCTTTTCTAACATGTCTATTTCTCGCTATTTAGAGACTCTATTTCTTTGCGACCTGGACAGGCTGCGCGGCAGCCGGCTGGCTTGCGGGGGCTGAGGCTGCGGTCGGATTGGACCCGTCGGGATTTGGAGCCTTAGACGGTGTGTAGCTGCACTTAATGCTGAAATTCACAATAGAGACCTTCGCGGCCTCACCATCGGGTCCGACCTTCTGCGTGGCGTTTTCGTTTGTGACGTCTGTCCGGGTGGTCTCTATCGAAAGGTTCGTGAACAACCCGTTAGAGAACTCAAGACTGCGCCCAAACTGTGTAACCTGCGACTCGTCGGGTGAATTGCCTTTGATAACGATACCGTCGCCGGTTTGCTCAACGCTCTCCAGATATAGACCCGGGACCATCGCGACACGCTCACGCATGGCTTCGAGGACGGCGCTGGGGCCGGCCTGTGACGCGCGGAGTTTCTTGATCGAGTCGATACGAGCGTCGATATTGTTGATCTTCGTCTCCAGGTCTTTCTGCTCGTTCATCACGGTCTCGAGCTCGGAAGCGATCTGCTTCTGCTCGTCGAGCTGACGTTCGGCCTCGGTCTTCGCCATCTGGGTGCTGATAACGTCCCAGCCGATAACGGCCGCGAGAAGCGCCAGAACGACGATCGAAGAAAGCAAGAGACGCGAGCCAGCACTTGAGAGCTTCTTGTCGACGGTGGCGACGGCTCCGCCGCTTCTCTCCGTGACCGAATTAAGTAAATTGATCTTGATCATGTTATTAAACTCCCCTTACGGCCAGGCCGACTGCTACAGCCATTTCGGGCACGATCTCATTCAAGTAGTCTGGGTCGAATTTTCGGGAGTCGACCTTTATGTTGCGGAAGGGGTCGAGGATCTCGACCGGCAGCTCGAGCCGCTGCGAAAGCTCCTCGGCAAGACCAACGAGTTTTGAACCGCCGCCGGAGATCAAGATCTTCTGAACGACGGTTTCATTGTCCTCAGTGGTCGCACGGTAGAAGTCGAATGTCTTTTGTATCTCCATCGCGACGATCTCCGTCACGTTGTTCATCAATGGCTCGATCGACTTTTCCTCAATTCCCTCGACTGCATCCACGACGCCGCGCTTGACTGCCTCAGCCTGCTGGAAGTTAAGTCCAAGGCTTCTTTGAAGCACATCAGTGAACTGGCTGCCGCCGACCGTAATGTCCCGCGTAAACAACGATCGGTTGCCTTTCACAATGTTCACGTTCATGGTCGAGGCACCTATATTGAGGAGGGTCACGACATCGTCTTCTGTCGGCTGGTAATTGACCTCATAGCAGTTCTGCAGGGCGAACGTGTCAACGTCGATCACAACCGGTGTCTTGCCTGCGAGCTGTATGGCCTGCTTGATGTTGTCGATCCTCTCGCGTTTGCACGCCGCGATCAGAACGTTGGTCGCCTCGGGGGATTCGGCCGTCACCTGATAGTCCAGGCTGACATCGGCGAGATCGTAAGGGATATGCTCCTCGGCATGCCAATCGATGGATTCCTCCAATTCTTCTTTACTCATCGGGGGAAGGACGATGTTCTTAAGGATCACGGAATGACCCGACACCCCGGTTACCACACGATCAGCCTTTACCTGATGGTGGACGCACACGTTCTGGATAACGTCCGAAACGACGTTCAACTCCATGATCTGGCCGTCGATTATGGTATCGGCCGGCAGATTCTCGAAGCCGAGGCTTACGAGATTCAAGTTGTTTAGTTTGCCGTCGAGTTCGACCATTTTGATCGAACTTGAGCCGATATCTAGGCCGGCGACGCTTTTCTTCTTACCGAACATGCCGTTGGTGCTCCTTTATTTACAGATCCTGCGGTCTTGATTTTGTCCCTTTGAGTTAGTTCCCATCCGAAGGTGCGTGCTTTGAATTCTGAGGATGATTTGCCACCTTCTTGATAAAACCGGAAAGACGGGGAAGTTATATAGACAGGTCAGCCTTGATGGTGTCTAAAACCCGCATGTTTTCGGATGCTCGGCCTTGAAATGCGACCGTTGGAACCTATTTTCTCGAAGATACTTTGCCGCTTTTGGTGGCGAAAGGTTCACGACCCTGAGAAGTCGTAACACTTAGAATCTACAGGAGGGATTAACTTGTGTCAACAGTTTTTTGCTTTGTTAAACAGCAAATTGATAGAATTCGTTTCAATGCGACATCGCGGGCGGTCAATTTGACCGATACATATTGCTATCGATCCAACACTACCTGCCAGTGGCCGACGTCGATCCAACGATCGAATTTTCGGCCTACTTGGGAAAAATGGGCCACTTTCTTCATACCGAATTTCTCATGAAGTCGGACGCTCGCGTCATTGGGCAATGATATACCGGCAATCGCAACATGGACGTCCGCGGCCCGCATTCCGGAGAACAGTTCTCTATAAAGCTGGCTGCCAGCGCCTTTTCCCGTCTCTTGCGGATGAACATACACCGAGATCTCCACAGTGCGGGCGTACGCCGCCCGTGCCCTCCACGGATGGCAATTCGCAAATCCGACAATAAGACCCGCATCTTCCGCCACAATGAATCGCAGGCGTTCGTCGTTGCTCTCAGCGATTCGCCGCCGCATCTCGATTTCATTTACTGCCGAGACTTCAAAAGTGCAGTGAGAGCTTTCGACGTAATAGTTATATACGCAAGCGATCGGGATTGCGTCGGCCGGTGCTGCCTCACGAACGATCACCGCGCAAGCTCCAGTTTGGCTACTGATTCCAAATGAACCTCGTCCGGGCCGTCGGCGATCCGCAGGCTCCGGGCGTAGATCCAAAAAGACGCCAGCGGTATATCCTGACTGAGGCCGGCGCCACCAAATGCCTGGATCGCACGGTCGATAACTTTTAAGGCCATTCGAGGAACTACGGCCTTGATCATTGCGATCTCGCGTCGTGCAGTTTTGACACCGACCTTATCCAATAGCCACGCCGTTCGCAGAACCAGCAGGCGCGCCTGATCAATCTCACATCTCTCTTCCGCTATCCAATGACGTATGACACCCTGTTCGGCGAGTGGTTTTCCGAATGCTTCTCGCTCCCTGGCTCTTTGGCACATCATTTCAAGAGCACGCTCCGCCGTCCCGATCAGTCTCATGCAATGATGAACTCTGCCTGGGCCTAGACGGCCCTGAGCGATCTCAAAACCGCGGCCTTCGCCGAGCAGAATATTCGACTTCGGCACACGTACGTTTTCGAAGTTGATCTGGGCGTGACCGTTCGGCGCGTCATCAAAGCCCATTACCGGCAGCATTCTCTCGATTTGCACACCCTCTGATGCCGTCGGAACCAATATCATTGACTGTTGCAGATGTTTTGGAGCGTTGAGATCGGTCTTCCCCATAAAGATCGACAGCGTGCAACGGGAATCTCCAGCCCCGGTTGACCACCATTTGCGGCCGTTGAGAACGTAGTCATCGCCATCCGCTGTTATGGAAGCTCGAATATTCGTCGCATCACTGGAGGCTACATCGGGCTCGGTCATAGAAAAGCACGAGCGAATTTCCCCCGCGAGCAACGGCTTCAGCCATTTTTCTTTTTGAGCGGGAGTGCCATACAACTCAAGGATCTCGATATTGCCCGTATCAGGGGCGGAGCAATTGAAAACCTCTGCTGCCCACGTAACCCTGCCCATGATCTCAGCCAGCGGTGCGTATTCAACGTTGGTTAGTCCGGATACGGAAGGTAAGAACAAATTCCACAGCCCTCTGGCTTTAGCCTCCACTTTTAGCTCCTCAATGAGATCGAGTGGCTGCCATCTGTCGCCCGTCTCGACTTCCTTTGTATAGCGCGATTCATTGGGATAGACACACTCCTCCATGAACCCGCTGAGCTTTTGTTGAAGTTCGAGCGACGCTGTTGAATAATCAAAATCCATACGTTCCTTTTCGGAAATCAGAGTAGCACAGAACCAAGGCCTCGACGGTGACGACACGCGATACACAACCACCCCGTGAGGGCGAAGAGATCGACCTTGATCGACTCTCCGCCTACCTTGTCAAAAGCGAGGTCGCCGCGGGTGACATCCAAGTTGAGCAATTCCCCGCGGGCAGTTCGAACCTGACCTATCTGGTCCAGATCGAAGAGAAGGATTACGTACTCCGCCGGCCGCCTTTCGGCAATACTGTAAAGACCGCCCACGACATGCGTCGCGAGTTCGATGTGCTGTCTAAACTTTCGCGCGTGTATGCACAGGCACCCGTGCCCCTCCATTTTTGCTCGGACACCCGCGTACTGGGATCTGAGTTTTACCTCATGGAACGGCGGAACGGCCTGATCATCCGCGGGACTCTCCCCGACGATCCAGAGTTGAGCGCAACACGGAAGAGACTTGAAACGTCGCAGGAATTTCGCGAGCAGGTGTGCGGAAGCTTTGTGAAGAACCTTTCGCGGTTGCATGCGATCGACATAGCGGAAGCAGGTCTCGAGCGACTCGGGCGCCCGGATGGATATTGCCGCCGGCAGGTCGAAGGTTGGTCTGATAGGTATCTCTCGGCAAAGACCCATGACCTTCCCCGGGCCGACCGGGTAATGGCATGGCTGAATGAGAATGTTCCGGCCGAATCAGGAGCATCCGTTATTCATAACGACTACAAGTTCGACAACGTGATGTTGGATCCGACAGACCTAACCGAGGTTACGGCCGTCCTTGACTGGGAAATGGTCACCGTCGGTGACCCACTGATGGACCTCGGCACGACTCTCGGTTACTGGATGGCGGCAGATGTGGGAGATGAACTCCTGAATATGTCCTTCAACCCGAAAGTTCTGATGGAGAATGTGACCCGAGCACAATTGGTTGAGATGTATGCGTCAGCCTCGGGAAAAACGATCGAAGATATTTCGTTTTACTACGTCTTCGGAACCTTCAAGATCGCTGTAATCGCCCAACAGATCTACGCGCGCTTCGCAGCCGGAAGGACCCGAGACAAGAGGTTCTCGGCATTCGATCGGTTTGTTGCGGCGCTCATGAACACCGCATCCTCCGCTATTTGATCTTCGACCCGCAAAATACCGCTGATTTCCTGCGTACGGCCATCTTTACAAATCTTTACAAAACTATGGAATTCTGAAAAAACTACAAATATTTGGATTAAACTATGTTTCACACATAACTTATGCTCCGATAAGTTCTTTATTTTCCCAGTTTAATGCTGCCAAGCTCGGCGATTTGCTGTGGCATACGAATTGTTGAAATAACTTCAGATTTTTACGATCTAATTGCGGTTATACCGCGATTTCTCACAGTAAGTGAATTTTCCAAATGACGAGGAAATAAGAACATGAATAAATTTAGTATGAAATTCCTGTTTGCCACGGTCGCTCTGCTGGTCTTTTCGGCAGTTTCGATCATGGCACAGGATCTAGGATCGCTGAACGGGACGGTCAAAGACCAGAACGGTGCAGTCGTCCCGGGCGCTACGGTGAAGGTTACCAACCCGTCAACCAGTGTTGAAAAAACCACCGTCGCCAACGACGAAGGCTACTGGTCGGTACCTAACCTGATCCCGGGCAGCTATGACATTGAGGTAAGCAAGAGCGGCTTCGCAACGCAGAAGGCAAAGGCCAGCGTAGCGGTTGGCGGTGCTACGACCGAGAACATTCAACTTGGTGTTCAAGCGGTCGTCAATGTCGTTGACGTTGCTGGTGACAGCGGCGGTGTTGCTGAGGTCAATACGACCGACCAGCAGCAGTCGAACGTCGTCACAACCAAGCAGATCAACAGCCTGCCCATTCTCGACCGTAATCCTTACAGTCTTGCAGCGACGGCCGGCAACGTTTCGACGGCAGACGCCGACGGCCGCGGTGCGGGCGTCGCGATCAACGGTCTTCGCTCAGCGTCGACGGACATTCTGCTTGACGGAACTGAGAACCAGGCCGTGTTTACCGCTACGGTTGCTCAGACGGTCCCGCAGGATTCGGTTGCTGAGTTCCGTATCATCACGAACAACTTCTCGGCTGAGTACGGACGTGCTTCAGGCGGTATCGTCAACGTTGTGACCCGCTCGGGCGGAAATAAGCTGGAGGGCAGTGCGTTCTATCAGGACCGTCGTTCGGCACTTTCGGCCAACGACTTCAACAACAACGCGAATAACCTGCCTAAAGGCAAGTTTACCCGTAATCAGTACGGCGGCAGCGTTCTCGGACCGATCGTGAAGAACAAGGCGTTCTTCTCGGAGTTCTTTGAAGCAACGCGCGTACGTTCGAGCGACTCGACGCTGGTATACGTACCTACGGCGTCGTTCATCGCTGCGATGGCCGGCAACGCAAAGGCCATCTTTACGGCCAGCCCGCTCAAATCCGGCTTGACGAACATCGGCTCACCGGTCGCCACGGCTGGCTGCCCGGCTTGTACGTATCAACTCGTGAGCTACACGGCTCCAATCGATGCCGGCGGCGGCGTTCCGACGAATGATTGGAACAACGTGGCTCGTGTGGATTGGAACGTCTCGAGCAACACCACGATCAACGGCTCATGGAAGTTCTTTAAGAGCACGAATTTGGCCGGATCGCGATTCACAAGCCCGTATGACGGTTATGACACGTCGATCTTCTCGAAGTCGCAAAACTTCCAGGGAACGATCATTCATAACTTCTCTTCCAGATTCATTCTGGACACGAAGGTTGCATTCAACAGGCTGCAGGGCGGTCCGGTGCTTGGCAGCAAGCCGGCCGCGAGCCCGACCTTGTATGCATTGCAGAACGGTACGGCATTCTTGAATAACCAGCTTGTGGCCTATCCGGGCTACATCCCGTACTTCCCGGGTGCTGGTCTTGATCTTAACGAGGACCAGAAATTCCTCGATATCAAGCCAAACGCTACCTACATCGTAGGTGATCACAACTTCCGCTTCGGCGGCGAGTATGTGAACATCTCCGACAAGGTGAACTTCCCGGCATATCAGAACGCGTCTGAGAACCTCGGCACGACTGTTGCCAACGCTTCGCTCGCCCTTATCGGCGGAACCAATGGCTGCCCCGTTGGCCAGGCTTGCGCGCAGCAGTTCCAGGTCGCTGTCGATCCGCAGGGTAAGTTCCCGGGCGGTTCAGTATCCCGGCCGATGACGTCGCCGAATTTCACGAGAACCAATCTCTACAAAGAGTTTGCCTTCTACGCGAATGATCAGTGGCGTGTGGTGCCGAGACTCTCTTTGAACCTCGGCCTGCGGTACGAGTACTTTGGACCGCAGCACTCGAAGGAAGGACTCGACTCGAACTTCTTCTTCGGTTCGGGCTCGAATATTTTCCAGCAGATCCGGAACGGACGTCTAGCAACGACCGGCACGAGCGGCGTCTGGAAAGCTGACAAGAACAACTTTGCCCCGCGTCTCGGTTTTGCCTGGGATGTCTTTGGCGATGGCAAGACCTCGGTTCGCGGCGGCTACGG
>JAFAOW010000110.1 GCA_019247455.1 Acidobacteriota bacterium | reverse complement strand
TTCGTTCTGCTTTCGTCGCTACCGGTCCGTAAACTTGTATCACGCCGCCAACGCCGACGTAGAGCTTGCCGTCGCCACCCACCAAGATCTTTCCGATTTGCTGCGCACGTTCGTAATACGCCGCCGTACTCGGTATCTTCAGAGTCCGCAAATACTTTCCGGTGGGATCGAATTCCTGGACACGCATGCTGCTGTCGCTTACATAGATCTGGCCGTTACGATCGAGCGCGAGCGATGTCGGATCGTCGAAATTGCCGTCACCATTTCCCGGACCCCCGAACCGAAGCAGGGCGGGATCGGGCGTGGGCGACGGAGTTGGCGAGGCGGTTCGCGAAGCGAATGGAGAGTAGCCGCTCGAAGTCGATGTTTTCTTGCTGCCGATAAATGCGAGGCCGACAACAATGATCACTACGACCACGCCGATCGCGAGTCCAAAAGTGCGACCCATAACATCCAGGGATGTGCTGCCGGCGCCATAGAACGTGGGGGCAGGGGGAGCGACTGGCGGAGGAGTAGAGACAACGGTGGGTATATAAAACTGCGTGCCGCAGTAGCCGCAGGTAGCCATGGCCTGCCCGGCCGTGTAATCATGGATCTCGCCGCCGCATTGAGGACAAATAAGTGGATTGAGGTCCATTTACTTCTCCGAAACCTTGAGGAGCTCAAGCAAGTAGTCCTTCCAGATAGACGCGATCGTATGCGTACCGTGACCCCGGGTTTCATCGGTGATGGGAAGCAGGATGAACCGGCCGTTCTTAACGCGTTTGATCTGCTTTTCGGCGATCCCGAGTTCCGGTGGATTCACGAAGTCGTCAGCAGAATTTATCGCAAGCAGATGCGTCGTGATCGTCTCGAGCTTCGGCTCGGGGTCATAATCACGCGAAGCGTCGAATTGGTACAGCATATTATTCGCGTCCGTTGTCGCCAGCCCTTGCTGCACCCGCTGATCGAAGGCGGCGTCGGCCGCATTCTTAGTCGGCATCTGTTTCTGCATTTGTAACGGCGCGCTCTGCATCATCATAAGCGTATATATCGCCGAAGTAAGTCCGCGGATTGGTTGTGACTTGTACTCGCCGTTTTGCCAATCAGGATCTTTGGTAATGCCATCGATCACCATTCGCCGTAGATATCGGTTTCGGCCGGCTATTTGGACCGGAAGACTCGCGAGCGGGAACGCGGCGTCCATGAAATCGGGATACATTTCGCTCCAGAGCCACGAATGCATTCCGCCCATGGACGTTCCCATCACGAGGCGTAAGTGGTCGACGCCAAGTTTTTCGACAAGCAGCCGACGCTGAAGGTCGACCATGTCGTGATAACAATAATGCGGGAACTTCGCGTGAAGCCCGTCGCTCGGCTTGGTCGATGCCCCATGACCGATATTGTCAGGAATGATGATGAAGTATTTCGTTGCGTCGAGCGGCTGGCCCGTACCGAATAGGACGCCCGCAAAGCCCACTCCGAGGAACTGAGCGTTCGATCCGCCCGTACCATGTAAGATCAAAACGGCGTTGTTTACGTGCCCGTCCTTACCCTTCGTGGGACTGCCAAAAGTAACGAAGTGCAGGCGCAACTCAGGCAGCATCTCACCACTCTCAAACTTGTAATCGTGAAGCACGTAATCCCCGGGAACGGGCTTAGGCCCCGCCTGCCCCGCGGCCATCGAGTACTCACCCAGGAGCACGAACGCAAGTATCACCCATGAAGTAAGGCCTGTATTCATAGACTCTAACGGTCCGACAGATGATTGTATTGATTCTCAAGTATTTGCCGAATCAAGAGGTAAGTCAATGAGAATAGCCGGTGTGCTATGATTCGGTAACCCTGGCACTTTTTTGACGACCGGGTGCAGCATATGCATACGATGGATGGAGAGCCGGTTTCGCAGCCGCTCATACCGGGTTCACGCGCGGCGCTTGGGTACCGCAGTTGGCTAAGCGTCGCGTGTTGGAAGTTCTCGACGATATGTCCATGATCGTGAAATTGGTGTTGAAACCTGCAATTTTCACCGCGCTTTTGCTAGTAGTAACCGTTCTCGGAACCGGTGTGGTCCGGGGCCAGGCTGATGACGTTTGCAGAGAGTTTGGGATGACGCCGTCACGGGACCTCGGGGACAGAAACCGGCTTGCGCGATTCATCTACGGGAAGATCAATGTCGTAGGCCTCGCCCCAGACGAAAAACGTCCTCAGGTTACCGTGATCTTTTCCGAAAGCGCGCAGCCGGGAAGGCGCTTGATACTAGGTGACAGCGGAAACTATTGCTTTCAGCGAGGGGGAGCGGGTGGGATGATCTCGATAGAGGTTGAGGGGATCGAGGTAGGCCGCAAGTCCCTCTCTGATATTTCCGGACAGCAGCGGGAGCGTCAGGATTTTGACATTTATCCTCCGCGAAAAGCGACAGCCGCGCCGGGCATCGTCTCGGCCAAGTTCTTTCGGCCGCCCAACCCGAAGACAGCAGACTTATATAAAAAAGTCGCGTCCGCTGAGCTCAACAAGAAAACTGATAAAGCCATAGAGTTCGCGCAGGAGATCGTGGACATCGACCCCGATGATTTTATTGCGTGGGCAAAACTCGGATCCCTCGACCTGGGTTCTAAGAAGAATGCGGAAGCGGAGGCGGCGTTTCGAAAAGCCCTCGCCATACGTGCCGATTACACTCCGGCCCTGCTCAACCTCGGAATTCTTCGCGCTCTGGACAAAAAATTCCCCGAGGCTATCGAGATATTTAACCAGGCAGTTACCTCAGATCCTACTTCCGCAAGTGCTTATCGGCTGCTGGGCGAGGCCTATCTTCAGAACCGGCAGGGAAGCTTGGGACTTGCGGCGCTTGATAAGGCATTGGAGATAGATCCGATAGGTATGGCGGAGTGTCATCTGCTCAAAGCCCGCCTTTTTGACCTCGCCGGAGCCAAGAACCTGGCAAGCCACGAATATAAGGCTTTTCTCGAAAAAGTCCCCGACTATCCCGACAAAAAGTCCCTGGAGAAATACATCAAGGACAACCCGGAGTAGGCTGTCTCAGACTGTGTGAGCGTTCCTTCAGTATTCCCAGAATAAAGCCCGGCGCTTGAGGAATTCTTGAGCAACAATGTTGCGCATGCGCCGGCTCGTCGGATGTCTCTTGACTCGAATCCGGCCTCCGTGTCAATCTCGTTCATCCCCACAACATCAGCATCAGGAGGAGGGTATGACAAAGCTTTTTGTTTGCATTTGTATAGGATTTTCACTGAGCGCCATCGCATTGGCGGCCGGGAATCCAGTTTCCGCGCGGACTTCGCGCCGAGTCGCTGTATGTACGGCTTCACAGCTGTCTGTTCGCATCGATCCGGATTTCGGGGGAGACGCCGCAATGGGCGGCCAGCGTGCCGAGCAGTTTCTTATAAAGAACATTTCAAGTCGCCGGTGCACAGTGAGCGGGACACCAGGTGCTAAGCTGCTCGACAGGCGCGGTCGCCGGATGGGCGGCGTGATCGCGCCCTCATCGGGCGGTTCGTTAACGCTCAACGCCGGCGGTAAGGCGACCTTTGAGGTGGGCTATCACTCATGTCAATTCATAGCAGGAGCAACGGATAGAAATCCGAGGCGATGCCGCATGTCCCGGACGGCCCAAATTCGGTTTCGCGGCATGAGCCACGTTTTTTCTGTGCGCGACAGGTTAGACGCTGAGGACGGCTTTGAAACCGTCGTCGAGTGGCAGAAGAAATAGCATAGATCAACGCCGAGTTCGAGAACTGGGCGTTGGGCTTGGCGTGGCGGTATTCGAGTTGACCCTTCGCTGCGCAGAATTGGCCATGGAATTCGCAGCTGATCGGATCGAATTTGCTGAGGATTGTGCAGAATTGATCGCCTGCTGAACTGAATCCATTGTGTTGGACACCGCCCGATTCACGCGGCTCAATGCGAAGTAGAGCGGCAATCCGACCGCGGCCAGAACGACGAGGATGATCAGTGACGAAAAAGACCGCTGACGGGGAGCCGGAGCGCTTGGAGTCGACTCAAAGGCGACATAGGTTGCGAACCGAGGTGTCGGAGGCGGCGGAGAGGCCGAATGCAGCCGAAATTGCGTATTGCAGTACTGGCAGCAGACAATCCCGCCGGTCACGTGAGTCTCGTCCAATTGAGCACCGCACTGGGGACAGATCAGGGTTTCCATAATTGCTTATTAGCGTCTTACACCTTGTTCATAGGAACGGCAACATTATTCCGTCTTGCAAATTCAATGGCCATTTCGTATCCGGCATCCGCGTGGCGGATGATACCCATTCCAGGATCAGTGGTTAAGACACGTTCGATCCGTTTCGATGCTTCCGGTGTTCCGTCGGCGACGATCACCTGACCCGCATGAAGGGAATAGCCGATCCCTACACCCCCGCCGTGATGGAGAGACACCCACGTCGCTCCGCCTGCAACATTCATCATCGCGTTTAGGTAGACCCAGTCGGCGATCGCATCCGAGCCGTCCTTCATCGCCTCGGTCTCGCGATTCGGTGAAGCAACGCTGCCGCAGTCGAGATGATCGCGGCCGATGACTATGGGGGCTTTTAGCTCGCCGGAGGCGACCATTTCGTTTAGCTTTAGACCGGCTTTTGCGCGTTCTCCATAGCCGAGCCAACAAATTCGCGCGGGCAGGCCCTGGAATTCAACATTCTCCCGCGCCATGGTGAGCCAGCGTGCGAGATGATCATTGTCGGGGAAAAGGTTCATTATCGCCTCGTCCGTCTTGTAAATGTCCTCCTTCTCGCCTGAGAGTGCCACCCAGCGGAATGGACCCTTGCCCTCGCAAAAGAGCGGTCGAATGTATGCGGGTACGAACCCCGGATAATCAAATGCGTTCGCGACATCGTTGTCCAGAGCGCGCTGGCGAAGGTTGTTGCCGTAATCGAAAACTATCGAGCCGCGTCGCTGAAACTCGAGCATGGCTTCGACATGCTTCGCCATTGAGTCCATCGCAGCCTTCTCATAGCCTTTTTGGTCCTTTTTGCGGAATTCGGCGGCTTGTTCCACGGTATGCCCTTCGGGTATGTACCCCATCAGAACATCGTGGGCGGAGGTCTGGTCAGTGACCACATCGGGCTTGACCCCGCGTTCGAGAATTTGCCAGTGGACTT
This sequence comes from Acidobacteriota bacterium, assembly GCA_019247455.1. Lineage (GTDB taxonomy): Bacteria > Acidobacteriota > Blastocatellia > Pyrinomonadales > Pyrinomonadaceae > OLB17. The sequence continues at coordinate 5,535 of JAFAOW010000110.1, read as the reverse complement.
GAGCGGCATTGCCAAGAAGGGCAATTGATCTGGGCTCTTTAGTTTCAATAGCTTGACGGGCTTGAGTTAAAGCGTCATCGAGGTTCTTGGCAGCCACATCCACTTGCTTTAGCTGCAGCCGGCGTTCGATGCGCCAAGGATCTACCTCGACGAAGATCCCTACGCCGCCATTGAAGGTGACCGCCTGGGGCTGTGCTCCGCCCATCTCACCAAGTCCCGCCGTTAGTACAAGCTTTCCCGCCAAAGAGCCCCACCCATGCTGACGAGCAATAGATCCAAACGTTTCATAGGTGCCTTGAAGAATGCCTTGCGTGCCGATATAGATCCAGGATCCGGCCGTCATTTGACCGTACATCATCAAGCCCTCCCGTTCATATTTGTCGAACTGCTCCTGGGTCGCCCAGTGGGGAACGATGTTCGTGTTCGCTATCAGGACCCGCGGCGCCTCCGTGTGGCTTTTAAAGATTCCTACCGGCTTACCCGATTGGATGAGCAAGGTCTCATCTTCATTCAAGTCTCGAAGGCTTTGGAGGATCGCGTCGAAGCATTCCCAATTGCGAGCCGCCTTGCCACGCCCGCCATAAACGATGAGGTGCTGCGGATCGAATGCCACGTCGGCATCAAGGTTGTTCTGGATCATCCGGTAGGCGGCCTCGATGAGCCAGTTCTTGCACGTGAGCTCGGTTCCGGTCGGGGCTTTTACGCTTCGTGTCATAAGGTGGTATTTTCTAACGCAAAGTCGCAAAGACGCAAAGCCAACATATATGAGTATCTGGAAAGCATTTTCGGTGACCCTTGTCCTCCTGCTGGGAGTCTGCGTCGCAATCTCACAAACCACCAAACCAAAGAAAGTAAAATTCGACGCCAAACTTGCGCAGTCCCTCGGCGCGGACGATTACGGTATGCGAAATTATATTTTTTGCATTCTGAAGACGGGGCCGAACGATGGGAATTACAAGGGGAAGGAACGAGACAACCTTTTCGCAGGGCACTTCGCAAATATTCAGCGCTTGGCGGAAATTGGGAAGCTAGCTCTCGCGGGCCCGTTTGGCAAGAATGACAGGAATTATCGCGGACTTTTCATATTCAGTGTTTCCACGATCGAGGAAGCTGAACAGCTCGTTCAAACTGATCCAACCGTTAAGGCGGGCGTCCTCGTACCCGAACTGACGCCGTGGTACGGAACCGCCGCCGTGATGCGTGTTGGAGCGGTTCATAAGAAGATCCAAAAGAAGCAATTCTAAAGAGAGTGCAAGCAGACCTGATCATCCACAATATCGGGCAATTGGTAACGTGCGCTTCGGCAGATAGGCCCAAGAGAGGGGTGGCGATGCTTGATCCCGGGATCATTGACGACGGAGCTTTGGCGGTCGCAGGCGGCCTTATCGCAGCCATCGGGACGGGCAAAGAGATCCTTAGCAAGTGGCATGCGGCCGACAAATCCGACCAAGAGGTGATCGATGCCGGAGGGCGGGTCGTCTGCCCGGGGTTCGTAGATCCACATACGCACGTTGTTTACGCGGGGGATCGCCTGAATGAGTTTGAGCTGAAGATCAAGGGTGCGTCTTACCTGGACATTGCCTCCGCAGGAGGAGGTATCGTCTCCACTGTTAAAGCGACCCGTGATGCATCGGTCGCGGAACTGGCCGGAGCGACGTTAAAGCGGCTCGATAGAATGCTCTCCTGCGGCACGACTACATGTGAGATCAAGACAGGGTATGGTCTGGACAGTGTGACAGAGCTGAGAATGCTTGAAGCGATCGCGAATGTCCATCGAGATCACCCGATCACGGTCGTTCCCACCTTTCTAGCCGCTCACACATTTCCACCCGAGTACAAAGCTAATCCTGAAAAATACGTGAACCTGGTGTGCGACACGATGTTGTCCGAGGCGTGGAAATGGTTCGTGTCATCGCCCTTCCACGGAAAAGTGCCGTTCTTTTGCGACGTATTTTGCGAAACCGGAGCTTTTTCCGTAAGCCAGACTCGGAAAATCCTCGAGACCGCGAAGAGCCTCGGCTATAAGTTAAAGGCTCACGTGGATCAGTTCACGAATCTCGGCGGAAGCCGGCTTTCGATAGAACTCGGCGCGACATCGATCGATCATCTTGATGTAATTTCGGATGAGGAGGTGGAATTGCTGGCGCGGTCGTCTACAGTGGGTGTTGTTATCCCGACCGAAAACTTCAGCGCGGGGAAAACCGAATTTGCAAACGCCCGTGATCTCATCGACGCTGACTGCGCGGTTGCACTGTCCACTGATTACAATCCCGGCACGGCGCCATGCCCGTCGATGCCGATGGCGATGGCCATAGCTTGCCGGTATCAGAAGCTGTCGCCCTCGGAAGCGCTCTGTGCTGCGACGATCAATGGCGCACACGCCATCGGGCTCAGCAAAAATGTTGGCTCGCTCGAGGTCGGAAAAAAAGCCGATCTACTCATCATCGACGCCAAAGACTATAGAGCGATGGCCTATGAATTCGGCTCAAGTCTTGTCTCTACTGTTGTAAAAGGCGGCAAGGTGGCTCTGTAAGTCATTCAAACGATTTATGTTACTCTCGCAATGAGTATGTCGAACGACATCGTCATTGACGGCGAAAACCTAACTTTTGAGCAGGTGATCTCCGTTGCTTATGGCCGCCCGGCAGAACCCCGAGTCGTGCTGTCGAAATCGGCTCAGAAGAAGGTCTCGCGTTGCGCGAGCGCCGTTCAGACACTCTTGGATCGGGGTGAGATCGCGTATGGAATAACGACTGGATTTGGTGCCTTCAAAGATAAGGTCATTTCGCCCGAAGATAGCGAGACCCTACAAAACAATATCGTTTTAAGCCACGCTGTTGGCGTCGGAGATCCATTTGACATCCCAACGGTTCGGGCGACCATGCTGATCCGTGCGAATACGCTTGCCCGGGGGTATTCGGGGATCCGGCTTGAAACGCTCCAACTCATCATCGATCTCATCAACGCGGGAATTCACCCGGTTATTCCCGAAAAGGGTAGTTTAGGTGCAAGTGGCGATCTGGCGCCCCTTGCACATTTTGCGTGCGTGTTGGTCGGCGAAGGAAAAGCCGAATATCAAGGATCTGTATTGACTGGTAGGGAGGCTTTAAAGCAGGCGGGCCTTCACCCTGTGAGACTCGCGGCAAAGGAGGGCCTCGCGTTAACTAACGGCACAACCGTCATGACCGCCGTCGGGTTGCTTGAGACCTGGAAGGCAAAACGACTTGCGGCTGTAGCCGACATTACAGGCTGCCTCAGTCTCGAAGCGCTGCATGGAACCGCCCTCGCCTTTGACGAAAGGATCCATGCTCTTCGGCCGCATCCGCGGCAGATGGATTGCGCTCGGAACCTGCGCGAACTTCTAGCTGACAGTGAATTTGTCCGGGGGCTCGATCCTACAGATGTCCAGGACTCTTATACCCTTCGCTGTATGCCGCAAGTGCATGGAGCTTGCCGGGACGCCGTCGCTTATGCGGAATGGCTGATCAAGCTCGAGTTGAATGCGGTGACCGATAATCCGCTCATCTTTGTGGATGACGATGGCGCCATAGAGGTTATTAGCGGGGGAAACTTTCACGGCGAGCCGCTCGCTTTGGCGTTTGATTATCTGACGATCGCGCTTTCTGAGTTCGGGAACATATCCGAGCGCCGCATCATGCGCCTGACCGACGAGCACTCCAATCGGCACGCATTGCCCGCTTTCCTTACCGAGAATGGCGGACTTAATTCCGGGTTTATGATCGTGCAATATACGGCCGCCGCGCTCTGCACGGAAAACAAGATCCTGGCCCATCCTGCCAGCGTCGATACCATTCCGAGCTCCGCAAATGTTGAGGACCACGTTTCGATGGGAGCAACTGCTGCTCTGAAGCTACGTCAGGCTGCAGACAACTTGGGGATCATACTAGGCCTCGAATTGCTGTGTGCCGGACAGGGCATCGACCTCAGGCGTAAAGCTATCGGAGAAAACAAGAGACTGGGGGCCGGCACACGAGATATCTACAAACGGCTTCGGCGAAGAGTCCCCTTCATTCAAGAGGACGAATATCTGAAAGATCACATAGATGCAGCGATCGAGATCGTCAATAACTATGAGGCTTCAATATGATCTGGGAAATGGTCAAAGGATGCGGATAATTTTCGTTTTCGTTATCGTAGCTGCGGCAGCAAGCCTTGGTTGTTGGTCATTTGGCGGGGCAGCCGGCAACAGGGCAGTGGCGGCGGGGCCGACACCGATGAAACAAGATCAAACACCAAAAGGCGATTTCGTGAAGCATCTACCGGCGGGGTTTGAAATGCCCGAGGATGATTCCGGGAAACTGTTACTTCGCGAATACGGCTCTGTTTTCATAACAAGCGCGACTCCCCCTAAGAAGGTGGTCTTTAAGAACCAGGCCGATGTCCTGGGATTTCAAGCGACACTCGACAAGGCCACCCAAACGATTGGCGGAACCAAGGTCGAGCTCCAAAGGCCCGCAATGGACGCATTGAATGATGCTATCGCTGAGGCAAGGAAGGTCAACTTGACCATTGGCCCGCGCGGAGCGGATTCTTCGCGACGGGACTATGACGCGACGGTCGGCCTGTGGGCAAGCCGTGTTGACCCCGGTTTCGCGCATTGGGTAGCGGCAGGAAAGGTCTCCGCCGCCGAAGCCAAGAGGATCAAGGCGTTAACGCCTTACGAGCAGGTGCCAGAGATCCTAAAGCTCGAGCAGCAGCAGATCTGGTTTGCGAAAACGCTCGATAAGTCGATCATCTATTCTGTCGCGCCCCCGGGCACCTCACAGCATCTATCCATGCTCGCTTTGGACGTCAAGGAATTCGAGAATGCAAATGTGAGAGCTATTCTTGCCCGGCACGGGTGGTTTCAAACGGTAAGCTCTGACTTGCCGCACTTCACTTATCTTGGTGTTTCCGAAGCTGAGCTGCCTGGCTTGGGACTGAAGAAAGTGGAAAATGCCGGGCGTGTTTTCTGGGTACCTGATATGTGATGGTACACCCGGCAAGATTCGAACTTGCGACCCTCTGATTCGAAGTCAGATACTCTATCCAGCTGAGCTACGGGTGCACGCTGTTCCAATTTTATTTATTGGCGGCAGAACACGCAAATGGGTCTAGGCAGTGGTCGCGCGGCGAGATCCGTAGCTCACAGATTAGCTCCATGGATCGCCCCACTCAAGTGCACTGAAAACCGGTGGGACCGCCCTCGGTAAAAAAGCAGGTAAGTCCGGGACAACACGCGGGTGGAGCAGACTGTGAGCAGGTAGCATTAGAAGGCAAGCAGCTCTGAGTCGCGCCTGCGGTCGGAACAGCGATAGCAGAAATAACGGGAGCTGCCATCCCAAGAGCGACCGCGTTGCGGATCATCTTGCGTCGAGATAGGCCGCCTTGAAAAAAAGGTGGAACCTTTGCGTCGTACAGCAAGTTCGCCATTCTAAGCTCCTCCACCGTCGACCAGAGCAGCTCCTCGGACAATTCGGAGCCTAACGTCTTCGTCATCGCCCGGATCGCTGTTTCGGCGGATGTCCTGCCGTC
>JAFAOW010000107.1 GCA_019247455.1 Acidobacteriota bacterium | reverse complement strand
GAGTGAAATAACCCGCCGAGTGCTTACCCGTGATCCAATCGGCCGCGAGCGTGAGCTTGTTGTGTATGGTCTGTTCAATGCCAAACTGCCCGCCAAGCCTTGACGCATTTGGCGCAAAGACATTCTTAGTGGCGACGTAACCGCCGGCACTCAGGCGTGTTTTGCCAATGGTTTTGCTGACCATTAGATAGGACCATGTTCCCAAGCTGTAACTGCGATTTCGCACCGGAATGTACAGATCGCTGCCCGCGATGACCGAAACGCTTTCGTCCTTGCTCCGGTAAAAACGCCATTTGATCGTCGGTACGAGAGCGGTCGCATCGCTGCCCGGCTGAACATTGCCGGTCACGTTCAGCCCAAATTCGATCCCGTGTCCCGCGCCAATGACCACCCTTGGCACAAAGCTTGAAAATTTGTTCTGTACCGCGCTGTTGTTGAGTTTGAAAGCCGCGTCCACTTCACCGTAGACTTCCCCCTTATCGAGGATATCGACCGTGGGCACGTTGAAGATCGTTTGCTGGGCGCTTGCTGCGTTCGCAAGACATAAGATGATGATTAGGAGGTAAAGGCAACGCATCAACTTCCTCTTCGTCGCCGGAGCACCCAAGTCCGGATCGCTCTCGTCTCCAATATCTGCCTCGCATGCTCCGATGCCTATGACAGGCGTCACTGTATCGCATTCGGCAAAACCGTCAGGCGCGCACAAAAAAAGGAACATCAAAAATCTCCCTGTTCGCATTTCAGTTGTTTCCTGGTGAGATGTTCGTGAGCCCTGTACGCCGGCACCGTTCAAGCCGTATCGCTTTGTCGATGGAATCGACGCGATCCAGGCAATGAGATGTAAGCCAAAGCATTGGGAAAGCGGCGACGAGGAGCCACACACCTAATAGCCCCATTGGACCGCGGTTCTCGGCAAACCCCAGGACGAATAGCGCGTTCATCGCGAGTCCGGTAACGCCGGCGAATGCGCCGATCGCTCCGCTCGCCAAGAGCGCGTATGTCCACCGTCGGAGTGAACTCCGCAAAAGGGCGACGTCCGCAGAAGCCGTCAATCGCGACGCTGTAGTTACTGTTGGTTGTGGTGCCTGATGGTCCAGGCCGAAAGTTGTTTGTGAGACCGAGCGCATATTGCCCAAACTCCTCTATGGCCGAAGGTATCCAGCCACTGGTTTGAGAATATTCCGCAGTCCATAAAAACAGCGTAAAAGATTTCTAAAGAATTCGTAAAGAACTGCTCGATAAGAACGCGGGGTCCAACAGCCTATTAATTCCCCGTAACAGCAACACGCCGCTGACGAGAACCCCGCGCCCTTGCATAGAGGATCGAGGCTCTATTGCACGTGATGAACGGCCACAAAAGACAATGGCCTTCTATGCGGATAATTTCGCGGGGTGAAGCGGAGAAATACGGCACGACGCTGCTTAAGCACCCCCAGCCAAGAACCGGGACAGGCTTGTCGTCGTGTACTTTATTCGATTTTCGTTCCATCGAGGTCTGGCGCGGGGATTGCATTTTCACTCCCTGTATGAACATAACGACACAAGACCTTTCACAACGTACGGTCCGCGAGATAGCTCTTGCGGCGCCTCAATCGACGCGGATCTTTGAGCAGTATAAGATCGATTACTGCTGCGGCGGCAGGCGGCCGCTTGCCGAAGCGTGTGAACGCGCGGGGGTGGACGTTGAGGAGGTCTATCGCTCACTATCTGAGGCCTTTGACGCGCCGATTCCGGATGAAGCGGCCGAGAAGCTTCCACTCTCACAGCTAGTCGATCACATTCTCGCAAAGCATCACGTTTTTGCGGCCGCGGAACTGGAGCGCCTAACGCCTCTCATGGATAAGGTGGTGAAAAAACACGGCGAAATGCATCCCGAGCTATATCAATTACAGACGGCTTTCGGCGATCTCAAGGCCAGTTTGCTTCCACACATGCAAAAAGAAGAGCGGGTGCTTTTTCCATATATTCAGAAGCTTTACGCAACGCATCCACCCCAAGGCGCGGTGCCGGAAGCGAATTTCGGCACGGTCCAAAATCCGATCCGGATGATGATGACGGAACACGATTCGGACGGAGAACTTCTGGCACGAATGAATAGACTGACGAACGGTTACTCTCCGCCGGAGGGTGCATGCCCAAGCTTCGCGGCGCTTTACTATGGCCTCACTGAATTGGAGCGTGACCTTCACAGACACATCCATCTTGAGAACAATGTACTCTTTCCCGCCGCCGCGGAACTGGAGTGGTCCGGTAAATTCGAGTCTGCCTGATCCCAAAGAAAAAGGGTACCGCTCTTTCGAAGCGGTACCCGACAAAGGTCCTTAGACCCGATCCTTAACAGATCACTACCAATTGACGCGGATCATCAGGTCGATCTGACGGCCGCCATTGTCGTTGGTCGTCGAAATGTCCTGATAGGCCGAGCCGAACGGAAGTTGACCGAAGGACGCACCGCAGCAGCCGGACGTGTTGACGTCGGTATTCCAACCGCCAACGCGGAAGTTAGGCCGGTTAAGCGCATCAAGAGCGGTCGCCCGCAGCTCGATATTCGCTGTCTCGGTGATCTTGAACCGCTTCAGCACAGTTACGTCGAACTTGAAGAAGCTCGGTCCATGGATAACGAGATTGTTGAAACCGCATTCGGTTGCGTAGCGCTGGATACAATTGCCGTAACCCGCCGGAGCAATGAACGCACCAGTCGGGGCCCCACCGTAGGTGTTGTTGTAACCACCGGTGAGCGGATTGGTATCGAATGCACGCCGCGAGTTGTTGATGATGTCATAAGGCAGCCAAGTGACGACGCGGTTGGTTTGTCCCAACTGTGTATCAACCGTGTTCTTATAAACACCAACAGCCTTCTCAAGGTCCTTGACGGTCATTCCTACGAGCTGGACGTTTCCGATCTGGATCGGTGAACCACTCTGCCACCGGAAGGTCGGCAAAATGCTCCACCCGCCGATCGCGTAGTCAACAAAACGTCCCGCGTTCGAGAAGAACTGTCGTCCGCGACCAAAAGGAAGGTCAAACGTGCCGTCGAACTTCAATGCATGACGGATGTCAAACACGGCGTAGGTCTTCGCAAGCTTGAGACCGTTAGGCCTCATTGTGAAGTTTGCGAAGTTGTCCGTATTCGATTGATATGAATCCGTCAAAGCCTTGCCGAATACATAGCTCGCCTGCACGCGAATGCCCTGCGCAAGGCGGCGGCGGAATTCGACCTGCAGCGAGTCGTACCAGCTGTGAGCTGTGTTGTCGAGAACGTACGAACCGCCCGTGTTCGACGACGGATTGACGTATACGAAGTTCGCCGGACGGCCATTCGACGCAGCGTTCGCACGCCGCCCGAGGCTGTTCTCGAGCAAGCTGGTGAAGCTGATCGCATTCGGCGCGTTCTGGTTCAGCGTCCCGAGCAGTGTCGGGTTCGTGAACAGCGTGCTGTTGTACCGCGCCGGGTTGGACGGGTCATACGTCGATGACGGATTGATATACGACAAGATCACAGGCAGCTGCTGCGATCCGGGTACGTCGGTCCGGTATGCAAACGTCGCACCCTTCCCGGCCGCGAGATTCAAATACAGGTTCGACTGGGCCCGCACGAAGTCAGCCGCGAAGCCGTTCTCGATCGTATTGACCTCATTGATGTTGTGCTGGCGCATTAGGTCACGACCGCGGTTGCCAACATAACGCACCTCGATCACCGAATTCTTGTCAAGCTCTCGCTGGTATCCCAGGCTGAACGAATCAACATATCCGGTGTGGAGTTTAGGATCGAAAGCGTTGATGTCCTCACTGGGTGAAACGCTCGTGATCGCAAACGGGTATGACGGACTTACAGGGATCGTCGACGAAGGCGTCAGATTCGGATTACCCGGCGTACGCAAAAGCGTCCCAACCTGCAGGTTTCCAAAGCCAAGGGTCCTTGACGCATCGAGAGTTCCGCCCGGGTTCGCCCCGAGAAGGCTGCCGATAAGAGCGAAACCTTCACGAACGAACGAACGCGAATATCCACCGCGGAACACGCTCTTGTCCGCGTCCCCGAATATGTACCGTCCGATGCCGCCCTTGAAGTTGGGGCTCCAAACAACGCCGACCGTGGGTGCGAAGTTGTTGTAATCATTCGGGTAGATATTCTCACCCGGCTTAAGGCCGACCACTCGGGGTACAGTGCCCGTCATTGTTCCCGGCATGAACATATTGCCGGGTCCCGAAAGACCATACACCTGGTTGAAGTCTTCGATACGCGCGTAGTTAGCGCTCTCTACAATAAAGCCGCCCTGCGGCTGCCAACGCAGACCGTAGTTCAGCGTAAGATTTGGACGAATTTTCCAGCTATCCTGCCCATAGAGGCCATACGTAGTCTGTTTGGACGACTGCGACTGAAGGGCATTGATCTTATAGGTTCCGTCCGATGTCAGGTACGCGGTCGAGGTATACCCGAGAACACGGCCGGTCAGTGTCGCATACAGGGCCATCGCCTCGTTCCGCTGCGTCTGCGTTAGGCCCGGCAGTGCGGCAGCCGAAAAGGCGTTCATTGCAGGATCGCCGACGACCGTCTGGTCGATCCCGAACGAGACGATCGGAACGATCTGTCCGATCGCGTTCGAAAAGGACTTGATCAGCTTATATTGTCCGCCAAAACCGAACGTGTGATTGCCGCGAACCCAGCTGAGCGAATCGGTAAAATCGTAGGTTGGCGTGTTGCGGTCGCTGTACGAGTTCCGCGCCGTTGCCGATGTGATACCGAATGCTGCGTTGATGCCAAGTGCGTAGCCGCCCTGATTTGCGAAGTCCAATGGTGAGATCCCATCACTGAATGACGAAACGCCCGTACTGATCGCCACGCGGCCCTCGTTCACGAGCCTCTCGGTCAATGTGGAACGAACCGCAAATGAATATGCGTTTCTTTGCGAGCCCTGCGTGTACGACGGGAAGCCCGGGAAACGCTCGTCCTGCGAATTCAGGAAATCCTTTGAAGGCACGAAATGCTGCCGGTTGATGATGAACTCAGCTGAATTTTTCTTGTTGATATTCGCGTCGAAGCGTAGCGCAAGGAACTTGCGGACCTGCCCTCCTTTCGGCGTGAAGTTGTAGAACTGGGTGTTGACATTTGACGCCGGCGTCAATGTGCCCTGCGAATTCACAGCGCTGCGAATTTGAGTAAGCAAGGTACCAACGGTCGCATCAGGCGTCGACGGGCACGGCTGCACGCCCGGAGTGTTCGCGTCGCAATCCCCGGCATACGCGGCGGCGACATTATAAACGTTGATCGTCTGCTGCGTATTTCCTACCAGATAGGTATAAGTACCTGCCTGAGCGGCGGGGGTGAGGACAAGCCGCGTTCTCGCCTGAGCTTCCGGCAGGCGGAACTCCTCGTAGTTTACAAAAAAGAAGCGCTTGTCTTTGCCATTGTCAAAAGGCTTTACGCCCTCGCCAAAGTTAAAGAACGGGATCGGTCCACCCATGTGGACACCGTATTGGTTAAGGCGGATCTTTTGTCGGAACGCCTTGCCGTTGCTGTCGAGGGCTCCGTCGCGATTCTGGTACCAGTAGTTGGCGTTCAGACTCTCGTCGCGATGCTGGTAGAACAGTCCGCCGCGGTAGTCGTTAGTTCCGCGTTTTGTCACGAACTTGATCTGAACTGCTCCATCGCCGCTCGCATCGGCTCCCGGGTTGGAAGTCGAGATCGTTACCTCGTCTATCGCGTCTACACGAGGACGTACATATGTAAAGAATCCATCAGCGGAGCGGAGCAGGTTATCCTGAACGTCCACGCCGTCGATCGTGATGCTCAAAGCACCCTTCGGCAATCCGTTAATGGATGAACGCCGCGGCGCGCCTACGCTGTTTGTGCCGGGCATCAATGTAACGAGATCCAAGGCATCACGCGATGCGATGGGCGTCTCGTTGATCTGACGTCCCGTAATGGAGCGGCTGACCGCCGCCGTTTCTGTCTGAAGAACCTCGCC
>JAFAOW010000115.1 GCA_019247455.1 Acidobacteriota bacterium | reverse complement strand
ACGTTCGACGCTCATTCATCAAAAGCCAAAATCAAGCTTCGCTTTTACCGCGGGCCCGAGGCTGTTGTAGAAACGGCCGTAGTTCGGGCTTGAAATGTTGTTCTGGACGTCTCGCGGATTGAAGTGATTAGTGACGTTCAGCAGTCCGATACCGAGGCGCACATGCCGGTCCTTTAATTTCGGTATCGGGATGCGTTTTGTTACTTGAAAATCGAAGGAAAAATATGTCGGAAACCGACCAGCCTCATTTCGGGGACCCACGAAATCAAGCGTTGCGTTCACGTTGGAAAACGGAAAGCCGGACCGCATCTCGACGAGCGGCGTAAACTGGATCTCATGCTTCTTCGACACCTCGATCTGGCCATAGACCAGAAGATGATGCGGGACATCGAATGGAAGTGGACCATACTCATTTTGCCTCACCACAAGGCCCGGCGAATCGCTGAAGAATTGACTTGCAGTATTAAGGTCGCCGCGGGCACGCGAGTACACGTACGACGCATTCCACTCTCCTATTTTGGGTCGTTTATATACAAACAAGAATTGCAGCTCGTCATACCGGGAGTGTCCGGTACTGGACAGCTGCAAGTTGCCCGTAGTCGCGGATAATTGAATTGGATCGACGATCAATTCCCGGCTGGAGCGGCGCTCCATGAATCCCACACGAGCAGTAAGGTCGTTCGTGATCGCGCGTTCCACCTGTAAATTCCATCTGATGTTGCGCGGGGTCCTGAGGGGAGATACGAGTCGATCGTCGAATGTGCGGGGACCGTCGACCACGGTGATCCCGTTGGCGGCAAAGGTAGTAACCGTCCGCTCGGGGACCTGCTCAGGCTCCGCCACCGGATCCGGAAGGTCACTACCCGCCTCTCTGTCGAAGTAGCCGCTCGTGGATAGGGAGCGATCGTAGAAAAGCCCTATGCCGCCGCGAAGAACAGTTTTTTTGTCGCGAAAAGGAGTGAATAGAAACGACGCCCGCGGCGCAGGGTTAGAGCTGTGGGTGATCCCATCACGGTCAAGCCGAATGCCGAATTCCAGGGTCAATCTTTCGCCGGTTGTCCACTTATCCTGAACGAAGGCGTCGGCATCCGTAAAATTTATCCGGAGTTCGGGCCCGCTTGTGAAATCGATCCTTTGCGCGAGGGTGAGATCGGGCCGCCGGATGAAGATCGGACGATAGTTGAACAAAGCCGCCGTCTGAGTATGGTCATACTCGATCCCGGCGGTCACGCTGTGCTCACCGTGATATTTGAATGGACGAGCGTAGTAGGTCTCCTGCCACTCGACCCTTTTCGAGTGTCTGGTAGTGTCGGCGAAATAGGCGCCAGTATTACCGTCAGGTATTACCGAAAAAGGCGCATTCGACCGGCCCGCGCTTACGACGTTGAACGTCTTATAGCTGATGGTGGAAGAGAGGAACGACGCGTTCTTAAACACGGCCTGTTCAGCAAGCGACAGCAAGATCCCTCGCTGTTTATAGTTCCTCGTTACGGGTGCGGTGTTGAAGGTGTCGAGGCCGAAGCGATCGAACCGGTCGCGAAAGACGGCTGCATTAAATCGAACGAGATTGTTCTTGTTGACGGTGAGATCCAGCTGGGTAAAGGAATTAAGCCCCTCCTGTACGACATTGTTGTCGGGCTTGGGCAAATTCGGCACATAGCTTCGGGAGAAACGATACTCCAACGATTGCAAGAAGTTGAGCCGATGCTTGATGACCGGGCCCGAAAAGGTAATGCGGGGACGAAATGAGTCGACGGTCTTTGAAAACACGTTGTGTGTCGTAGGAAAGAACCGGGCCAATGAGACCTTGAATTTGTCACCGCCGCCTTTTGTTTGAAGGTTTGTGACGCCCCCGCTAAACTTTCCGAATTCGGCCGAATACGGATTCTCCTGGATCTGGACGCTTTGCGATGCCTCAAGCGGAATGTCGAACGCTAATTTGCCCGTTGCCGGATCAGTAACGTCGACTCCATTTACGGTATAAGCGCTTTGACCGGCCGACGCCCCCTTTATGTAGTCATTCCCATCCCGGTCACGGATAGCACCAGGCGTAAGCTGTATCGCGTTCTGGTAACTATCAGTCCGTAAGGGGAGCATTTTGATGGTCTCGACCCGAACGACGTTCGAGGTTGTTGTATCAGAAGTACTCAGTAAACCTTCTTCCTCGTCGACCGTTACCGACTCGCTGATCGCTGCAGTTAGGTCTACCCTTACTACCAGCATCTGGCCGGAGTCGAGACGAAGGTCCTTTGTGGTGCTCGCCATACCCGGCGCTTCGATCTGAAGCGAATAGTTTCCCGCCGCAAGGTTGTCGAAGGCAAAATCGCCTGAGGCATTAGTTGTGGTTTTCAGCGATTGATCCAACGCCGCCTTGTTCGTAAGGGTCAAGATGGCACCAAGGACAAATGACTGGCTGGTTTTTCCGCCCGTCTTTGAAGTCGTGTAGACGGTCCCCTTGATAGTGCCGGACTCGGCCGGGGACGCGTAGGCAGCAACCAAAAGAAGGCCTGATACTAAAGTAAGAAGTCCGATCTTGGCGAAGAACGAAAGGGCCTGATCGGAATGCGGATAAGGTTTCATTTCAACCTCACTACTGCTCGAAAAAACTTAATAGAGCTATGGTATCACCCCTTCAATGGGTCAAGCCGGAAACCGCTTCAAAAAGTCGCTCTCTTCCTTTGATCTCGAATCTCGGTCCGACGGAGGCCTCTGGCATCACGGGAGATGCGGAATCCTTAAATTATTTAATGACAGTCCTGCGTTTAACGTGTTAAACTCAATATCAGTCAGGCTTTTGCCTGTGACCAGCTTAGAATCAGTTGCCCCCTCCTCCCTCGCAACTATGAACCGAGCTAAATTATCGAATTTTGCAAAAGGGACGATCATCCTGGCGGGTGCCGTATGCCTTGCGCTTGCAATTGCTAGTTTAGACCGCCAGATCTTTAGCGTTGGATTTGTCCTGATCGTGGCATTCGCGACGGTACTGGCACCGCGCATGAGTCTTGCGCTGCCTCGCTCGCGATTTGCGATCAGCTTTTCCGACGCGGCCGTGTTCCTCACTTTTCTGCTTTATGGAGGCCCGGCCGCGATCGTCGTCGCCGCGTTCGAATCGTCCGCGAATTGCCTGCGTCTTAGGGCTAAAGGCTTCAAATTCGGCCCGTTGATGATCCCGACGAATGTCGCCATCAGCTGCTTCGCGTTTGGAATGACCTATCTGGCATGGATGAATGTACCAGTCCTGCCATTTCGGATGCCGGAGCTCGGTTCGACGCAGCATCTGATCGCGACGCTCGGATGTCTGTCGCTGTTTCAGTTCCTGGTTTCCTCGCTGCTTGCTGCCGTGTTTTTGTGGGCGAAAGACGGTACGGCTCTACTGTCTACCTGGCGAAAAGACTGTTTTTCAAGTTCCGTAACACAGATAGTCGGAGCGGGGTTGGCCGGGATGGCATTTAAGATCATCAACTTCGGCGACATCGCTACCGGGCTGATCGCCTTCGCCGCGCTCGGGATCGCCTATCTCAGTTATCGTCAGTCGCTTAACGAAGTGAATGAGGCAATGACCCAAGCGGAGTCAGCCGAGCGCGAGAAGGCCGCGGCTGAGAAGGAACGGCGTAAGGAAGCTGAGCGATACGCATCAGAACTGGCCGCTTCCCTCGAAAAAGAGGAACGGGCAAATCTTGCGCTGCGCAAGAGCGAAAAGGATCTGCAATACGCGGCGCTATACGATCCGTTGACGGACCTGCCCAACCGGAAACACTTCGGCGATATGCTCCGACAGCTTATCGCGGAGTACAGAGAAAACCCGTCAAGATCGTTTCAGGTACTTTTCCTCGATATCCGGTCTTTCAAGAACATAAACGACAGCTTGGGCCACACGGTCGGTGACAAGGTCCTGATGATAGCCGCGAAGCGTTTCGTTCGCATGTTGAACAACGGTGATATGGTAGCCCGGATCGGCGGAGATGAATTTGCGATCGTACTCAAGGACCTCTCGACGTCGGGCAAGGCGCAAAAGGTCGCCAGAAGGATCATAAGCAGTATCGCGCAGCCTTTTTCTTTAAGCGGCAATCGCATCAATATCAGCATTAACGTCGGCATTGCCTCCTGCGATGCTGAATACAATTCACCGGAGGAGCTGCTTCGCGACGCTGATATTGCGATGCACTACGCGAAGGAGCGTGAATCAGGAGTGGCTGTCTTCTCGAAAGACCTGCGCATACGGTTTCTCGAACGTATCCGATTGGAAGCTGACCTCCAGCAAGCGATCGCCAGAGACGAGCTATCGATGAATTATCAGCCGCTGATCGAGCTGGATGGCGGCCAGATCATGGGGTTTGAAGCATTGCTGCGCTGGCATCACCATGATCTTGGTCAGATACCGCCAAACAAGTTCATACCGATCGCGGAGGAATCTGGACTGATCATTCCGATCACTACGTGGATCCTCGAGCAAACCTGCCGCCAGGCGGTGTCGTGGCATAAGATCCGGGGATACGAAGACTTGATCGTCAGTGTAAATATCTCCGGGAAGCATCTGTCGAATGAGGATCTAATAGATGACGTCGAGAACGCTCTTGAGAATGCTGGTCTCGAGCCCCGTCACTTGAAGCTTGAGATCACGGAAAGCGCCGCAATGGAGAATGCCGAACGGACGATCGATATCCTGAACCGGCTTAAGACGATCGGAGTACAGATCAGTATTGACGATTTCGGGACGGGATATTCGAGTCTGAGCTATTTGCATCGACTCCCATTCGACACGCTCAAGATCGATCGATCGTTTGTTTATAGCGTTGGCGAAAGGGGGGAGAATTCCGAGATCCTTCAGACGATCATTTCGCTTGCAAAGAATTTAAAGAAAAAACTCATCGCCGAGGGTATCGAAACGGAGGCCCAGCTCCACCTACTCCAGGATCTTGGCTGCGATTACGGTCAGGGATACCTTTTCGCCCGGCCGCAGACAAAAGAAAACGCAGAGAAAGCGCTCTTCGAGCACCGCGACTGGATCCGCTCCCACATGAGCGTCGAGCCCGCACCCGCAAATACATCAAACGAGACCCTTCCTGTCTTCTAAGCCTTTGACAAAAGCGCGCGTATACTTAACGAAATCATTTCGTTAAGGAGTCCTTGCGCTTTTATGTTTAGAAGATTCGTTCCCCTGGTCATAGTTCTGTCCGTGGTGGCCTCGGCGATCCCCGCCCAGGTCAAGTATGACTATCCAAAGCCGCGGCGCGCCGACGTCGTAGATGATTTTCACGGCGTCAAGGTCGCCGATCCTTATCGATGGATGGAGGATGTCGACTCGCCCGAAACGCGTGCCTGGATAGAGGCCGAGAATAAGCTGACGGCGGACTATTTTTCAAAGATCCCGCAGCGTGAGGCAATCAAGAAGCGCCTCACTGAGATCTGGAATTACGAGAAGGTTTCTGCTCCAACCAAGGTGGCTCCTGGATTTTATATCTATTCCAAGAACGATGGACTGCAGAATCAGTCGGTTCTATACCGGTCGAATTCGGTCAATGATCCGGGTTCGGTCTTCTTCGATCCGAATAAGATCCGTGCCGACGGCACGGCGGCGCTCAACGGCTGGTCTTTCACGGATGATGGCAAATACTGGGCGTACGGCGTTTCTGAAGCTGGCTCCGACCGCACGACTTGGAACGTTATGGATACGGTGACCGGCAGGCTGCTTCCCGATCAACTCGCGCCGAACCGACAGGGCCTGAATGCGTGGTTAAAGGACGACTCCGGATTCTATTATTCAGGCTATGACCCCGTTAAGCCTGGCGAGGAGTTGAAAGCGGCCACGCAGTTTCAAAAGATCTACTTTCATAAAATGGGAACGCCGCAGTCAGCGGACAAGGTCGTTTACGAACGGCCGGACAATGGTGAATATTTCAGCAACGCGTCCATTAGCGAAGACGGTCGGTGGCTGATCATCAATGTTGGGAAAGGCACAGAAAATATGAACATGGTCTATTTCAAGGATTTGAAAGATGGCTCCCAGACCGCGTTCACACCTCTTATTGAAAACCTTGAGAATAACTGGGGGTTCATCGGCAACGACGGTTCGACATTCTATTTCCTCACAGATAAGGATGCGCCGAGAAGCAAGGTCGTTAAGATCAACGTCCTCGGAGATAAGAAATGGGTCGATGTAATTCCCGAAAGCAAAGACACCCTTAACAACGTTAACTTTCTGAACGACCTGTTCGTCCTTGAGTACCTTCAAGATGCTCATACCGCAGTAAAGATCTACAAAACATATGGCAAGTTCGTTCGTGATGTCGTCCTCCCTGGCATAGGGACAGCCGGCGGCTTCAACGGTAAGCGTTCGGACTCGGAGACCTTTTATTCCTACTCAAGTTACAACGCACCGCCTACGATCTACCGTTACGACATGAAAACCGGTAAGAGTACCCTTTACCGGCAGGCAAAGGTGAAATTCGACCCGGCGCAATTCGAAGTGAAGGAGGTCTTTTATCCGTCGAAAGACGGTACGAAAGTACCGATGTTCATTACGATGAAAAAGGGAACGAAACTTGATGGGACCAATCCGACCATACTTTACGGATATGGTGGTTTTAATATTCCGTCAACACCAGCGTTTTCAGTAAGCCGAATCGCCTGGCTCGAAATGGGCGGGATCTATGCCGTTGCCTGCATCAGGGGCGGGAGCGAATACGGGAAAGATTGGTGGAAAGGCGGCTCTCGTCTTAATAAACAGAACGTCTTTGACGATTTTGCGTGGGCCGGAAAATGGCTGATCGCGAATAAGTACACCTCAACTCCTAAGCTTGCCATCCAGGGAGGCTCGAATGGCGGCTTGCTTGTCGGCGCGACCCTGAATCAACACCCGGATATGTTCGGCGCCGCCATTCCGCAGGTCGGTGTGATGGATATGATCCGATTCGACAAGTTCACGATCGGGTGGGCATGGCGATCGGACTACGGAGACCCGACGAACGAGGCGGACTTCAAGGCGATGTACGCATACTCGCCGTATCATAATGCGAAGCCGGGAACGAAGTACCCGCCGACGCTTGTAATGACGAGCGACCATGATGACCGCGTATTTCCCGCGCACAGCTTTAAGTATGCGGCAGCTATGCAGAATGCCCAGGCTGGTGATGCTCCGATCTTGGTTCGTATTCAAGTACGCGGGGGGCACGGGGCAGGCTTGCCGACCGCGCTGGCGATCGAGCAGCAGGCTGACATTTATTCGTTCCTAGTTAAGAATTTGGGGATGAAATAAACCTATACCTTGATGTACATGTTCTTTCTGTATAACAGCCACATCAGGAAGAGCCACAGCAGGATAAAGGTCACGGCGAACATCCACGACGCGTCGATCGGTTGGGCGATGGGAAGGAAGATGTGGTTCATTATCCATCGTTGAACAGAAATTAGCTGGCCGTCCGATCCAGTCACCCGGTAAGCCGCGATCATGCGTGCAAATAGGCCCGTAAAGACAAATAAGGCCAGGGCGTTCGCGCCGAAGACGCGAAAAGGCCACGCCCATTTCTTATATCCTTTAATATCGATGAGCCAGTAGCAGGCTCCGAGAACGAGCAGTGCTAACCCCGTAGTCGCAAGGACGTATGAACTCGTCCATAGCGATTTATTCATCGGGAAATAGCTGTTCCAAATGAGGCCGATCGCGAGTAGGATAACCCCGAAGAAGAATAGGCCGGAGACCTTGTTGAGCTTGTCGCTGCCGCCGTCATTACGCAGGCTGGCAGCCTGCGTTCCCGCGAGCCACGTCCCCGCAAGAACGCCTGAGATCGTCGTCACGATCGCAGGGATCGTCGCGAGAATCCCCTCAGGGTCGTAGACCTTGCCGTTTCGCCAGATGTGGTTCTCAGTGAGAATAGAACGATCGAGGTAGGCCGCTAGATTGCACGCTTTGTCACTCACGGTCGTGATCTCACAGCCGGGCACTGGAATGACGGTCATTACGAGCCAATAGGCAAGAAGCAGAAAGATCGAAATTCCGACCTGCTGCTTCCAGTTGGTATGTAAAAAAACGAGGGCCGTGACGAGATAACACACGGAGATCCGCTGCAGCACGCCGGCGATCCTTAACGTGCCGTAGCTGTAGCCGACGATGTTGTACCCCGCCAGATTGAACGCGGCGATCCCCAGCAAGCCCGCGGCCGCCAAACCGGCAGCGATGTAATACTTTCGCAGGAGCAGGAAGAATAAAGCGGCCGAAAGGATCAGCCATACGATCATCTTCAGCGGATCCGGTGCGTCCGATGATTGAAATTGAAAGAACGGAAGTATCGAGATCGCGGCGCCAAGTAGGTAGATCGTCCCCGCACGCGTGATGATCTGGATGTAAGTGTCTCGGGTAATCCCCTCTTGGCTGCGTCGGCCAAGGGATATCGAGATCGAAACCCCGACGATAAAAAGAAAGAACGGAAAGATCCAATCTGTCGGCGTAAGGCCGTTCCACTCGGCGTGATCTAGAGGCCAGTAAACGGGCGACGTTCCCGGATTATTTACGAGCACCATTCCAGCGATCGTCATTCCGCGGAAAACGTCGAGGGAGACGAGTCGCTCTTGTGAGACAGCCATACGAGTTCACAAATCTCAAGACGAGAGACCTAAAACGGAAAACTGAAGCATTCTAACAGTTTTCCGTTTTTAGTTTTCAGTATTTACTTCTTCGGGCCTACCAACCCATTCGCTCTCTTAAGGAAGTAATGTGAGCCGTGTGATGCTTCGAGTGCCATGCATAGAGTGCAAGTGCCGCCTCCAGGGTCCATTCGCCCGTTTCGGGATGAATGAATTTCTTTTTGTAATCCGCTTCGGACATCGATCCCAGCAGGGCGACCCAGCGCTCGTGAATGGCGGTAATGAGGCGCAGCGAAACGTCGATCGGGAGCCTCGAGTCGCCAAGTTCCGCCCACCGGTCTTCGTAATAAGGGCGTATCGTGGGTGTTTCGTCTTCTGTCAGGGCGAGCTTGAAACGTGTCAATGAATTCATGTGACTGTCGGGCACATGATGCACGGTCTGCCGAACCGTCCATCCACCAGGGCGATATTCCGTGTCAAGCTGTTCGAAGGTCAATCCCTCCACCGCCGCTCTGAGTCTTGTTGGAAGCTCACGTATCGTCTGAACACGCTCAAGACGCGCCTCTTTTGAGTCGTCGAAATTAGGATCGAATTCCCCGATGGGGTAACGAAGGTCGGTAGTCATAATCTTGTTTCCGGCTAGCCGAGTAGCAGTGGGATCTTCAAAAGAACCACCCCGCCCTGCCGGGCACCCCTCCTTCGTAAGGAGGGGAGCATGAAATTACTCTCCAAAATAATTTTCGAATCGAGTGAATTCCTTGAGGAACGCCAGTTTCACGGTTCCTGTCGGGCCATTGCGCTGCTTCGCGATGATCAGCTCCGCTAGGCCTTGGTTCTCATCCGACGGCCGGTAATAGTCCTCACGATAAATGAACGCTACGACGTCGGCATCCTGCTCGATAGAACCCGATTCACGAAGGTCGCTCATCAACGGCTTCGGCGGATTACGCGCCTCAGGCGCGCGTGATAACTGTGACAGCGCGACGACGGGTACATTCAGCTCCTTGGCCAGCCCCTTCAACTCGCGCGAGATCTGCGAGACCTCCTGTTGCCGCGATTCGGTCCGCTTGCCGCCGCCCATTAGCTGCAGGTAGTCGACTACGATCAGATCGAGAGTTTTTTGTTCCGCCGCAAGGCGGCGCGCCTTTGCGCGCATTTCGAGTACGGTGATCCCGGGCGTGTCATCGATAAATATTCTTGCATCGCCAAGCGTGGTGATCGCACCAGCGAGGCGTTCCCATTCGGCAGACATTAAATGTCCGGTGCGAAAGCGATGGGCATTGATGCGGGCTTCGCTCGACAGCATACGAGTTACGAGCTGCTCCTTCGACATTTCGAGGGAAAACAGCGCTACGACCGCTCCGGTTCGCAACGCGGCGTTCTGGGCGAGCGTCAGACAAAGTGCGGTCTTACCCATCGAAGGGCGGCCCGCGACGATCACAAGGTCCGTTCGCTGCAGGCCTGAGGTGATGTCATCAAGCTCAGTAAACCCGGTTGTCAGGCCCGTAATTCCATGCGCACCGCCGCCCTCGGCATGTTCCTTAACCCGGGCCAGGACTCGGTCCGCAATAGGCGCGATCCGCGAAAAGCTCTGCGAGGTCCGGGCTTCTGCGATCTCGAATATCTGCTGTTCGGCCGAGTCAAGGATATGCTCTGCATCTTCCTCTTCAGCAAGCGCTTCGCTAGTGATCGCATTGCAAGTCCTGATCAAATGACGAAGGACGGACTTGTCACGAACGACGGTGATGTATTCCTCGACATTAGAGAAGTGAGGCAGTCCGAATGTCAGATTCGTGATAGCGGTCACACCGCCGATCGATTCAAGGGCTCCCTCTTTCTTTAACTCCTCGCCGATCAGGATCGGGTCGATCTGTCGTTGCTTTTCAAAGAGCGCGATCATCGCGGCGAAGACGCGCCGGTTCAACGGCGAATAAAAGTCTTCAGGCTTTAAATGCTCCACGGCCTGCGCGATCACCGAATTGTCGAGCAGGATCGCGCCCAGAATGACCCGCTCGGACTCGTCGCTCGAAGGCAGAGGTTTCTCGAGGTATTGCTCTCTTCGATTGTCAGGAAAAACAGAAGCCATTGACCAACGGAATGAATCAGTATTATGAGGTAAGTGCCGCAATATGTCGAAGAAGCTAGTGCGTTTCGGTCAACGCATTGAAGACTCTAAACTTAACCTACTTTTCCACAAGACCTTCCACAGAAAATAGGCGCAAAAAAGGACGAAAGACGCGCATTTTTTTCGCTCGATCGTCCTTTTTCTAATTTTGAAGCCTGAGATTATTCTGCCGCGGTTTCAGCAGGAGCCTCGGCAGGAGTTTCCTGCTCGGGAGTCGCTTCAGCAGACGCTTTCGCCTTCTTGGCCTTCTTCTCTTCCTTAGCAGGCATTTCGCCGCCCTCGGCGGTCACCGTCACCGGAACCGTAAGCGTCACCTCGCGGTGCAGCTTAACATTGACGGTGTACTCACCGGTTTCCTTGATCGCATCACGAAGCGAGATCTTGCGGCGATCGATCTCATATCCCTTCGCCTTGAGAGCGTCGGCGATATCCATCGATGTAACGGAACCGAAGAGCGTTCCGTGCTCGCCCGCCTTTCGCTCGAAGCTGAGCTTGATCTCGCCCATCTGCTCGAGCTGCGCCTCGGCGGTGGCCTTCTCGATGGCCGCCTTCTTTAGAAGAGCCGCGCGCTCCTGCTCGATCTGCTTGACATTGCCTTTTGTTGCGAGCGTCGCCAGGCCCTGCGGCAGCAAGTAATTGCGAGCGTACCCGGCCTTGACCTTCACCACCTCGCCTCGTCCGCCGACGCTGTCGAGATCCTCACGTAGTAGAACTGTTGTATTTGCCATGATAAAACCTCTAGTCGGCTACGAAGGGCAGCATTGCCATCGAGCGTGCTCTTTTGATCGCTTTTGCAAGACGGCGCTGATCCTTTGCCGAAATACCCGAGATACGCCTCGGCATGATCTTGCCCCGCTCAGGAACGAACTGACGTAAATAATCGATATCCTTCCAATCGATATAATCCGGAACGACCTGTCGGGGACGGCGCCGCTGATAACGTCTTGGGCGATCGCCAATTACGTCCTCACCTACGCCGAGGTCGACGCGATCATTCATCAATTCCATTTCTTTCTCTGCCATAAATACCTCCTAGGCCTCGGCCGGCGCCTCTGTCTGGGCTGCTTCCGCCGTATTGCGGAACGAAGCGCGCTTTGCCGCTCTTGCCTCGCGCTTTTCGCGAAGTTTCGTTGCTTTCTTACGATCCTCATCGACGCGGACCGTGATGTAGCGCATGATCATGTCATTAACGCGCATGCGGCGCTCCAGCTCCGCGATCTCCTGGCCGGAGCCGTTGATCTCGAAAAGCACGTAGTGCCCCTCGGCCTTCTTCTGGATCGGATATGCCATCGTTTTCAGGCCGATATCGTCCATTCGAACGACCTCGCCGCCTTCCTTTTCGATGAGCTTGCCGACGGCCTCGTTCAGCTTCTCGATCTTGTCGCCCGCTGTGTCGGGGTCGACGATATACATTACTTCGTACGTTCTATTTGCCATTTACTTACCTTCTTACTCCTTTTGGTTAACCAACCTCAGCATCTCAGGCTGAAGTAAGGATCTCTATCAATTGAATTTCGCCATCGCCGCGTCCACTCCATCCCGAATAATGGTCTCGACCGCGTCGGCGGCGGCTTCTAATGTCTTTTCAAGCGTCTCGAGACCCGCTTTTGGGAAATTCTCGAGAACAAATCTCTTGGCGTCTGCGACCGGATGCTCCGGCTGGATGCCGATCCGCAGCCGGATGAACTCCTGCGTTCCAAGCTGGTCGATGACCGACCTCAGGCCGTTCTGCCCGCCGTGGGTTCCCGATCGTCTTACGCGTATCGTGCCGAAAGGGATCGCAAGGTCATCGGAAATGACGACCATCCGCTCGCGCGACCTTTCATCCTTAGCGAGAAGGCACTTGACCGCCTCGCCACTCAGATTCATATAGGTCTGCGGCTTTGCGAGCTCGACCGCCTGATTGTCAAAGTTCCCGCGGCCTACCAAGGCACGGCATTCGTCTCTCGAAATGCGGGCCTGCATCCGCTCGGCCAGCAGATCGATGAGCATAAAGCCGAGATTGTGTCTCGTCTTCGCGTACTCGGACCCAGGATTACCAAGCCCTACGATCAGCCAGCCGCCCATGTCAGCGAATTAACCTTCGCCGCCGCCGCCTTCGCCCTCGGGAGCGCCTTCAGCGGGAGTTTCACCAACGACCTCGGGCTGCGCGCCCTCCTCGAGCTGCGGCTCGAGATCGGCCTCCTTAACGATCACGATCGAAGCTACGACCGTGTCAGGGTTGTCGTGGATCTCGACGCCCTCGGGCACGCTCAGGTCCGAAACATGGAGCGAATGTCCGGCATCCAGGCTCGAGACATCG
>JAFAOW010000096.1 GCA_019247455.1 Acidobacteriota bacterium | reverse complement strand
ATAGCAGCCGGGAGCTTTTTCTCGCTGGAATAAAAGGTTCCGGGTGCGAGCCGGATCAACAGCCATGTGACCGAGATGACGAGCAGCGCCATCGGGATAATGATCAACAGCCTGCGTAGGATGAAATTAAACATCGATCCTTTGGTTCAGCTTTACTTCGCCGCTATCTGCGTCTTTGAATTCTGCATCTCGAGCTGCGTCGCCATGAGCCTGTCGACCTGCTGGGAGACGGCCGGATCGTCGTCGGACATTATCTTATCCATATCGGTCGTCCATTTTGAAGGATCCTGCTCGATATATGCGAACTTCCAGGGTTCGAGTGTACCCGGATTTGGGTAGAATCCTTTCACATAAGGCTTCTTCATCCAGCTGCTGGTATTCGTACCGAGCGGGATAATGATCTGCTGCTGCATCACATAGAATTCCGCTTGGGCCAGTATCTCAAATCTTTTCTGCGGATCCACTGTATTATTCGCGTCATCCAGCAATTTGTCGAACTTCGGGTCCCACCAGCCGGTGGCGCCCTCGTTGGCCGGCGAATAATAGAGACTTAAGAAGGTGTACGGATCCATATAATCGCCGACCCATCCACGGCGTGCAACACCGGCGTAGTCGACCTTATTTAGCTGATCCAAATAAGTGCGGAATTCCACACTTTGCAAAGGGATCGTGATGCCGAGGTTCTGCCGCCATTGCGCCTGAACGAACTCGGCCACCGCCTTGTTGCTCTCCGCGGTGTTGTACGTTAGATTGACCTGATCCGTCGGGAAGGAGGGACAAGCGAATCCATCGCCTGCTGCGTTTACTGGAAAACCCGCTTCCGTCATTAGCTTGCGAGCCTTGCCCGGGTCGAATTTGCGGGCCTTCCATTGATCGAGATTGCTGCCCTGCTTAGCTAACTCCTCTGTGTAGATCTTCGTCCGCGCTTCTTCATATTTTGGAAAGATCCCCTCCGGCGTCATGTCTACCAGCGGCTTCAGGGTCTTGCGGAATTTTGCGAGAGCGTCCCGATCGATCGCCAGCGAAAGTGCCTGACGCACCTTGAGCTTGTCCATTGGCGGCTTCTTGACGTTCATCACATAGAACTCGTCTGCAACCTCGGGCTGCAGCGAATACTCCGCCTTAAACGGCGTGATCTGATCGAACCAAGCAGCAGGGACGGTATGATTGTACAAAGCGTCCACGGATCCAGCCTTGTACAGATTCATCATCGTCGTCTGCTCGTCAAGAGGATAAAAGTCGATGCCGTCAAGATGAACATTCGCCGCGTCCCAGTTGTTTGGATCACGTCTGACCGACAGGACATCGTACGGCTTGTGGACCGTGAGTTTATAGGCCCCCGACGTCACGATATTCTCGGTGCGCGTCCAGTCTTTGCCGTACTTCTCGACAACATTATGATCGACCACCCTAAAGAACTGGTGAGCGAGAAGTCCGAGAAAGAAAGGCGCGGGTTGGTAGAGCTTTACACGAAGGGTGTAAGGGTCGATAGCCTCGACCCCAATGTCTTCGGCCTTTACCGGTACGAGTTCCTTACCCTGCAGGGCCGCCTTCAGTTTTGCATCCTTGTCGGTCAGTTTAGCAAGATCTTTCGGATCGCTCGGAACCGTCAAGCGCTCCGGCCCGTCAAGGAATCGGTGAAACTCAGAATCAGGCCCGAAATTATCAACCTTTGGCGTGGCAGGGGCGCCCTCGCCTTCCTTCTTGTCTTCAACATCTGATTTGAGTAAAAATTTGCCCGTGGGATCCTTAACGAAGGACTTGTCGGAGTTATACGCTTCAGAGTATTTGATGTAGTAGCCCAAGTACGCATTTCGAGATGCAAGTTTTGGATCGAAGCCGCGGCGGAATGAATAGACAAAATCATTTGAGGTGATCGGATCGCCGTTTGAAAACTTCGCATTGTTTCGAAGATGGAAAATGTACTCCGTCCCATCCTGACTAAGTTCCCAGCTTTGCGCGATGGAAGGGATCGGCTCCATCGTCTTCGGATGGTACTCCACAAGACCATCGAAGAGAGCGATCAAGATACGGGCATCCGGTTGGCTGTTTGTGATGGGCGGGTCGAGAGATTCGATCTCGCCGCCCGTCACGTACCGCATTATATTGTTCGTCGGCGGCTTGGTCAGACCGAAATAACGGCTATCCGTGCGTACACCACAACCCGCGGCAAACAGCGAGAATGCAACCAACAGTACAAGAAGCTGGGACCGGATACATGTCATAAAAAACCTCGGTGCTGGACGATCGCCCGCGCGAGACGCGAGCTATATAGGACTGGGCTTGAATTACGATTCGCCCTTTGAGCGGTCAGGTTGCCAGTTGTTGTCGATGACCACCTGGTCAATGTTTACCGCATCGATACTGTTGCTTTCAAAACCTCGGATGTACGGCTTTACCAGTGAATATGACGTCGGGAAATACAACGGTATTGCCGAAAAGTCATAAAGCGCGTCGTCCTCCGTCATGACAGCGGGAACTGGCGGAGTAGACGGTGCTGCGTTTTCACTATCCGCCGGCCCTCCGCGTTTAAGCCTCTGTTCAAGAGGGGTCTCAAGTGGCGGAGCGATGGGATCCGCCGTCGGTTTCGGCTCCGCCTTGACGACGTTGCCGATAATAGAATTCAGGCCGACCATCTCGTCCAGGCTTGGAAGCACGACGCCGCGACGGATCAGATCATATTCGCCGCTTGTCTTCACGGCTTCCATTTCGCCAGTTTCTTTTACGATCATTTGCGTATCGATGTTTAGGTTCTGCTTCCACATCTTTGCTACGGCTTTGGCGACACGCTGTTGAACGTCGTTGCGATTGATCACCAAACGAATTGCGGGAAAGCCGTTTCCGTCGGAATAACCCGCCCTTTCGAGCAGATCACGGGCCCGGGCCACATCAAGGGAAATGTGCGTTCCGTCGCCATCAGGGAAAAAAGTCGTCGCGGCTTGAGTTGAACCTTCCAACTCCCCATCTGTCAGTCGATCACGGTCGATGGAGATCGCAAGAGCCTCCCTGACGCGGCGATCGCTGAACGGCGGATTCTTGGTGTTGACCTCGTACATATTGAGAGCGCCGTGTGCCGTCTGACGAAAATCCTCATATGGGGTCAGAAGTTTGAGAGCAAGGGGCTCGAGATCCGCATTCGTGACAGCATCTAGCTCCCCTTTCTTGTACGCCTCCAGAGCGGCTTCGCCCGATTCCTTCGGGATAAATCGGATGCGTTCAAGGCCGACGGCAGATTTGTTCCAATATGTTTCCGAGCGTTTTAGCGCTACGCCGTCCTTCCCGACCTCGGCAACGGTGAAGGGTCCGTTGGTCACGACACCGTCATCGAGCGGGTCATCGTCAAATTCCGCGCCGTCGCCGTAGATCGGTCGAAAGACAGTGTCCGCAACGAGTTTGGGAAAATCCTTGTCCGGTAGTTGAAGCGTAACCCTCAACGTCTGATCGTCGATCGCCTCAACACCAAATTTCTTTTCGACAGGCTTGTCAGACTTATGTTCGTCCGGTTTTTGCTCGGTGTGTTTTGGCTCGTCCGAGCTCGGTTGCGATGCGGAAGGAACGTCAGGACGACTCGGAACGTTTGCAAGAGGATGCGAGGAATCGCCCGTCGGAATTCCCACCGGCGGAGCGGATTCGGGAATAGCGGTGAGGCCAACTATATTCTGAAAAAGATCGCGATGCGCGGCTTTATCACCGAGAGCCGTCAGACGTCTCCACGAGTCTACAAAATCATCTGCCGTGACGCGCCTGCCGTTCGACCACTTGGCATCTTTGCGCAGCTGAAACGTCCATGTTCGCAGATCGTCAGACGCCGTCCATTTTTCGGCAGCACCGGGCACAGCCTGAAGCGTCTTTGAATCGATATCGGTCAACCCCTGGAAGAGTGCTCGAACGATATCCGTTTCAGGAGCGGCGGAGGCACGAGCGGGGTCAAATGACTTCGGTGCCTTACCGTTACTCCAACGGAATTCCTGTTGCGCCGGGGGTTGTGTAACCGAGACGAATGGCTGGACCGCGGGTTTCTCGATATTCGCGCAGGACGACACGAACAGTGCCGCGACCGATAAAACTGCCGCCCGCGTAACGAGCATGGGCTTTTGCGTTTCGGTGACCAATGTTTTTCAACTTGAAAGGCTTCGAAGCTTTTCGACGACCCTCTCCGTCCGTTTTCTTGATTCCTCGATGCTGCCAGAGGTATCGATCAGGTAGTTGGCAAAACGTTTCTTTTCGTCCTGCGGCATTTGTGCCCCGATCCGTTTGGCGGCGTCACTTCGGCTAAGGTTTTCCCGACGCATCAGGCGTTCTAATTGTATCTCAGGCTCACACCACACAACAATGAGTTTGTCGAAGCGCTTATAGCCTCCGGACTCGATCATCAGTGCCGCATCGACGACGGCAATTCCGCCTGGATCCTCTTGTGCGATGGAGCCGATCCATTCGTTTTGCTTCTCGATCACCAGCGGATGAATGATGGAATTTAGCAGCAGCCGCTTCTGCTCATCAGCAAATACGATGGCGGCCATTTTCTTTCGATCAAGCTCGCCATGCCCGTCGACTATACCGACGCCAAATGCTTCGACAACGCGGACAAGGCCCGGTGACCCCTTTGCAACGACCTCGCGGGCGGCTTGATCAGCATCCAGTACATGCAAGCCAAGTTCACGCATAACGCTGCAGACAAAGGATTTGCCTACCGCAATGGACCCTGTTAGACCGACTTTAAGCATTAAGAGACAGCCAAAAGCTAACCGTCATCACAGCTGTTTTCATTTTTTGGGTCATCTGCCGTGTCGCTTGGCTAATTTGTCGACGTTATATGCAGCAATCTCGTCGAGCGTCAGACCAAGTTCGTCTGCGCAGGCCGATATATACCAGAGCACATCACCTAGCTCGTCCTTGAGCTTGCCCCGGATCTCATCGTTCAAAAGGCCCCCGTGATCGCGTTGGATCTTCTTAACGATGTTGGCGACCTCACCTGCTTCCCCTGCTAGCCCGAGTGTCGGATATTCCAGGTTGGACATTCGCCGCGGGTAGAGCGCAGTGTGGCTAGCCGCAGACTGGTATTCTTCAAATTTCATATTGCTCGCCTCATCTTTGCGGCTTTCACCGTGTTTTTCATCAGCATTGCGACCGTTAGTAATCCAACGCCTCCCGGCACCGGCGTGAAGGCACCGGCTTTTTGATAAGCAGCCTTTTGATCAACGTCGCCAATGAGAGTCGATCCTTTTTCGCCAATAGAACTAACTCGTTTATCCGCGATCTCTGGCGGAAAAAGTTCGCGTGCCTGCGATGCATCCGTTAGCTTGTTGATGCCAACGTCTATTACGGTCGCGCCGTCGCCAATGTGTTCGGCCGTGATGAACCCGGCGCGCCCCATCGCAGCCACAAGAATATCAGCGGAGCGGGTAACGGCCGGCAGGTCCTTGGTTCGAGAATGGCAAATGGTCACAGTAGCATTTTCCTGAAGCAGGAGCATCGACATCGGCTTGCCCACGATGTTGCTCCGGCCGACGACCACTGCATGCTTTCCCGCGATCTCGACGCCGGAGCGTTTTAGAAGCTCGATCACGCCCGCTGGCGTGCATGGCACGAGCGAATCGTAACCCTGCATTAAGTGCCCGGTATTCACAGGATGAAATCCGTCGACGTCCTTCTCGGGATCGATCAACTCGAGGATCTCCCGCTCATTCAGATGTTTGGGCAGGGGAAGCTGAACTAGTATGCCGTCAACGTCGTCGCGTTCATTCAGCTGCGTAACGGCTTTCACGACCTGCTGCTGCGAGACATTTTCGTCGAAATGAAGATGCTCCGACAGCATGCCGAGTTCCTCTGTAGTGCGCACCTTACTGCCAACGTAGACGGCCGAAGCGGGGTCTTCGCCTACCCGCACGACCGCAAGACACGGTACCGGACCTCCTCGCGCTTTGATCGCCGCGACCTCAGCGGCAACTTCAGCTTGTATCGCCTCCGCGAAGGGTCTGCCGCTCAATATTCTCAATGACATAGAGGTTTTTGCGCGATTTTACAGCATTCGCGACCGCTTTGCTAAAATCGCTATCGTGAGACGCGTTTTACGTATACTAGTTACCCTCGCGGTCATTTCTCCGCTCACGCTCGCGAGCGACGTTGACGATGGGTCGAGGCAGCTTTTAGAGTCCATAGAGGCAAACGACTGGACGACCGCGCTCGACAGGCTTCAGATCCTTGCGGCTCGCGATCCAAAGGGTTTCGCGGATAAGAATTTGGATTATCTGCAGGCGCGCGTTCTTGAGAAAGCCGGCCGTCTGTCAGAGGCAATGGCAGATCTTGAGCGCGTGGCGGATCGCCATTCCACTCTTTCCGACTACGCTAACGTCCACCTCGCACAGCTTGCACGGGAGACGGGCAACCTAATTCTCGAAAGGCTCTACTTGTACAAATTGTCGAAAGGACCCTTTGCGAATGCCGCGGCGGAACGGATCGCACGCGGTGATGTTGAAACTGAGAATTTTGATGACGCGATCAGGATGCTGACTGGGGGCGGCCCTGCGGACAGCGGGCAACCGGGACGTGAGCTGCAACAGCTCCTCGCCGAAGCGTATCTCCACAGTCATCAGATCGACCAGGCCCGGCCAATTCTCCTTGGACTTCTCGACTCGATGCCGAACCCCGCACAAGCCGACGACGTCGCTCAGCGAGCAGCAAAGGCATTGGATCTCATCGACGATCAAGGGGCTCTATCGGATGCCGAGCATATGCGGCGCGGCGCCATCTTCCAATTCAACCGCGACTTTTCCGCGGCCAAAATTCACTTTGACGCGGTGATCGCGCGGCCTGGAAGCACGTCCGCGCCGGACGCGTTATTCCAGAACGGGCGCGCGGCAGCTCAACAACAGGATTTTGTCGATGCCCTTCGGTGGTTCGAAAGAGTTTTGGAACAGTATCCGGACGCACCGGCCTCGAAAGACGCTCTCCTGCAGGCCGCCGCTTGTTATTCGCGGGTGGGTAAGCCAAAGGAAGCCGAAAAGCGTTATCAGCAATACATCGACAAATACCCTGCTGACGCTCGCCTAGACCGGGCCTATTTGAACACAGTTGACATTCTCCGGGACCACGGCAGTGATCAGGACGCCCTCAAATGGTGCGAAAAGACTGAGGAAGCTTTTCGAGGAAAAGTGCCGGAGGCCGTGGCGATCTTCGCTGAGGCGCGGATCTTTATCGCCCGCGAGGAGTGGGTCAGCGCTCTCGAGCAACTGGACCGGCTTAAGACATTTAGCGATCTTGGTGGAAGCAGTATTCCCGGAGGTACGAACACGGCCGAGGTAACCTTCTTGAAAGGTTTCGCGCTTGAGCAGCTGGGCCGATATTCGGAAGCGGTCGACACTTACCTGTCGATCCCGGATGGCCGCGGCGAATACTATGGGTGGCGAGCGAATGACCGACTTGCCGCATTGTCGCAAGTGGAAGCCGGGCAGGCGGCGGTCTCCCAGAAGCTCGGCTCCGTATTGAACGAGCTTAAGTCTAAAGACAATGAAGCGCGCCGCATCACTGCTCAGTCGATCCTGCGGCTTAGTACGAATCAAGACGTACGCGGTCAGGCTATTGATGCTCTTAAGTTAGTCATCAAGGTCTCTCCGAAATACGTCCTGCCCGCGATCACGAATGCGACGACTCCCATGGAGCGCGATAGTGCGGCCGAGGCATTAAAGAAACTCCGACTTTTTGATGATGCTCTAGTCGGAGGAAGTCTCGATCCGTCGAGTTCTATTCGCGCGAATAGAGCCGACCGAGCGATGGCGGCGATCGAAGGACCCTGGAAAAAGGTGCCCGCGGATTATCCGCTAGAGTTGATCCCACGTGAGCAGCTTCGGCAGCTTTACCCAGTCGTATTCACGGATCGCCTCCTCGCCTACGGCCCGCCGCGATCGCTCGATCCGAGGTTGATCCTGTCGATAATGCGTGAGGAGTCACGCTTTCAGCCGGACGTAAAATCAAATGCAGCAGCACGTGGCCTGATGCAGTTTATTTCAACGACATCGACACGGATCGCAGGCGAGGTTGGCCGAGATCGGTTTGCACAAGATGATCTTTACCAGCCCGATACAGCGGTTCTTTTCGGCTCGCAATTCGTGGGGGATCTCTTCGCATTATTTCCGCAGCAGCCCGAGGCTGTGATTGCCGCGTACAATGGCGGAGACGATAATGTTAAGAGATGGATGTCTCGGTCGCGCTCGGGAATCCCCGACAGATATGTCCCGGAGATAATGTTCACACAGACCAAGGAATACGTCTATCGCGTGATGTCTAACTATCGGATGTACCAATATCTTTACGACGAAAACCTGCGATCCCGTTGAGCCTAGATCATGCGTAATTTCTTGATTGTCTTAATTACTTGTGCGTTTATTTGGGCTTGCGGCCAGAAACCCGCGGGTCCCACAGCCCATTCACCAGATGCAAAGGTCTACCCATTCCGAGGCAAGGTCATTTCGGTCGATCAGGCTAAAAGGATGGCTACTATTCAGCACTCTGCTATTGAGGGATACATGGATGCGATGACAATGGCGTTTCCGGTCCATGCGGACGAAGTATGGAGCGTGCTGACGCCGGGAGCGGAGGTCCGAGCAGACCTTGTGGTTGACAGCGCAGCCAAGGACCCGTTTTATCTGGAGAATCTGGTTGTCACCCCGCCGGCGGATACGAACAACCCTCTACCCGTTAACGACAAATTCGCACAGGTTGGACAGGACGTCCCCGATTTCTCGCTAACCAATCAAGACGGTAAGCGGATCTCGATCAAGGACTTTCGGGGCCATCCGCTTGCGATAACTTTTATTTACGCACGCTGTCCATTGCCGGATTACTGTATCCGAATGTCGACGAACTTCAGCGACATCGCGAATAAGGTAATGGCCGACCCAGCGCAAAGGGACAAGATCCGTCTTTTGTCGATCTCGTTCGACCCAGCGAATGACACGCCCGAGAAACTGCGTTCCTATGGTCTCGGATATTTGGGCAAGAACGCAAAGCCGGACTTCACGGTATGGCAGCTGGCGGTTGGTAAAGATGCGGAAGTGAAAAAGATCGCTGACTTTTTCGGGCTGCAATATGAGACCGATGCGAGTGACAAAACAAAGATCAATCACAGCCTTGTCACTGCCGTGATCGCAACGGACGGAAAGGTGAGAAAGATCTTTAAGGGGAACGACTGGACGCCTGCCGAGCTGCTGACGGAGCTGACCGACGCCGAAGGCCGATAGGACGCCGGGCAACTAGCTGTTACTCTAGCCATACAAATTCGAGCCAATTCTTTTCAATACAGGAGAGCTATGCGAAGGACCTTTGTTCGTCTATCCATCTTTGTACTTTTGTTCTGCGTCGGGGCGTCGGCGCAGAAACGAAATATCACCGAGAAAGACCTGTTTGATTTCGCTTGGGTGGGTGACCCGCAGATCTCCCCCGACGGCTCGACCGTCGCATTTGTGAGGGTTACGGTCAACGCCCAGAAGACGAATTATGACACATCGATCTGGGCGGTTTCGACGAGCGGGAATGAGGAGCCGCATCGACTGACCGGCGGCACGCGCGACTCGAGCCCGCGCTGGTCGCCGGACGGTAAATACATTGCATTCTCTCGCGTGACCGATGCAGGACCACAGCTTTTTATGCTGTCAATGGCGGGAGGCGACTCGTGGCAATTCACGACGATGACTCGCGGGGCTGGAGGCATTGGTTGGTCGCCTGACGGGAAGTGGATCGTCTTCGGCAACAGCGCGACCGACACGGAGATCGCGCGAGCCGGCAAACCTGTTCCTCCGTCTCCTGACGCCCATGAGTCGGATGTAAAGGTCATCACGCGCGCCGTTTATCGCTCTGACGGAAGCGGCTACATTGACACCGCTCACCCGGGCCACATCTGGATCGTCGCCGCTCCGCACAGCCCCGAGGATAAGGTGACTCCGAAGC
This sequence comes from Acidobacteriota bacterium, assembly GCA_019247455.1. Classification (GTDB taxonomy): domain Bacteria; phylum Acidobacteriota; class Blastocatellia; order Pyrinomonadales; family Pyrinomonadaceae; genus OLB17. The sequence continues at coordinate 13,065 of JAFAOW010000096.1, read as the reverse complement.
AGCTCACGACGGGTAGCTTCAACGAGGGAGGTGCGATCTGGTCAAAGGACAGCTCGACGATCTATTACCAGTCATCTCACGTAGTAGAAGGCTATTACGAGCTCCCGTCGACAGAGATCTATTCAGTGCCGGCATCGGGCGGCCCTTCGACTCTTTTGACGAAGATCGATCTCGGCATTGGAGGAATGGCGCTCAGCCCCGACGGCAAAAAATTGGCTTTCACCGCCGGCATCAATAAGCCGGTACTTTCCTACGTTGAACCGGACCTATGGGTGATGGATATTGCACCCAATGCGCAACCCAAAAACCTGACCGCGAATATGGATATCGAGATCGGCGGAGGTGTCGGTGGTGATAATGCGGCACCGCGTTCGCCGGGCGGCGGCGGGATCATCTGGACCGCGGATGGTAAGGGCCTTATCTCCAGATACGCAAAAGAGGGGAAAGGGAATCTCGCCATCTTCGACGCGGCGACGGGAAAGATGTCGGACCTTACGACGGGCGAACACGCCGTATTGAGCTATAAGGCGACCGATGATGGGAAAGCGATCGCCTACACGGTTTCTACGCCCACGAAGATCACAGATCTATACGTTCAGACTACAAGCGGAGGCCAGCCGCGGCAGCTTACTCACATCAATGACACGCTCTTCTCGAAGCTGAATCTCACGGAGCCCGAAACCATCTGGTACAAGAGCTTTGACGGGAAGATGATCGAGGCCTGGGTCCAAAAGCCGCCCGATTTTGATCCGAGCAAAAAGTACCCGCTGATCCTCAACATACATGGCGGACCGCATTCCGCTTATGGATTTGTTTTCGATCATGAATTTCAGTGGATGGCAGCGAAGGGATACGTCGTTCTTTATCCCAACCCCCGCGGCTCCACCAGCTATGGGCAGGATTTTGGCAACATCATTCAGTATCATTACCCCGGTGATGATTACAAAGACCTGATGGCGGGCCTCGATGAACTTCTCAAAAGAGGCTATATTGACGAAAAGAAGCTTGGAGTTACTGGGGGATCGGGTGGCGGTCTGTTGACGAACTGGACGATCACACAGACACAACGTTTTCAGGCGGCTGTATCGCAACGAGACATCGCTGACTGGTCTGATTGGTGGTACACCGCTGATTTTACTTTGTTCCAGCCGAGTTGGTTCAGGGCAGCGCCTTTCGAAGACCCGGAAGATTTCAAAGCCCGATCTCCGATCACCTACATAAAGAATGTGACGACCCCGCTTATGCTCATCTCTGGTGAAGCGGACTATCGCACGCCTCCCGGCTCAGGAGGCGAGGAGATGTTCCGTGCGCTGAAATATCGCAAGATCCCGACCGTCATGGTGAAATTCCCCAACGAGGGGCATGAACTTTCGCGATCGGGCCAACCGTGGCACCGCATCGAGCGTCTCCAGCATATCGTGGGCTGGTTCGATAAGTGGCTGATGGGCGTACCGAAGCCGGAATACGACGTTTCGCCGCGCTAGGGTAAGAGAAAAACGGGAGTCTGGTTGGCTCCCGTTTTTCTTAAATGTGACGATCCTATTGAAGTTTGTTGATCCAGTCCAACAGTTTGGCGGCAAGCGCCGCATCTAACGGCTTCAGTTTGTCGTACTGCTGTTGAGCAAGATCTTTCTTCTTCTGGTTGTAATAAACGAGGCCAAGGCCATAGATGGACTCGGCGTTCTTTGGGTCTATCGCGAGTGCCTTGTTATATGCAGGGATGGCATCGTCATATCTCTTCGCATTTAGATATGCATCTGCCAGATAGACAGCGGCATCGAGATAGTTCGGAGAAAGTTCCGCCGCTCGCTTGTAAGGCGCGATCGCCTCAACTGATCGGTTAGAATTGTAGTAGACATCACCCAGTTCCATCCACGCATCGGTCATTTCGGGCTTTAGCTGAACAGCCGCATTTAGCTGGGCGATCGCTTTATCGAGTGCCCCTTGATCGCCGTAGATCTTTCCAAGTTCGTACTGGGCAAATCCGTTCTTTATTCCCAGATTCACCGACTTTTCAAATTCGGCCTGTGCATCGGCGCCCTGCTTCAATTCCTTATAGCAGAGCGCGATGCGGTAATGAGCATCCGGATTGCTCCCGTCCAGGCGGATCGATTCCTTGAACGCCTTGATCCCCTCTGGGTAGTTCTTCTTTCGATAATGTGAGACCCCGATCTCAAAGTTGGCATTCGCATTATTCGGATCGAGTTGGAGGGCTCGCTGATAGGCAGCGATCGCCTCATTGTACTTATCCTGGTAATCGAGCGAGTTGCCTAGTTGGATCCATGCGAGCACGTTATCCGGCTTGATAGTGACGGCCCGATTGAATGCCTCAGCCGCCTTGTCGTATCGTTCCAGATCATACTGACAGAGTCCTATATTATAAAAGGCCGCATAATTGTTAGGCTCGGTGCTCACCACCTGCTGGAAGGTAGCGATCGCTTCTTCATACTGCTTTGAGTTGATCTGTCGGAGGCCTTTATCAAAGAGCGATTCCTGAGAGGCGGCGCACATGGTCAATACGGTCACAAAAACCGCAGCAAAAAATATCTTTTTCATATAAGGCTAACGGAGTGGGGGTTCGTCCTCCCATTTCATTTTACCGCCAAAGGCAAGTATCACGAACGGTAGACAACCGTTCCTGCCACCAACGTGAGGCGGACATCTCTGGCGTTCGATGAAAAGACCAGCGCAGTGTGAATGTCGGCTATAGGCTGCTGGGCAGGATGGCCGAGCGAAATAACGGCGAGATCAGCCTGCTTACCCGCTTGGAGCGAACCGATCTCATTGGCCATCACCATTGCTTCCGCACCGCCGAGAGTTGCGGCCCGCAAGATCTCTTCCGCCCCGATGAATCGTTCCGAGCCCGCCCGGTTGCGTCCGATCAGCGATGCGAATCTTCCTTCCTCGAGTATGTCGCAAAGATTGTTGCTGGCGACGGAATCACTCCCTAAACCAACCGGGATACCTTCATCCAGAAACCTTTCGAAGGGTGCCGTGCCATGGCCGAATTTCGAGTTCGATTTCGGGCAGTGCGCGATCGACGCTCCGTATGCATGTATCTTTGCAATATCAGTGTCGGAAACCTTAACGCAGTGAGCGAGAAGAGGCCGGGCCGATAACACGCCAAGCCGTTCCATGTATTCGATCGGTGAGCAATAGGGGCTCGACCATTCGACACCGAACTTTTCATAAACGCCGGTGAAAAAGCCCGTTCCGCTTTGGAGCAGTTCTACTTCGTTATCCGACTCCGCCACGTGGATCGATAGAGGAATCCGGTTGATGATGCCGTACTCGGCGATCAACTCGAAGAGTCGCGAGCTCACGGTATATGGCGAGTGAGGGGAGAGCCCGATACGAACCAGATCGGTTTGCGTATCGATCAGGCCCTCGTACTTAGCCGCGAGTTTTTGAAAATCTTTCTCAGCTGTCCTATTGTCGGGCGAAAACTCCGTTTCCTGATACACGATCCCACGCAGCCCCGCGTCTTTTAACGCCGCGATGCCGATATGGCCCATCCGGCCAATATCACCAAAGCACGTGACGCCTGCTTGAGCACCTTCTAAAGCTCCAAGGCGGGCATTTTTAAGCAGCTCGTCATCGGACAGCCCCGATCGAAGGTCATTCAGTTTAAGGAGCCAGGAACGGAAGTCATGCTCCACGTCGTCAAGCGCCCCGCGGAGAGCGGTGATCTCGAGATGTGAGTGACAATTGACAAATCCCGGCAGGATCGCTGCGTTGCCGAGATCTTCGAGTGCCGTTCCAGGGTAATTCGATATCAACCTGTCGCGAGTGCCGACGTCAACTATCCTGCCCCCATCATCGATCGCGATAGCGCCATCCGCGACCGGAGGCGATGTTATTGGCAGCACGAATGAGGCGGCGAGGATCCTCATCTCTGCGGGCTCGCGGGTGTTCTACGGTATCTCTCCAGGATCAGCGAGACGTAGCTTTTGGTCGACGCAATACTTATGCGTGAAATGAAGTCTGCCTCGGAAATCGTGGCCGCATCCGCATCGCGCGTCCATTCATCGACTCGGCTCGGGCCGGCGTTGTAAGCCGCGAGGGTCATGGCCGTCTCAGCGGAGCGTCCACGATACTGTTCGCGAAGCCTTTCGAGGTACCAGCAGCCGGCCTGGATGTTCCGCTCAGGGTCGGAAAGAAACTCGTTTACGTTTTCCGCGGCCTGCCTTTCGTATTCCTTAAGGCCGGTTTCTTTGGCCCATTGGCGCGCCACCGCCGGCGTTACCTGCATAAGGCCGACCTCCTCAGCGTTCCCGATCTTCCACGGGCGAAAATATGTTTCCTCGTAGATCAGGCTCCAGACTAGCCTCTCGTCCAGACGGTAAACCCGTGCCTGCCGTGATATCACGTCATCGTATCGATGCGTCCAATAATCCGGAAAGAAGAGAAACGCCGATCCACACACTACCGCCAGTATGAACAGGCACGAGACGAGGTATCGGCTCATTATGAAGGTGGCCGGCCGTCAGTAACATCGTCCAGATCGAAACTCTCGAGGGGCGCCCGGACAGCGTCGCTGCCGCCATTCGGTTCGAGCACGCTCGTTCCTGAGCGAGCCATCTCCGCAAAGAGGTCGACGTCGTAATCTGCCTCGCGCGCCATTTGCTGGCGTATCTCAAGGAGCGTTTCTAGAAATTTCGGACGACGATACATGCCGGTGTGAACTATTGTTCATCCTGAGGATTACTTCGTCAACCGGGAATCGGTCTATGAAACGAGGCTGAAGTTGGGGATGGGGTCGAGATTCGGGTGCAGATCGGCATTTGCGTCACTCCCCAGAAATGAGCGAAGCTCGTCGATCGCCATCGGCCTTGCAAAGAGAAATCCTTGGCCGCTTTCGCAGCCCAAGCCTTCAAGGACCCTTCGCTGGACGTCCGTTTCAATTCCCTCCGCGACCACAGTAAGCCCAAGATTTCGGGCGAGCGTAATTATGGCTCGAACGATCTCGTCATTCTCGCCGTTCGCGTCGATCATGCCAATAAACGAGCGATCTATCTTGAGCGACGAGATCGGCAGCAGCCGAAGATAGCCCAAGTTAGAGTAACCCGTACCGAAGTCGTCGACGTCGATCTCAACACCTTGGTTACGCAGTTCATTAAGGATCGCAACTGCTCGCTCGTAATGCTCGAAGAATACTGATTCCGTGATCTCCAGCCTTAGGTGAGAAGAGGAAAAACCCGTGTCCCTGAGGATGCCGGAGATCGTCTGTACCAGGTCGGTCTTGCCGAACTGCCGGCAGGAGAGATTCACGCTGACCGAATATTTGCGATCGGTCGAGGCTGCGTTCAGCTCCCCTATATCCCGGCAAGCACGTCGCAAAACATGCTCGCACACGCGATCGATCAGCCCGATCTCCTCCGCTAGAGGGATGAACTTGTCCGGACGTATGCGGCCCAACTCAGGGTGCTCCCATCGAGCGAGGGATTCAAACGACTCGATGTGGCCTGTATCGAGTGCATAGATGGGTTGATAGTGGATCGTGATCTCGTCGCGCTCGACCGCGCGCCGCAGATCGGTTTCCAGACGTAGGATCTCTTTCGCAGCATTGTGCATTTGCTCGTCGAAGACCACATGGCGAGCCTTCCCGGCCCGCTTCGCCTGATACATAGCTGTGTCGGCGTCCCGCATAACATCTTCGGCGAGGCGGTGCTTCGCGGATGCGTTAAGGATCCCGATGCTCGCAGAACTGTAGACTTCATGTCCGTGAAGGCTGAAAGGAAAGGCGAATTTTTCCTGGATGCGTTCGGCGATACGGGTGACCTCGCCAATGTCATAATGTCCTTCGACGAGGATGGTAAATTCGTCTCCGCCCAACCGTGCGACAAGGTCAGAGGGACGCATGCAGTCAAGCAATCGAACAGATATCTCGCGAAGCAGGGCGTCCCCTATCAAATGGCCCAGACTGTCGTTGACGTACTTGAATCGATCGAGATCGATGAATAGAACACTCACCTTGTGCTCTCGCTGACTGTCGGCGCGATCGAGGCCATCTTGGAGCCGGTCCATAAAGAACTGACGGTTCGGGAGGCCGGTCAAGGCGTCATGCGTCGCGTCGTGGTGCAGTTTCTCTTCTGCGCATTTCTTGTCGGTAATGTCCTGGATCTGAAAGATCAGATTGGGCTGTCCCGAATTCCGTTCATGCACGGATGAGCCACTCCAGGAGATCCACACCGTCCGGCCCGACTTATGCACCCACCGCTGTTCAGTCTGCGAGCTCTTTGCCTTACCAGAAAGGAGTTCGTGCACTTTTATGAGTGTACTTCCAAGGTCATCCGGAAAGGTGATCGATTGGAAGTCCGTCTTCAGCAGCTCTTCTTCTGAGTATCCGAGGATCTGGCTCATCGCAAGATTGACCCGCAGCCAGCGGCCTGTCGGAGCTATCAGACCAATACCTATCGGGGCGTGATCGAATGCTGATCTAAAACGCTCCTCTGATTCCCGAAGCGCGTTAGATTGTGATTCGAGGATCTTAGCGTACTGTTCTGCCTGCTCCGCCTGCTGCATCGAGATCTCGACGTTCTTCATGTACATCTTGTAAGAGAGGTACACGAAATAGATCGCCGGAAACGTTGCAAAAATGACACCGATGCCAAGGGTGTCGACAAGTTGGATCAGGATACCTGCCGCCCCCGCGCCGACAAAGTAGGAAAAGAATGTCCAGACGTACTTCGACTTCCAGATCTCGAGAGGTTTTACGGATGTCCTCAGCGAATCATAGACCGCGGCGAGGGAGGTGTTTACCAAAAACGGCACCAGGGCGGCAACCGACAATACGATCGCGAAATTTGTTTGGAGGTCCGCCTGCCCATTCAGCTGTGACTTCGAAAACAGGCCCGTTTCCTGCAAAACGAGATAAGCCGTTCCAGTCGAGATGGCCATTATCGAAGCGTTGAAAAAGACAGTGAGCTTCTTGCTGCAGAACCGCGAGGATGCGACCAACGCCTCAAGAGCCGACAGAATGATCGCGAATTCGCCGCCATATAATAGCAGCGTGAGAAATACGAAGGTGTCCGAAACCGCGATGTGCGATTTGAAACGAGGTATCTGGACGGTGATGCGCGAGCCGACGACGACCGTGAGAAGACCGATCATTAGAAGACTCAGGTCAGCGCGGTTGACCGGCAGACGAGCGATAGCCGTCAACACGCAAACACACCCTGCCGCTATGACCCCGGCCATATAGATGCCGGACGCTCGCTTTTCACTCATCGCCTTGTATGTGGGAAGATCTAAGAGCGGAATACCTAGCGTTAAAAAAAAGAACCGACGGGTCCAAGTACGAACCCGTCTCTATTATGAACTTGTTTGAACATTGCCGTCTAGTGTTACACAGTTATTAACACCGCATATTTCGTTGTAGTTATCGCATTCCGGCAGTGTCATCGCCTCTAAGGGCAGCGTCACCGACTAGAACTCCGTCACCGACTAGAACTCCGTCACCGACAAGAACCCCGTCACCGACTAGAACTCCGTCACCGACTAGAACTCCGTCACCGACAAGAACCCCGTCACCGACTAGAACTCCGTCACCGACAAGAACCCCGTCACCAACAAGAACTCCGTCGCCAACGAGAACTCCGTCGCCAACGAGCACTCCGTCGCCCACGAGCACTCCGTCACCGACTAGAACTCCGTCACCAACGAGCACTCCGTCACCAACAAGAACTCCGTCACCAACAAGAACTCCGTCGCCAACGAGCACGCCGTAGGTCATGTAATTCGTGCCGGATCCCAGCGGATTCCCGTCGCTGGTGCGCATGTGACGATCAGCGGAAACTCCCGTGCTGAAAGTGCCGCTGTCGAGAGCGAGCTTACCATCTGAGATCTTGAGTCTTAGGCCGACCGTACTCTCGCGTTTGTAAACCGACTGGAATTTGGAGATCAGGTTTGAGCCGGAGAAATACGTGAATTTTCCAACGACTATCTGCGACCACTGGAAGGAGTCGCCGCCGATCGATGTCGATGTAGCGGGCATGGTCCATCCGCCGGGTACGGTCGAGTCGCCTTTAGCGAGGGATTCGAAGTCGACGTCCGTACGAAGTGAGCGTGCGAGGCGGACCGCGCCTTCAATATTCAATTGGCCTGCTCCCTGCTCGAATGTATTGGCACCTGCGATCGGTTGGGCCGAATATTCGAGGAGGACTCGTACCATGTTTGGCGTGAGATTTGGGTTAACCTGCAGAAGCAGGGCCGCCGCACCGGAAACGACGGGCGTTGCCATCGAGGTGCCGCTCATGTACATCATCGCATCATCGCCCGACGTGCCTTCGACCGAAAGCGCGGGGTTTTCTTGCGACATGAGGTTGTTCGGCGCCTTGTAAGAAATCAGCTTGTTCCCGGGAGCGACGATATCGGGCTTCACGAGATTGTCGTAAACCTTCTTACCGTCCGCCGTCGTGTAGTAGCTGCGAGTCGGCCCGTGCGAGCTATACGAGGCCATCACGTCATCACTATGCGAAGCGGTACCAAGCGTGTTGCTCGCGCCGACCGTGATCGCGTAAGGGCTGTTACCTGGGCTATGGATCTGTCCATAGACCTTTTGGCCGGATGCCGTTTTGCCGAGGTTGCCCGCGGCGGCGATCACAACAATGCCGGCTTCGGAGAGCTCCTTGACCTTGACGCAGACCGGATCGTTCGTCCAGGTGTCTATCGCGGGCCCGCCCAGGGACAGGTTGACGATCTTGATGTTGTAGGCAGCGCGATTTTTAAGGACCCAGTCGAGGCCGTTGAGCAGCCACGAGGTCTGGCCCGCACCCTCGTTATTCAGGACCTTGACGCTGACGATGTTTGCACCGGTAGCGACGCCTTTGTAAGCGCCGCCATTGAGGTCTGAATCACCCGCAGCGAGGCCGGCGACGTGGGTGCCGTGGCCATAGCCGTCCGCGGTGTCGTTCAAATTCGAATTCGTAAAATTAACATTCGCAACGATGCGCGAATTTCCGGAGTGGCCCTTGAAGCCGTTGTGACTAGCCGCAATGCCGGAATCGAGAACGGCGATGCCGATCCCGGAGCCGTCAAGATCGTACGCCGGGCGGTTGCCCGCGGCTGCCTGCGAGCGGACAAGATCGGCGCCCGTCGTCTCATCAACGTGGCCCATGGTCGCCGTCGGGCGGTCGGGTGAAATGTAATTCACTAACCCGCTGGCGGAGAGGCTCGAGAGCAGCGATGTTGGAAGATTCACGAGGATCGTGTTGCTTGCGCCGATGCGATCGCTAATGTGCGCCTGGCCCGAAGAGATCATAGAACGAAGGGCGACATTGTCCGCGTCCTTGGCCTGAAGGATGACATTGACACGAGCTTTGCCGCTCGGGTCCTTTGCCATCATTTCGCGAAGGTCGGGTGAGATATTGTCGCCTCTAAAGCCGTTCTTAGCTGATGCTTTTGCGGCCTGATCCTTTTCTGCCCTGTGCTGAACGGTGATCGGAACAAAAACGGCCGCAACCTCGGGCTGCGACGCGATCCGCTCGTCATAAACGGCGGCCGAGCTGCCGCCGATCATGACAAGCTTTCCTTCAGCAATGGAATCGAAAACTTTTGTACTTACCGCCTTTGAACCGGCGATGTTCGTGAGCTCCTCCGCAAAGAGTATGACTTGGCCCTTTGTAGCGGCGGCGTCATCGACGATCGCGTCGATGGTCTTGGCTGCCTCTTCCTTAGAAGTTGCATTAGAGAAAAGATTTTCGGTCTCGATCTTTATGATCGAGCGGTTTGCGAGAGCGGCCGGAACCTGGCCTTTTGCGATACGAAGGGCGAGGGCCTCGACGATCGAATTCTGAACGGCCTTATCTTCATCCACTATGACGGGCTGGCGGAGCCCGCCTTCCGCGAGCATCCTTACGAGCCGCGCGGTCTCGGCTTCGTAGCCGGCAGTCTCTAGAAGCCGGCCCTCGCGGCCGAGCTCGGTCAGGTCAGTGGTGAATTTCGCGGCGGCCGTCGACCGCAGGGGCGACCTTTTCGCAGTCAGATCGCCCGCGAACACAGCGAACGCATGGGAGAAAACGAAAGACGCCAGCAGCACTGTGGCCGCCGCTCGCTTTACGTTTACGATACTGTTTAATGTCTTCATTACAAGCTCCTATTCCGGGGAAAAAGAATATGGACAGCACATGCCGTCGCGATTCCTTTATCAAGAGGCGTGCCAAGAGCTAAATGAAGAAATGTCTGGAGTTAAGAGTTCTGCACTATCGGCCGCGGGACCGAATTTCGGTCAGAGTGAATGAAAGAATCGGTCAAAAAGCTTGATTCGCAGTAGAGACGAACAATGAGAAACTGCCCGCTGCCGCAGGCGATCCCGCACCCGTCTTGAAGCGGCCTTGCTAATCGACGAAGTCGATCTTTACTTTTTTGGGAATGATGCCCGCTTTAGTGCCTTCGGCTAGGAGGCGTTTTACGGCCTCGCGGCCCCGTTCGCCGTAGTCCAGGGTCAGGTCGTTGACCCACATTGCCACAAACCGGTCTGCGAGCTCGGGCTGCATGTCGCGGGCGAACTGCATCGCATATGCGAGCGCGTCTTCGCGATTGTCCATTGAGTACTGGATCGAGCGGTGCAAGTGTTTCGAAACCTCGTGCATCAGCTCTTTCCCGAGATCGCGGCGGATCACGTTCCCGCCCATAGGAAGCGGAAGACCAGTTTTCTCGTGCCACCATTCGCCAAGATCGAGGACCTTGTGAAAACCCTTTGAGCCGTAGAAAAGCTGGCCCTCGTGAATAAGAAGACCCGCATCAGCCTCGCCGCGGCTTACGGCATCCATGATCTCGTCGAAAGGAATGACGACATGCTGAAAATCCTTGTTGTAGATCCGAAGAGCGAGATACGCGCTTGTAAGCTCGCCGGGAACGGCGATCTTCATTTCGCCGATGTCGCGCGCGTCGCGTGGTTCTTTTGAGACGACGATGGGACCGTACTTGTCTCCGATGCTCGCCCCATGCGGCAGCAGCGCGTACTTGTCGGCAACGTAGGCATACGCATGGAATGAGATCGCCGTGACATCGTACACGCCTTTCTTTGCATCTTCATTCAAGGTCTGAATGTCCTTGAGGGTGTGCTCGAATTTCAGCCCGTCCGTTGCGAGCTTGCCGGTAGCAAGCCCGTAGAACATGAATGCATCGTCAGAATCGGGTGAATGCGCGACGGTAATGGTCCTTGATTCGGGAGCCGCCTTACTTTTTACTGCCATAGATCAAATGCGGGAGTAGTACAAATTCGTATCGTACAGAATCTCAATTTTATCGTTTCGCGCGTGTTTAGCAAACAACGCCTGAAGGTCGCGCAGCAATTCTTCGTGACCCGCCTGGCCCGCACCTGGCACATATGAGGATGAAAGGGCTCGGCCTTTTAACCCTTGAAAGTCGAGCACCTGCTTATTCGCAAACGCGGCCATACCTACTTCATGCCCGAACCATTCCCGTATCACGTCCTCACTGTATCGGTCATGCCGCACGACCTCATAATCGGTCGAATACCTCTTTAACAACGCCTCGTAGTCGATAAGAAATGGTGTCGCATCCAGCTGCCGCTCATTCCACATGAGCACGACGAAACCGTGAGGTTTTAAGATGCGCCTGAATTCCGTTTTGGTCTCCTCGCTGTCAAACCAGTGGAATGCCTGCCCCGCGACGATCATGTCAACCGACGCATCTCGCAGTGTCGTAGCCTCGGCCGTGCCGCCTATAGGAGTAAATCGCGAAAAATCTTTCAAGTATTCGATCGCCGCCGACCGCATTGCGGCGTTAGGCTCGACGCCAAAAACCTTGTTGCCATTCTCGAGAAACCGCCGGCTCGAAATTCCTGTTCCGGCGCCGATATCCGCCACGACCGAGTCCGGCCGCAGATCGCATGTCATCGTCAAAAACGGCACGACCTCTTGCGGATACGTGGGACGGTATTTGACGTAATCCGCGACACGGCTTGAAAACCGTTCAATGGAATCAGTCATTTACCTCTTCGCCGGCCCACTCCGACTTATTGGAATGCGGGATGTCGAACTGATCGAGAATGCGGAAGCATAGGTGGTCGACGAGTTCATCGATCGTCTTTGGCCGGTGGTAGAAACCCGGGCTTGCGGGCAGAATGCGGGCGCCGGCATGGGAGAGCCGAAGCATGTTCTCAAGATGGATCGCGTTGTAGGGAGTTTCGCGCGGAACGAGGACGAGTCTTCGGCCTTCTTTGAGACAAACGTCCGCCGCTCGGTGAATGAGATTCGTACCTGCGCCGGAGGCGATCGCGCCGAGCGTGCCCATCGAGCATGGAACGACGATCATTCCCTCCTGCTTGTTGGAACCGGAGGAAGGCTTCGCGGCTAGGTTGTCGAGGCGCCATAACCGAATGAGCTTCGACGAATCGCCTAGGCCAAGCCACTTGTTTATCGACTGTGTAGTGGCCTCTTTAAGGTTCACTCCCATTTCGACCTGGGCCACGGTTACGGCCGTTCCTGAAATGATCAAATTTATCGTCTCGATAGTTCTACTTTCCGCGAGAAGCTGAAGAGTGCGATATGCGTAGATCGTGCCAGAGGCACCAGTGATGGCGACGGTCAGTTCCATAAGGAATAAACAAGTTTAGCCTTTATTATCATATAAATAAACGGGCTGGACTCCGCGGTAACGCCATTGTGTGCAACCGCAGAGCGGAATCCGCTATCTTATTCGTAACACGCCAAATGCCCCCGGCGTTTTTCGGCCGATCCCGGCTTTTACTAATATCATTTATGACCTCATTAATTAGGTTACTCGTAGCAGCATTGCTGCTTTCAATTTTTGCGCTCGCGGAGTTTTCGCAAACGGTGGGCAAGCCTCCCGTCATAATCATTCCAGGAATCACCGGATCTGAACTCGTGAATTCCAAAACGGGTAGAACGGTGTGGTTCAGCGTTCGCCGGGACAAGGAGGATGATATTCGGCTGCCGATGACGTCGACCGTCTTTACCCGCGATCGCGACTCGCTGAAGGTCAAAGACATCATTCGCTTTGTTGATCTCAAGATACTGCCGGACGTCGAGGTCTATCAAACCGTTATCGACGCGCTCAAGGCCAAAGGTTACACCG
>JAFAOW010000301.1 GCA_019247455.1 Acidobacteriota bacterium | reverse complement strand
AACTTAGATAAAGAAACGAAAAAGGCCCCGCAATATCGCGAGGCCTTTCGTTTTTGGCAGCTAGAACGGGTAGGTATTCGCCGCGATCATCGCATCCGCTATCCGTTGACGAGCGGCGATCGTATTGACCGGCGTATTATTCTTAGTGAAGCGCTTCAGCGCGACAAGTAACGTGCGGCCCTCGTCGCCCTCGGCTATCGCCGCGATCGTATTGCGCGCTTTCATTTCGATGCGTTGGATCGCGTCATTGCAGAAAACGCTCGTTATGTCCGCGTAGCGCCCGGCGGCGTCTTCACCCCTTGCGCCGATCTGTTTTTTGGCCCTCAAGATCGCTGTCTCCATTTGATATGCGTCCATAATGATATCGGCGCAGTTGAGAAGGACCTCCTGCTGTTCGGCCAGGCCCATCATGTATTTTTGTGCGGCGGTACCGAGGACCATGAGCGCGATCTTCTTGGCGCTGGCGGCAAGTCTCGTTTCGGCGGCAAGCGTTGAAAAGTCTTCATCAAAGCTCATTTGAGGATTGAGTATCTCGTCCTGCAATGCCTTCGCTGCCCCCAACAGGCCAAGCTTCCCCTTCATTGCACGCTTCATCAGTTGTCCGGGAATGAGCATTCGATTGATCTCATTGGTCCCCTCAAAGATGCGATTGATCCGGGAATCTCGATAAGCCTTTTCAGCAGGATAATCTGCGGAATAGCCGTAACCGCCGTAGATCTGGACCATCTCATCGACGACATAATCCAACGCCTCGCTGCAAGCGACCTTGTTTATGGAGGATTCGACGGCATATTCCTCGATCGACTGAAGCTTCTTGGAATTGTCCGCGCCGTCACCGATCAGGGCGTCTATCATACCGACCGTCCGGTAGGTGATCGATTCGGCGACCCACGTTCGTACGGCCATTTCGGCAAGCTTGTGCTTGATCGCTCCAAAGCTGGAGATCGGCCTATTGAATTGCTGCCTTTCATTCGCGTACCGGACAGCTTCGTGGATGGCGAGCTTTGCTCCGCCGGTGACCGATGCACCTAGCTTAAAGCGGCCGACGTTAAGAATGTTAAATGCGATCTTTGCTCCGTCGCCTACGTTTCCAATGAGGTTTGACGCCGGTATTTTGCACTCGCTCAAGATGAGCGGAGTGGTCGACGAAGACTTGATCCCCATCTTGTGTTCCTCATTTCCGGGTCGGCAGTTCTCGCTGCGTTCTACAACGAAAGCGGAGAACTTGTCCTTCTCGCCATCAACCTTCGCGAAGACTATATAAACGTCGGCAAATGAGCCATTCGAGATGAACATCTTCTCGCCGTTAAGAATATACGACTCGCCGTCATCGGTGAGCTTTGCAGTGGTTTTTGCGCCTTGGGCGTCAGACCCGGAGCCGCTCTCCGTGAGACAATACGCCGACACGACCTCACCGGAGATGATCTTTGGTATCCACTTTTTCTTGAGCTCATCCGAACCAAAATAAAGTATCGGAAGCAGGCCGATCGAGCTCTGCGCGCCAAACGTAGTGCCGAATCCGCCCGCGCGGCCCATCATCTCGGCGATAACCACGCTGGAAGTTTGATCGAGGCCGAGGCCTCCGAATTCCTCCGGAATGGTTGAGCCGAGCAGGCCAAGATCCCCGGCCTTTTTTACTAGTTCACGAGCGACTTCCCAGGCATGCTGCTCCATTGCCGGCAGCTGAGGATAGACTTCGTTGTCGACAAACTCTCTGGTGGTCTCGCCTATCATACGCTGTTCTTCCGTAAGGTCCTCGGGCGTGAAGACGGTTTCGGGAGATGACTCGGCAATGAGAAACTCACCGCCAGTTAAGTATTCGCGTTGTGTTTGTGTTTCCATGTCCTTTTCTTAAATAGGACGCGAGGGCCCTATAACTCTTATATGTCCTATTATTAGTCGATCAACTCAACAATCCCGGCCGCGCCCATGCCGCCGCCCACGCACATTGTCACCATGCCGTACCGTGCCTTGCGGCGTTTCATCTCCTGCAGGATCGTCGCTGTCAATTTCGCTCCCGTGCATCCGAGCGGATGACCGAGCGCTACAGCTCCGCCGTTAACGTTAACCTTGGCCGGATCCATCTCGAGCAGCTTCATCACTGAGAGGCCCTGCACCGCAAAAGCCTCGTTAAGCTCGATGAGGTCGATCTGATCGAGGCTCAATCCAGCCATCTTTAGGGCCTTTGGTATTGCGTAAACCGGTCCGATGCCCATTTCCTCGGGCAGGCAGCCTGCGGTTGCGAATGAGACAAATCTTCCGAGTGGTTTGACCCCCAGTTCTTTGGCCTTGTCGGCGGACGTCACTACCGCGGCGGCGGCGCCGTCGGACATCTGCGATGAATTTCCGGCCGTGACGGTACCCGCCGCATGGAAGGCGGGCCTGAGTTTGGCGAGGCCTTCAACTGAGGTGTCCTTACGGGGCCCTTCATCCTCGGCGAAAACGATCTCTTTGCGCCGAACACGGCCTTTTTCATCGATCTCGTCGACAAAGACATTTACCGGAACGATCTCGTCCTTGAACTTGCCTTCGCTGATGGCGGCGAGCGCCTTCTGATGCGACCCGTAGGAGAATTGGTCCGCCTGCTCCCGTGTGATCTCGTATTTACGGGCGAGGTTCTCAGCGGTAAGCCCCATATTCAGGTAGTAGTCGGGATATGTGTCGACGATCGCGGGATTTGGCCGCACGACGTTCCCGCCCATCGGTATCATCGACATCGTCTCAAGCCCGCCGGCGACTATGACGTCGGCTCCGCCGTTGGCAACACGATCGGCGGCGATGGCAATGGTCTGAAGACCCGACGAACAATAGCGATTTACTGTCATCGCTGAGGTCTCCACGGGCAGTCCCGCAGCGATCATAGCAGTGCGGGCTACATTCATCCCCTGCTCGGCTTCGGGAAACGCGCACCCCATGATGACGTCATCGATCTGCGACGGATCAAGCGACGGGATCCGAGTGACGGCCTCCTTGATCGCCGCGGCCCCGAGGTCGTCGGGGCGCGTGTTTCGTAGTGTGCCTTTCGGGGCCTTTCCCACAGCCGTGCGGACTGCTGATGCAATTACAACTTCTCTCATAGTTAAGCTCCTGAACTCTTCCGCGTTCTAAAGACGCGAATATTCTCCTTCTCAAATGCGGGGTGCGGATCGAACCAAGTTCCGATCATTTGGTCGACCTCGTCATTGCGCCCCCAGACCACGAGGGCTGTGATCTTGTCATGGTCCATCGCAAGCTGGCCTCGAAGGCGCTCGATCGCAAGAACATGGTTTTCATCCTCAGAACCCAGACGCAAGAGTGCGGACTCCGAATGGTCGTGAAAAATTGTGCGGTCTTCCCTGCGCGCGGCCGTCACCGGAAAGTAATAGCTTCCCATTTCGTAGTTGTCCCAGGCGGTCACATTCGTACCGATGCCGTAGAGACAGCTCATTCTTTGCAGCGGATGCGGAAAGAACCTCGGCGTCTCATCGATGATCGTGACCGAAGCAACTTTGTCATCACTCGCGATCGCGACCGCCGCGGAATGGAACTGTTCCTCCTGCCGGCTATATCGCGTCGCGTATTCCCAGAGAGCTGCATTCTGATATGCAAAAACAGCAACGAGAATGCCGGCTCCAATAATGCTCAGCCTCTTGCTTGTGACAGTAATAAGAGCTGTGAAGACTGCAGCCGTCATCAGCATTAGGCGCGGGCGGATGACACTTCCGTCAGCCGAGCCGATCTCATCGGGTGCGAGCAAGGCGATGACGAACAACATTCCAAGGATGGCGAAATGAGGCAGCCTTTCCTTAACCCGCGCGAACAAACATGATCCTACGAGCAACAGAACCGCCGCGGTCACGATCCAAATGAACGGCGCTGCAAGTACATTGAAACCCGACATCTCGGTAAGGAACGGGATGAATCGACGGCTAATAATAAAAAACGGATCAGTTCCGCGAAGATACAAGACGACGCTGTCGACCGACATGGGCGACGAAAGCAGATACCAGACCGGGGCCACTGACCCCTCCCGCAAGGACAAGAGCTCGTAACGAACCGCAAACGGAAGAATCGGTAAAAGTGCTGCAAAAGTCCACACTAACGTCCGCATGCGGTCGACTCCGCCCTTAACTCCAACAAAGGCGACAACCGAAACGACAGCCACGGAGAAAGCGACCATGTGGCTAAAGAACGCAAATACAAAAAGGATCGCAAGCAAAACAGCTCGCTTACCGGTAACTTTCCCTTCCCAGCGAAATACAAATCCAAGGATGACCAGGAAGACGCTTGTTCCGATCACAAAGTTATATAGCCCGACAAGCCAGATACGGTCGAAGCTGAGCACGGCGCTACCGATAATGCCGAGTCCGAGCCCGTTCAGCCCGTATACGGAATAGCGAAGCCAACTAGCGCTCGCGACAAATCCGCAATAGGTGAGCGTGGCGATGATCTTGGACACTGTGTACGGATGCAGAAATGAGAGGAGCACGGCCATGAGCCAATGTCCCAGCGAATTCGGAACAACGACCGAGTTGAGTGAATACGTTTCCGATGCTTGTCCCGACAGAAGCGGAATGATCAGTGACGCGGAGTGAAGATGGGCTGGTCCGTCAGCACTGAAGAAATAAGAAACACTCCAGATGGGGGCACACGCCAGCATCGCCAATGCAAAGTAAAGAATGGCGGCAGAGCGAAAACTGATATTTCCAAACAAGAACTCGGTCACCGGACAACTGCGCTTAACTTTCGCGCATTACCTCCCTGTATCGAAAACAGCCAACGAGATGGTCATTGACCAAACCAGTCGCCTGCATGAATGCGTACATGATCGTTGAGCCGACAAACTTGAATCCGCGCCTTCTCAGGTCCTTAGAGATAGCATCAGAAATGTCGGTTGTCGCCGGAACGTCGCCGCCGCGTCGCTTGTTTATGACAGGCTTGCCGCCAATGAATGACCAGATGTATGTATCGAATGAACCGAATTCCGTTTGGACCTTAAGAAACGCTTGCGCATTTGTCACGGTTGAGGCGACCTTGAGACGGTTGCGGATAATTCCATCATTATTGAGCAGCTTCTCGATCTTGGGCCCATCAAATTTCGCTACTGCTTTTGGATCAAAGCCCGCGAGTGCCTTCCGATACGCCTCGCGTTTTCTCAAGACAGTGTCCCAGCTCAAGCCCGCCTGTGCCCCCTCTAAGACGAGAAATTCAAAGAGCTTATTGTCGTCATGCACGGGCACGCCCCACTCCGTATCGTGATACGGTATGTTTAGATCGTTTGAAGCCCAGGTGCAGCGCTTCATTTGACCCCCTTTAGATCAAAAAGAGGCGAAACTATAAGCCCCTTTTCGGGGGAGAGATTAGAGTACCTCAACACACTCTTCTTCTTACCGCCAAATTCGATGTACAGGTTATTTCTGCCCTTGTTGACCTTGCTGTCGTAAAAGTTAAGGCTGCAGGACTCGTATATCTCGCTCTTGAACTCCGGTGCCGCGAGCTTTTTGTCGGTCTTGATCCAAATAATTCCCTGGGGCGAATCGCCGCCGCAAGGAGCATTCTTGTCCGAGACAGGTGAATGACTGCGAATATTCGCGACAAGATATAAAAACCCGTCCTTGGCCGTGGTAAATAAAACACGGTACTGATGCGGGGCGTTCCCCGGCATTGTCCCGCCATTGTCCGTCAGCACATCATCCAGATCAACAACGAGCGAATGCCTGCCGCTCACCAATTTCACCTTCGAATACTTCATCGGTACCAGGCTCAGCTGGCCAAACGCTGTGCCGGAGAACAGCATCACGAGCATCAGGCCGATGTACCACGTCGAACTCATTGCTTCTCTATCTTGTCGATCTCCATAAAACAGGTACTGCCCGAGGCGAACACCGCTATCGTTAGAACCAGAATTATCGATCTTGTCATATACTCCCGCCTTGTCTTACACCGGGAAGCCGGCGGTCTGTGTTACGCGTTTTGCCTGATCAAAATGCCGCTGCTCATGACGAACAACGATCGTGAACGCGTCGAGCAAGCGATAGGTGATGAAGGCCGCCGCAGGCGAGCCCATGATGATGCCCGAATCGCTGCATTTCTCCATCAGCGCCGTGATCGCCGGCTGGAAATCGACGAATTGCTCCACCACCTGAGGATCGACATCGCTTAGCGATGGTTCAAACACCTTTGGAGCCTTGATCTTTCGCTTCCCCCCAGGGGAGACGGCATTAGAGATCAGGCGGCCAAACATCGTCGGCAAAAACGGAAGTCGCTCGTAGAACGTCACCGGCGAGGTGCCCTCGATCTTTGCCGAGATCGCCTTGACCATTCCGGCGTTGGCGGAATTAAGGTGCTCAAAGCACTGGCCGACGCTCCAACCTTCTGGCCCGGGCTTCCAGTTGAGCTGCTCGGGCTTAAGGTCCGAGAACGTCACCGTGACATCGTCGGTGACCCTATCGAGATCGATCCGTAATGCCTGAAGTTCCGAAAGCATCTAGTTACGTAATGGTTTACCCGTTTTCAACATCGCCGCGATACGCTCCTGCGTTTTTCTCTCGCCGCAAAGCGAGACGAAAGCTTCGCGCTCGAGGTCGAGCAAATACCGCTCAGAAACCTGTGTCTTGTGGTTGATCGTACCGCCGGCCATCACATGTGCGAGTTTCTTTCCGATCAGCTCATCATGGTCGGAAATAAAGCCGCCGCGTTTCATCATATGAAGGGCAAGTTTCATCGCGGATTCCGCGACTTCGCCCAGAACGGTGATATCTGTCCGCTCGACGGGTGGCGTCCAACCTGCGGCGTCCAAATTCAATACCTCCTGCTTTGCGTCCTGAACGAGGCGGTCGCCATTCATCGAGATCGCATCTGAATCGCGCATGAAGCCAAATTCGCGCCCCTCTTGCGCGCTCGTCGCGACCTTTCCCATACCGATCGTCGTGAAGGTGTTCTTTAGGAACTGTAGCGGATCTGAGTCGGGTGCTTTCGTCCATGCGTCCATCGCCCGCATTGTCATCTCTTTCGTGCCGCAACCTGCCGGGATCACACCGACACCAACCTCGACGAGGCCGACGTAGGTCTCGCCCGCCGCACGCACCTTATTACCATGCATAGCGATCTCGCAGCCCCCGCCAAGCGTCAAGCCGTATGGCGCGGTAACAACGGGCTTTTGCGAATAGCGCAGCCGCATTACAGCACTTTGGAGGGCGTGGACCATCATGTTGATGTCGTCCCATTCCTCCTCCTGCGCGGCGAGCAGGAGCATCATAATATTCGCACCCGCAGAAAAATTTCCGCCTTGATTGCCGACGACCAGTCCTGTGAAATTCTTTTCAACCTCGTCGATGGCGGCATTCATCATCATGACCGTGTCGCCGCCGATAGAATTCATCTTTGAGTGAAATTCCAGACAGGCCACGCCATCGCCGAGATCGATCAGGGATGCTCCCGGATTGGTCTTGATCGTTCCCGAGCGGTCCTTGACGTCCTTCAGGATAGTGACGCCTGGACGCTTGGGGACAGGTTTGTACTCTCCCGCGACGAGATCGTAGAAACTTGTTTCGCCCTTCTCCCGCTTGTAGAAGCTAGTCGCTCCCGCCGCGAGCATTTTCTCCACGTTTGCGGGGATAAGTTGGCCCTCTGAGCGCATCCGCTCGACGGATTTGGCGACGCCGACAGCATCCCACGCTTCGAAAACACCAATTTCCCAGCCGAAGCCCCACTTGATGGCGTTATCGATCTCTACGATCGTGTCGGCGATCTCCGGAATGCGATTGGCGGCGTAGCGACAGGTGCGAGACATCGTTCGCCAGAGGAACTGGCCTACGCGGTCGTCACCCCAAACCAGCGTATTGATACGTTTTGGCAGGTCCTCGATCGCCTTTGCCGCTTCGAGTGACGGGAATTTTGTTTTCGCTTGCGGCTTGTACTCGAAGGTCTCAAGATCCAGCTCAAGGATAGCCCTGTTGCCATCCGCATCCTTTGATTTCTTAAAAAAGCCTCCACCGGTCTTATCGCCCAGCAGCTTTTTGTCGAGCATCTTCTCGATAACGTCCGGCACGAGAAAGGCATCTCGTTCCTCATCATCCGGGACGGCGGGATAAAGATTCTTGTTAACGTGAACGAGCACGTCGAGCCCCACAAGGTCTGTCGTCCTAAACGTAGCGGACTTTGCGTGGCCGATCGCCTTGCCGGTGATCTGGTCGATCTCGGTCGGCGTAAAACCCTGCTCCAGCATCTCGTGCACGGTCACCATCATTCCAAATGTGCCAATGCGATTCGCGATGAAGTTGGGGCGGTCTTTAGCTGGTACAACACCTTTTCCCAAACGCTTATCGAGAAAACCCGCGACCTGACAGGCGACCTCACCGCTCGTTTGCTTGCCGGGAATGATCTCGACGAGCTTCATATACCTCGGTGGGTTGAAGAAATGAACGCCGAGAAACTGTTGCTTGAATTCGTCGGAGAATGGCTCTGCAATCGAATCTATGGGAATGCCGCTCGTGTTTGAGGCGATCACCGCGCCGGGTTTGCGGTGCTTCTCGACCTCGGCGAAGATCTTGTGCTTGATGTCAAGATTCTCAACGACTGCCTCGATCACAAGGTCGCAGTCCTTGAGCTTTGCAATATCGTCCGAAAAATTGCCGGTATCGATCAAACGGGCGTTGCCGGCCAGCATGTATGCGGCGGGTTTTAGCTTTTTGGACGCCTCAAAAAGTGAATTAACGATCCGGTTGCGTACCTGCGGAGCATCAAGGGTCAAACCCTTTGAAGACTCGTCCGGGGTGAGTTCATTCGGCGCGATGTCCAGCAAAAGAGTGGGAATGCCAGCATTTGCAAGATGTGCAGCAATGCCCGCCCCCATGGTTCCGGCCCCTAAAACTGCGGCTTTGGCAATATTCATAGGCTTTTCATATACCGTCCCTTATCGCCGGGAATTATAACTGAATGAATGCTCATTCAGCAAATCGCTGTGTGTGCTTCCTGAGTACAGTAACGTTTGGCAGCAGTTGGTATCATATCCGTTTACTGGCCCGGTTCAGATCATGATGGACGAGAAATTTTCAGTTGCATTGGACGTTTCAGCTCTGTGCGTCAAATATCCTACGGGAATCGCTGTCTACGCCCGCGGGTTCATAGATGAGCTGCTTAGACGCCCGGATCAGATAGATCTCGATTATTATTTCAAGGGGAAGCTATTCCGAGAATACAGCCACTTTTTTGACGGGCTGAAAACTCCGCAGCGATATGTGATGAAGTCCGTTGTGCCACGCACGGGCAAGCAGATCACCCATTCGCTCGATAAGAGATTCTTGCTCGACCACCGAGCGATCAATATCGCAACGATCCATGACGTGACGTATTTCGTTCAGGGCAATTACGTCGAAAGCTGGATACCGAAGCGTTTTAAATCCAAGATCGCGCGGTCCAATGCAAAGATCGTCAAATATGCCGACAAGATCGTGACGGTCAGCGAATCGACTCGTACCGATCTTTGCAGGATCTACAACGTCGATCCGGACCGGGTAAGGGTGATCTATCCCGGATTTCAGCCGGTGAGCCTCGCCGTTTCGAGTGAAAATGACGAGGCGATCCTCGAAAAGTTTGACCAATCACGACAAAGCTATTTCCTGTTTGCCGGCCGTATCGAATTGGCGAAAAATATCTTGTCCATGATCGAAGCCTTCAAGGCGTCGGGTCTAGACAAGGATCTGAATTTCTTGATCGCCGGCCCGAGTGAGCCGGATACGGAATCCATTCACAAACGGACAATAGAGCTGGGCATGGCCCACACGGTCAAGTTTCCCGGATACGTTAGTAGCGAAGAACTCGCGGCACTTTACCGAAATGCAAAGGCGTTTATCTTTCCCACCTATTATGAGGGGTTTGGAATGCCCATACTCGAATCGATGTCGAATGGCGTCCCGGTACTTGTCGGCAGCCGCGGCGCGGCTCCTGAGATCGCGGGTGGACACGGCATCGTCGCGGATCCCTTCTCGGTCGAAGAAATAAAGAATGGGATGCTCAAACTAGCCGAAGGAGGCCATGACCCTGATCGTCTCAAGGCTCATGCCGCGAGCTTCACATGGCCGAGATTCGTCGATCAGGTCTTCGACCTATATCGTGAGCTGCTCGCGGCTAGAAGGAGTCAATGACCGTTACGCCGATGCTGGCGTAAGAATTCATATTAGCGATCTCCTCGGGAGCTTCATCCAGCGAGACCGTTTTTCCGATCAGAAGTTCCGGTTTCAATTTTCCGCACGCGACCATATCGAAAATTTCTGAGTAACGATGGGCCTGCAGGCCGTGGCTTCCGAGGATCTCCAGCTCCTTGGCGATGATCTTATCGACCGGTATCGCGGAGTTGTGGAGGCCCGCCTCCATGATACCTACCTGGATGTGCTTGCCCCGTTTTCGGAGTGACGAAACTGAATTGTGAAGAGTTTCCGGGTGACCGAGTGCTTCAATTGAGACGTGAGCCCCGCCGCTCGTTATTTGGTTGATCCCATCGATGACATTCTCGCTGGAAGCGTTGATAGCTGCTTCGGCGCCGATAGACTTGGCGAATTCCAATTTAGCGTTTTCGATGTCGACGGCGACAACCCTCGCGCCGTACGCCGCTGCTATCATGATCGCTGACAAACCGACCCCTCCGCATCCGTGGACCGCGACCCACTGCCCCGCTTTGACTTTCCCTCGGTCGACGACGGCCCTAAAGGAAGTCGCAAAACGGCAGCCGAGCGAGGCGGCCGTGACGAAATCAATTTCATTGGGCAAACGAACAAGGTTCTCCTCGGCATATTCGATGGCGACAAATTCGGCAAATCCGCCCCACGCCGTAAAGCCAGGCTGAAACTGGCGGTCGCAGATCTGCTGGGCACCGGCGTCGCACTCCTCGCACGCGCCGCAGCCGCAAACAAATGGCAGCGTCACGCGGTCGCCGACCTTCCATTTTGTGACCGAGCGTCCGACATCCGCGATCTCGCCGGCAAGCTCGTGTCCGGGGACGTGCGGCAGGTGAATATCAGGGTCGTTGCCCATCCAGCCGTGCCAGTCGCTGCGGCAAATGCCGCACGCTTTTACCCGAATCACGACCCCCGTGGACGAAGGGCGCGGGTCAACAACGTTTCTGATCTCGATCGGGGCTCTGAATGCGTCGTAAACCGCTGCGCGCACTTTTACTTGACCGTGAGGGTAGTCTTGGCCAGATAATCGGCGAAGTTGCCGTTGTGCGTCAGCGTCTCGCGTTTGTCCCAGCGAATGATATAAATGCTGTACCTTCCGGCGGGTAACTTTAATTCATCGCCCACCGTAGCGTACTTGCGGTTAGTATCGCCCATGTCTTGCTGATACTCGTTGACGAATTCAACGTCTTTCCCGTCGGCTCCCTGTTTGTGAATGACTATGCCAATGAAGCTGACGCCGACCGGTACGGAATTCACGAAGAGAACATTGTAAGGTGCGTTAGCACTCCAGGTGTCCGATTGACCGACACACTTCCAGTTATCGTCGATCTCCTTACAAATGCTTACTGTGCCGGTGGGCCCTTTTGGCACTTGGGCACAAAGCGAATACGCGGAACCAACGAGAATGATCACGAACAGTAATACAGCAAAACGCGGCATTTGAAGGCCTCCCTGTTGCTGCGAATCTTAGCGCCGGCGGAAAAAGCGGTCAAACTGCGAGCCGTCCGCCTTTCTCATGCTCGAGATACCCCTTTAAAAGACATTCGGCAGCTGACCCGGGCTGCCCGGGTTCGGATCGCTCACGGGCTGCGGTGTGGGCTCGCCCGGGATGGGATCGCTCACTGGATATGGATCTGGCGCGTCCGGTGGGGTCGGAGTTGGCTCGGGAACCGTAGGCCCGGGCGAACCCGGTGTTTCAGGGTTCGGGTCAGGATCGCCGGCGGTAGCAGTCGACGAATTACTTAAATTGAACATGCGGTAACGATATAGCTCCGCTTTGCCGTCCTGTGTAACGCGAAATACAAACGAAGTTCTTACGCTGTCTGCGCCTCGGCGATGAGGGTCGGATATTTTCCCGTCCAGCAGGCGGAACATGAGGCCCCGGGATCTATTCCGATCGACTCCAGCATTCCTTCGATGGACAGATATCCGAGGCTGTCCGCGCCAATGTAGCTGCAGATCTCATCCACAGACATTCTTGAGGCGATCAGATCGTCGCGGTCCGGTGTATCAACGCCGTAGTAGCAAGAATGGGCCGTGGGCGGACAGGAAATTCGCATATGGACCTCGCTGGCCCCGGCCTCGCGAACCATGGCGACGATCTTCTTTGAGGTAGTGCCCCTGACGATGGAGTCATCCACCAATACCACACGCCTCCCGCGTATGAGGTCTTTGATGGGATTGAGCTTCAGACGCACACCGAAGGATCGGATCGACTGTGATGGCTCAATGAAAGTGCGTCCAACGTAATGGTTTCGAATGATGGCCTGTCGAAAATTGATCCCTGACTGAGCTGCATAACCGATCGCTGCAGAAACCCCTGAGTCGGGCACGGGCACAACAATGTCCGCATCGACAGGCTGTTCGATCGCGAGCTGCTTACCCATTTTGTGTCGCGATTCGTTCACCGATCTGCCAAAGATCGTCGAATCGGGCCGCGAAAAGTAAACGTGCTCAAATGTACAGACAGATACAGGCTTTTGTTCAAATGGGCGGAGCGACTCCAGCCCTTCCTTTGAGATGATCAGCATCTCACCGGGCTCGACCTCGCGAACATATTCCGCATCGATAAGGTCGAAGGCACAGGTCTCACTCCCCACGCACCATGCCTCCTTGTATCTACCTAGAACGAGTGGCCGGAATCCGCGCGGATCGCGCACCGCTATCAGTGCCTCGGGCGTTAGGAAAAGCAGAGAGAACGCTCCATCCGTCGAGGTAAGGACCTTCCGTATCGCGTCGATCACGTTAGAAGCGTCGGTTCGCGCGATCCCGTGCAGTATCGTCTCCGTGTCAGATGTCGAGGAAAAGATAGCCCCCTGCTGCTCAAGTTCGCGCCTGCGCGCGTCGGCGAAAGGAAGGTTGCCGTTGTGACAGACTGCGATCTTCCCGTGCTGACACGTCACGGAGAAAGGCTGTACTTCCCTGATGGTATTTGAACCCGCCGTCGAATAGCGTGTATGTCCTATCGCGCTTGTTCCCGGGAGCTCCTTAAGGACGTCGGGATTCAGGACATCGGCGACAAGGCCCGTTCCCCGAAACTCGTGCAGTTCCCCATGATCGGCGGTTACAATGCCGCAAGCCTCCTGGCCTCTATGCTGGAGCGCAAAAAGCCCGAGCTGCGTGAGCGTCGCCGCCTCGGAATGACCGAAGAGTCCGAAGATACCGCATTCTTCGTGAAGCTTATCGAGCAGGAGGTCCATCCGCTTCTATTTTAACAGCAGCGTCGCAACCAAAGTAATCGAGTTTAGTTAAGCGCGGGAAGGATCTTGCCGCGACACTCGCCAAAGCCTATCCGCCGGAAGCCTTCGCGTTCGCAGAAGCCTTTCATAATGACCTCGTCACCGTCCTCGAGGAAGCGACGGGTCTCTCCTGACGGCAAAGTTAGAGGTTCGGAACCCCGCCAGGTGAGCTCTAATAGGCACCCCCTCTCGGTTTTTTCTTTCCCCGATACTGTGCCGGTTGCCATCAGATCGCCCGTTTGAAGGTTGCAGCCGCCCGAGGCGTGGTGCGTCAGCATCTGGCCGATGGTCCAGTAGAGATCTTTGGTATTCGAGCGGCTGAGCAGGTGAGGCTCTATGTTCTCCTCCCGCATCTTCTCGGATTGGATGTAAACCTCAAGATTGATATCCAGACCGCCAAACCGCTGATTTTGTTGATCGTGCAGGTATGGAAGCGGCTGCGGATCGTCCGGGTCTCGCTCAAATGCCGGTGTCCTGAACGGAGCCAAAGCCTCCATTGTCACAACGAACGGCGAGACCGTCGTCGCAAAATTCTTGGCGAGAAAAGGTCCCAGCGGCTGATACTCCCAAGCCTGTATGTCTCGTGCCGACCAGTCGTTCACAAGACACACGCCAAAGATGTGTTCCTCAGCCTCTGAGATGGGTATCGGCTGCCCGAGCTCATTGCCCTTTCCCACAAAAAAGCCGAGTTCCATCTCGTAATCGAGATTCTTACACGGGATAAATACCGGCGGCTTTTCGGCGTCGCTCCGATTCTGCCCCCACGGCCTCCGAACATCCGTTCCCGAAACGACAATGCTAGAGGCCCGCCCGTGATACCCGATCGGCACATACTTGTAATTCGGCATCAACGGATTGTCCGGCCTAAACATCGAGCCCACATTCGTGGCGTGATAGATCGAGCAGTAGAAGTCGGTGTAGTCGTGTATTTGAAATGGAGCCGTAAATTCGAGTTCCGAGATCGGGACTAATACTTTTTCGACCTTTCCTCGAACCCGTTCATCGGCCTCCATTCGTAAAGCCTGGACCAGATGGTTACGAAGTGTTGAAAACACTTCGGCCCCGACTCCCTCTACCGCTGATGTCAGATTGAAATCATAGGTGAAGCGGCTAAGCGCCTTCTCGATCTCCCAATCTTCATCATGACGAAGAACCTCTTTCTCTCGGCACGTTTCGTAATCGAAAACGAAATCCCCGATAGGAAATCCCAGGCGAGGACGGACATATCCATCGGACTTCTCCCTGAACATGCAAAACGGCAAATTCTGTATAGGAAAATCCGTGACCGGATCGTTCGCCGACTCGACCCAGCTTCTTAGGTTTGGATCGTGAGTTTCGTTAATTGAATACATAGAAGTTCAGCACCGGAGGCGGAAACCCGACCCGTAGGGAGGGTGTTTCTTACCAGTGCGGCGGCAAATCGTCGCCTTGTCCGTACAGGACGTAGTCTATTGCCCCGTTAACATGACTTGGCTTCCACAGATATCTGGTGCTACCGCAGCGGGCCCACACTTTTTCATCGCCGACTAGGCCAGCGTTTCTCAAGGCTCTGGTAGCATTCGCCTTGAAACCATTCAGCATCTTCTCCGGTCTGTCTAGCGAAGCTGAAACGATGTGGCCATGATTTGTCCTGACATTCAACGCGTAAAGGGAATAGTTTCGAAGATCGCAGGTTTCGTTTATCGCGGCGGCTACGACCTCGCGTTGCTGCCCCGAAAGTATAATTGCACCGGCGGATTGATTGCCATTCATGATGGCCTCAAGCTTTCGATTGACAGCGACTCGTGGACTTCCATATGCATTTTGGCCGTGACGATCAATAGCTCCGCGCTCATCACCATGTAGCCACGTGCCATAGGTACGAAATGTGATGAGATAGGCGCGAGGTCGTTCGTTCTCGTCCCAGTCGAAGTTGTTCATCGATCTACACCCTCCCTACTGGTCGGGTTTCCGCCCCACTGCTAGCGATCCACCTATGGCTCTACAAAATTCCTAATTTCTGCAGATCAGCCACCGGCTCGTCAAACGAGCACGATCCGAATGACTGTATTCCCAGTTTTCTAAGTCGCTCGATCTGCCATGTGTTAAGGGTATACTGCTCGCGCCAGATGGCCGACTGGTCGACAAATTCAAATACCTCGTCGAATTCTTCTTCCATCACGTCCTCGAGAAGTCCGGTGCGATATCCCTCCATTGCAAACCCCGTCATAAGAAAGAGATTCAGGAACCCATGCATCGTGCCTGTAGGGCTATTGGCCTCATAGGTCAGCGGCCGGAAGCACCTGATCGGATGGTGGAGGCCCGCCGTCGCCTTAAAAGGTACATTTGCGGCAAGGCATGCCCTCACGAACCGAATGATCTCGTCTGTTTTTGGAAAAGCATCCGGCGTAAGCCCGCCAGTACGGATCTTCGCCCGCTGTCCCTGCAACGCCAGCGTCGATATCATGTCAGGCAGATCATCATTCAACGCCAATTCAAAATAGGCCGTCAGATCATCGCCCAGCGACCTCGCCGCATTCTCGATAGCCCCCGCGGAATCGGCCTTGATCTCAAGTACGTCACAAATGACGCCTGGGCCGTTCGCCGCGTTAAAATCCTTGACCTCAGCGATAGTCTTCGCCGTCTCATCACCAACGACGACCGCCACATGCCACGCATCGCCCCCGTCACGCGAGATAAAGTCGCGGGCGCTATCGTAAAACTCGCCAAGGCGTGCGGCTGTAACGACGAAGCGGCCCAGCATCCAGTTGTAATTGCTGTTGCGGTAAGTCGCGTAATTGATCACCGCCTCAGGCATCGACAAGCCGGCTGGCGGAAACAGCCCCGCGTAATCGATCGCCCCGATCAAAAGAGCGCGGACGGACGCGGGCGTTTTGGTCTCGAGGGCGGTTTCCATCGGAGTCGCGAACTAACGTCTTGATGATAAGAATTAAATTCGCAGGGTTCAAACGCGAGAGTTTGCTTG
>JAFAOW010000293.1 GCA_019247455.1 Acidobacteriota bacterium | reverse complement strand
CCACGGTAGCAGAGGCCGAACAATGGCTGGCCACCCTGTGACAAAGATCTTTACTAGGGAGTTTCACCTAGCGGCTTGGGAATCTCCTGCTTGTCGGGGCCTGGCTTCGGTGCAATCCTATCAGTGTCAGTCCAATCTCGCGTTCGCACTACAAAAAGCGCGCTTCATCTAACGATTTGGGTAAGTCAAAGAGGGGACACGTTTATCAACTGAAATTAGTTTGCTCGTTCGAAGCTGCCGACAGGCGTTCAATTTCGATCTCGCGCGCAAGCATCCGCTAGGAGGCGGTACAATAAAGACTATTTTATGGCGACTAGAATTTACGTAGGCAATCTCTCATTTAGCACTTCACATCAGGAACTCAGCAACCTCTTTGCGACGATCGGCCCGGTAAGGTCAGCTACGGTCATCGAGGACCGGGAAACGGGACGCTCACGCGGCTTTGCGTTCGTCGAAATGGATTCGGCGTCCGACGGAGCGAACGCGATCGAACAGCTTAACGGTGTCGAGCTCGGCGGCCGTCAGCTCAAGGTCAACGAGGCAAAGGCTCGCGAAGACCGCGGCCCGATCGGCGGAAATCGCTATGGCAGCGACTATGCCCGCGGCGGCAGCCATGGCGGTGCAAGGTCGAGCGACTTCGGCGGCAGAAGCTGGTAGAAGCGATATCTCAAAGCCAAAAAAAGGGCCGGTGCATTCGAGCA
This sequence comes from Acidobacteriota bacterium, assembly GCA_019247455.1. Classification (GTDB taxonomy): domain Bacteria; phylum Acidobacteriota; class Blastocatellia; order Pyrinomonadales; family Pyrinomonadaceae; genus OLB17. The sequence continues at coordinate 7,154 of JAFAOW010000293.1, read as the reverse complement.
TCGGCCTTTTTTTTGGCAAAGATGATCGTTTTACGGTTCCACCGGCCAAGGATCCTCAATGGTCCAGTCCCAAATTGTTACGTTGTAATAGCCGGCCAGCTGATCTAGCTCACCGCGAACTATTGACCAAAACGTGTTGGCCTTTGTACCCATATCGTGTGCCTTCATAAAACGATTGACGGCCCGCGCCTTTAGAAGTACGTCTTGAACATCGCCCGCCGCCGACGAGTGCTTCGAAAAGTGGTCATGCAGCTTGTCCGTCGCGGTTTCAAAATCCGAGATGAAATCCTTGATCTTGTCTTCGCGTTTCGTCCCATTGAAATGGCTGCGGTCAAGAGCGTGTCCCATTTCGCCCTTGAAGTTATCGGTATCGTGATCGAGACGATTGATAAGCTTCTGAACCTCGCTGTCCGAGACACGGTACGGATTCTGAGCGTTTGCGGTAATGCCCAGCGATAGGAACGCTGCAAGTACCGCAAAGTGGAAAAGAGCTTTGAACTTCATATTCATATCCTCCTTGATCATTGGTGCTCGGTTCGGGCACCGTGCGCGGCGAGCGATCTTGCCCGCCTTTGAAATAAGGATATGAAATTGCCCGTATTCCGGTTTGTAGGCTGTCGTACTGTGTAAGTTCTTACACTTTGGCCTAATTGCAGAAAAAGGAGGAACTTACCTATGGCAGACGGAGAAGGCACTGGAAGCAGCGCGATCTGGGCGGTGGCGCTCATCATCATCGTGGCTTTGATCGTAGGGGCGGTCTATTACAGCGGTATTCTGACCCGGAAGCAGGCTGTTGACATAAACGTCACTGCGCCGTCCAGATAAGGTCTATGAGAGTCGGCATTAAAGCCCGTCTTTTTTGGCGGGCTTTTGCATTCTGAACGGTCAAATTCATTGATTTCTTGCCGCTCGGTGGGATATTATTCCGCCATCTTTTCGCGGAGGATTTAGGTCAAACAATGCGGCGATCGTTTTTTAGGATGTTGTTCCATGCATCTCTGATGTTTATCCTTGCTGCTTTGTGCGGGGCTCAGGTACCTGAAAAGCAGCCCCAACCTCCGCCGCTGCCGCCTGCAGCCTCTGATGTTCCCACAGCTCAGCCTTGTCCGCAGATCTCCATCCTGAAGCCGCAGCAGAACGCTTTTCGGGACGGGACTCCTGTTAAATTCAGGGCAAATCTTTCGAGTGGGGATAGTAAGACAACGCTGTTTTTTAGTTGGAGTATTTCCGCTGGAACTGTGATCGCAGGCCAGGGAACACCAACACTGGAAGTAGATACGACCGGAGCTGGAGCCGAAAAGACATTGACGGCTACGGTACTCGTCGGGGGACTGCCTGCGGAATGCATGTCAATGGACGCTTCGGCGACCATCAATGTGGCCGGACCGGCGCAGAAGGTCGATGAGTATGGAACCATCCCGGAAGCTGAGGAGAACGCGAAGCTCGATGCTTTCGTCGCGAATGTAACTCCAGCCGAGCAGGCATACATAATCGCATATGCGGGTAAGAGTACTCTACGGGGACAGGCGGGCACCGACCTGCGCCGTATCCGCGCATATTTGCTCAAGGGGGGTATCCCTGCCGAGAGGCTGGTTACGATAGACGGTGGATATCGCGAGGAACAGACCCGTGAGCTATGGATCGTGCCGATCGGAGCGGAGCCGCCGAGATCGTCGCCGACGGTTAACGTAAAGGATGTTGTCTTTATCAAACCACCGCCACCGCCCGCAAAAAAACCTTGAAACTTTCCCGTTCCGGCGGCGTGTGTCTAACATCTTTCCCCAGTACAAACTTGGACTTGGAGGACAAATGATGAGGATGATATTCGCTGCAGCGATGCTGGTGATCTTTGCGCTCTGCGGCCTTGCTCAGGACAAGGATAAGATCGTTCGCCCTTCGATAGAGACTGCGCTGCCGGAGTCAGCACGATTCCAGATCGTTTCGCCTTATCGTGATGGATATTCAAATAACCCGCTTTTTCGCCTCGATCGATACACCGGCCAGGTCTTTCGGTTGACGAATTGCCCAAAGGACGCGAAGATCGGCAGCGAAAAATGCTGGAAGGAGATGCTCGTCATTGATCTACCACATTCGGGCGCGGTTGGTCAGCCTCGTTTCCAGATCTTCGTCGGGGGAACGCCACAGCTGATACTTCTTCTCCAAGTCGATACAGGCGCGACGTGGCAGTACGGCATCGATGATCCTGATAAATGGTATCCGCTCCTCGACACCGTATTCCTGCCCTGATACTTTCGCGTCGTTCCCTAGAGGTAGCCGCACGCGTCAGCTATAGACATATTCCCACCGCAAAGGATGAGTACAAGCCGGCTGTCGGGCGTGAACTTACTTTGCAATCTCTCGGCCGCCGCAAGCGTACATGCCGCGGCCGGCTCGGCTATCACTTTCAGGCGCTGCGCGATGAATTGGATTGCCTCGACTGCCTCCGCGTCCGGCACAACGGTAACACTCTCGAGATTGTCGCGAACAAGATCAAGTGTTCGCTGCGTCACATAGGGCGCCCCGAGGGTCTTTGCGATGGAAGTAATAGCGGGAAGCGTGACCGGCTCTCCTGCTTCGATCGCTTGCGCCATGGCGTCTGCCCCGACAGTTTCGACGCCCCAAACACGTATCTTCGGATCGTGGATCTTCGCCGCTACCGCAACGCCGGATGCCAAACCTCCGCCGCCGATACTCACAACTATATCAGTAACGTCAGGCACGTCCTCGGTGATCTCTCGCCCGACGGTTGCCTGACCGGTGATAATTTCTTCGTCATCAAACGGATGTATCAGCGTGCGGCCCTTTCCCTGATATTCCTCTAGCTTTGCAAAGGCGTCCGCGATCGTCGGCTGAAGGTCGACAGAAGCGCCGTAGGACCTGGTCGCATTCAAGTAGGTCGCCGGCGTATTTTCGGGCATTACGATCATGGCGTCGACGCCTAGCTCACGGGAGACATAAGCCACGGCCTGCGCGTGATTGCCGCCGCTAACCGCGACGACCCCTTTCGCACGCTCGCTCTCGCTCATCTGCAGCATCTTGTTGAAGGCCCCTCGCGGCTTGAACGAGCCCGTCTTTTGAAAGAGTTCGTACTTGACGAATACTTGGGTCCTAAGTCGATCGCTTAGGCTTTTGCTGTGCTCAAGTGGGGTTCTCTTGACATAAGGCTTGATCCTCTCGGCCGCTGCGTTTATCGCTTCTGCATTCATCGGGGTAAATATAGCACGCCCCACCGGTTAGCCGAACGGCCCTCCGATTGTTTAGATTTTATCTATGAATACCTCTCGACTCGAAGCGTTTTCCGATGCGGTCATCGCGATCCTGATGACTATCATGGTCCTCGAACTGAAGATCCCCCATGGCTCCGATATAGAGGCGCTCAGGCCGATGCTGCCGATCTTCCTGACCTACGTGCTTAGTTTTATTTATTTGGGGATTTATTGGAATAACCATCATCACATGCTTCAAGCTACAAGGCGTGTCAATGGGAAGGTCCTTTGGGCGAACATGCATCTCTTATTTTGGCTGTCTCTTGTACCGTTTGTGACCGGCTGGATGGGTGAAAATCATTTTGCACCGATTCCCACGGCGGTCTATGGCGGGATCCTTTTGATGGCGGCGATCTCCTACACAATTCTCCAGATGACGATCGTTAGTCACGACGGGCATGAGAATGAGCTTCTCGCCGCGGCGGTCGGCCGCGACCTAAAGGGTAAGATCTCAATACTTCTCTATCTTCTCGCCATTGGTCTTGCGTTTTGGAACCAATGGATCTCGGATGCACTTTACGCCCTCGTCGCCATCATATGGCTCGTTCCCGACCGAAGGATCGAGCAAAGCATAAAGGAAGTGGAGGAGTGATTTAGCGGGCGTCGCGATCGCAGCCTGTCTCATCGTACCTAGTTACGGCAAGTAACGAAGGGCCAATTTAGGGAGGTGTTTTATGGCTGACGATAACAAATGTGCTCACGCCGCGTGCAGCTGCCCGGCCGGCGAAGGAAAGTACTGCAGCGATCACTGCAAGGAGGCGGCGGATCAGGATATTGTCGAGATCAAATGCGACTGCGGCCATCCCGGCTGCTAGCAACCGAAAGGCCCCTGCGAAGGGGCCCTTTTCTAAGATCATATACCTGCACCTAGGTAGTTGGACGCGTTCCGAATATCAGCCGTACCACTATTAGCAAAAGCAGGGCGCCTATGATGGACATGATCCATCCCGCGGTATAGTTCTCGCTGGCCCACAGGCTCCGCGCGACAAAACCGCCGACAGCCGCTCCCGCAATGCCAAGTACAGCTGTCAGTATCCATCCCACGACGCCATCCGGAAAAGCCTCCTTTCCAGGCATGAGCAGCCTCGCGATAATCCCAACGATCAATCCGCCAATGACATATCCGATCATAAGAACCTCCTAGTTCAGTTTCGTTTTACACCCAGAGATACGAAAGGACAAGCTCGCAGGTTCGCATGAGTCACGCTTGCCTGATCCATTTGAGTACTTCAGGGATCGTCGCCCGCTTACCGTACATGAGCATCCCAGTACGGTAAACTCGGCCGGCGAGCCAAACGAGGCCGGCGATCGCAACGCAATTCAGGCCGATAGAAAGCGCGATCTGCCAGAAGGGCGGGGTCTCGGCGAGTATCCTTACCGGCATCGTCATTGGTGCGAAGAACGGAGCTATCGATATCCAGAATGACAGGGAGGAGTTCGGGTCACGTATTACGGCGAAAATAAAGTAAAAACCAACGAGCATGACCATTATCGCCGGGAACGCGAACTGCCCGCCCTCCTGCACTGTCGTCACCATTGAACCGATCACCGCAAATATCGAGGCGTAAATGAAGTAACCAACAAGGAAGAACAGGAAAAAGTAAAAGACCATCAGCGGCGTGACCCTCGGTATGGACCCAAGGATCTCAGACATATCCGCCTGCGTTGCGAGGAAGGCGAGGACCGCGAGGAGCGAGGCCACCCAGATCCCGAGCTGCGTCAGGCCGGCTAAGCATACTCCCGTGAGCTTGCCCATCATTAGTGTGAAGGGTTTTGCTGACGAAAATAGGATCTCGGCGATCCGCGTTTCTTTTTCCTCAACGACCGCTCCTAAAATGACCTGGCCGTAGATCGTCAAGCTTAAATAGATCATCATCCCGATCACCAACGACGCTGCAAAAAGGCCGCCCGAGTCCTTTTCCTCACCCTTGTCGCTGATCGAACGCGCATCAAATACCACGTCCTGACTGATGTCGGTTAGAAGGCGTTCGTCGATCTTTGCGTCGGCCAAACGCTCGGAGCGCACGGCCTGGTTGAGCGCTTCGCGAAGCGTGTCATTGACGACAAAGTCGCCGGCCTTGCGCGAGAGAAAATCGAACCGCGCGTCTGACGCGGTCATGTTCGCGGGGACGAGCAGGTAAGCGTCGATCTCATCGCCGGCGGCCATCGCGTTCAGCTCGGAGCGAATCGTCTCAGGGGACTTATTCGCGGAATTGTAATCAACGAAAACAAAACCGGACGCCAGCTGGTCGGCGCCGCGTTTCATCTTTTCCTGCTGGGTAGCGTTCAGATCCCCGAACTGCTCCTTCGCCGCCTTGCGTGCCTTTTCCTGGATCTTTTCTGAGGAGAGATTTTCCTTTAGCCGCGGCAGGATGCGGCCCGTCGGATCAACGACCACAAGCCGCGTCGGCTCGCCCTTCAGCGAGAAAATAAGTGCCGGCACGAGCGCAAACCCCATCCCGAGCACCGGAAAAATGATCGTGCCGATGACAAACGTCCACCTGACTACGATCTTTTTGTATTCGTGTTTTACAACCGCGAAGAACTTGAGCATATGAGAACTGAGATATGAGAAATGAGAAATTTCATTTCCTGTTAGCCTTGGAAGTCTTTATGGCAGGTACCAGCATCCGCTGCAACTCATCGCAGTCTCGGAGCATTATCTCGGCCTGTTTTGGCGTAAGCAGAGAACTATCTCTGAGCAATCGCAGCCAATAATGCGTTTCGAACGCCTCCTTATTCGATATAGACAGCTTATGAATGAAATCAGTTCTTGACTCGGCCTGGTACGCCTCTTCTATGCTCGCGCCGATTGACGTACCGCTCCGAAGCACTTGTTTTGATAGGACATATTCTTTTCGTTCACCGGACAGGTGTTGGAACATTTTGATCACACGCAGGGCGAAAGCATACGACTTATCTTTCAAAATATTCTGTTTCACGTGGAAGTATGATTCTCCTTTTAGTTTTATTTCTCTTCTGACATCTCATTTCTCACATCTCAGTTCTCACCTTTACCGCCCACCTGATCAATAAATATGTCATTGAGCGTAGGCTCGACGTTCTCGAATTTGGTGATCTCGGCGCCGGAATCGACAAGCTTTCGCAGGAGCCGCTGGGAGTCCGTGCCGTCGGCTAGCTCGACCTCAGTTTCGTCCGCGTGCTCTTCAAAACGCTTTACTAATGAACGATCGGCCAGAACGCTCTCGGCGCCGGTGGCGCGGAGGGCGATGAGGTTGCGGCCGTAACTCGCTTTCACTTCGCGAAGCGAGCCTCCAAGCACCTTGCGCGACTTGTTGATGAGCAGGATGTCGCTGCAGAGCCGCTCGGCGGTCTCCATCTGGTGGGTAGAGAAAACGAGCGTCTTGTCCTTTGTCTTGAATTCCGCGAGCACGTCGATCATGAATTCAACATTCACCGGGTCAAGGCCCGAAAAAGGCTCGTCAAGTATCAGCAGGTCCGGGTCGTGCAGCACCGTCGAAATGAACTGCACCTTCTGCTGCATCCCCTTCGAGAGGTCGGTGGTCTTTTTGTTCTTCCACTCGGAGAGCCGCATCCGGTCGAGCCAAAAGTCGATCCGCTTGTCCGCGTCGCTCCTCGAAACGTCCTTCAGCGCCGCAAAATACCGAAGCTGATCGACGATCTTCATCTTCTTGTAGAGACCGCGCTCCTCGGGGAGGTAGCCGATGCGATCTTGAAAATGTGAGATGTGAGATGTGAGATGTGAGAGATTCGAACCGTTTCCGGCATTCTCATTTCTCATATCTAATTTCTCATTTCGGTCGAAACGATAATCGATTCGACCGGCGTCAGGATGCGTAATTCCCACGATCATCCGAATCGTCGTCGTCTTCCCCGCGCCGTTGGGGCCGAGGAACCCGAAGACAC
>JAFAOW010000303.1 GCA_019247455.1 Acidobacteriota bacterium | reverse complement strand
TCGGCGCCCAGTTCATAGGTCGTCGTCGAGACCATGTCGCCGTTTGGGCCCGGAGAAGTTGTCGTGATAGTGACCTTGTTCCCTGATTGCTCAGCCTTTGTCTTGATCGTGATCGTACCGTTGGGCGTTTGACGATCGGTGCTGACTTCCTTGCCGTCGAGCGTGTACGACTGCTCGCCGCCACCTCCGCCGCCGCCAAAACCACCGCCGCCTGGACGTCCACCGCCGCCCGCGCCGTTAGCATCCGCAGGAGGAGCGTTACGCTCGGTCGCCGTCGACACCTTGAACGAGGTGCCCGCTTGGGTGATCGTAACGGTCTGTGACTTGATCATTGCTGCCTGCTGGCCGAGTTCCGACTTTGAGAGGTCAAGACTCCATTTGCCTGAAAGGTCAGCATTCTGAGCCGAGGCCGCCGCGGCAAAAGCAAACAGCGCGACGAAAGCGGCCAAAACGATACTTTTCTTCATAATTACTGAACTCCTATAGGAACGAAATTTGGATTTTTCCGGTTTGTAAGACGCAATTCTACTCCAATTGGTTCAGGCCAAATTGTAAAGAATTGTAAATCTTACGCGGCCTCCGGCACCTCGTCCTCGCGGTTATTAAGTTTGCTATTCCAGTATCCGTAAAAGAAGTAGAGTATAAGCCCCACAACGAGCCAGATCGCAAAACGAAGCCAGTTCGTCCAACCGAGCGAGGTCATCAGGTACGTGCAGCACATCACGCCGAGGACCGGTATGAGCGAGAGGCGTTTCCAGATGCAGAGGATGATCATCACGAAAGTGAAAGGAATGAATACGAAATACGGCACCTTCTCCAAGAAGACACGCGTCGAGGTCATGTCAGCCGTCGGCGTGAAATCAAAAAGGCCTGTGAAAAATTCAGGTACAAGATAGTAAGCGGCGGCAAATGCTCCGATCAGGATCACCGGGCCGAGGATCATGCTGTTGATGTACGGGACGAAGCGCTGCTGGCCCGCGAATTCCTTGTCCTTGACCAGCACGCCGGCGCAGACGATCACGAATGCGAAGAGGGTTCCGATCACGGAGAGGTCGGTCACCTCGGACAAATTCATAAACAGCGCCGGGATAGCGACCATGAATCCTGTAAGGATCGTCGAGAACCATGGCGTGCGAAATCGCGGATGTATGGACGAGAAGATCTTAGGCAAGAGCCCGTCGCGGCTCATCGCCATCCAAAGGCGCGGTTGGCCGAGCTGGAAAACGAGCAGCACGGTCGCGATCGCGATGATCGCAGAGACCGCGATGATGCCTGAGATCCAGGGAATGTTTACGCCTTCGGGACCGAAGACAAAGGCCAGCGGATCGCCCACATTCAGCTTGGTGTATGAGACCATTCCGGTCAGCACGAGGGCGAGCGCAACGTATAAGATCGTGCAGATAACGAGCGAATAGATCATGCCGCGAGGCAAGGTCTTATACGGGTCCTTGCATTCCTCGGCCGTTGTCGACAATGCGTCAAACCCAATATACGCAAAGAATACAGCCGCGACGCCGGTCATGACGCCGCCAAAACCATGCGGCAGAAATGGGTTCCAATTCGCTGTCTTGACGAAGAACGCGCCGATGATGATCACCATCAGGATCACGGCGAGCTTAAGGCCGACCATGATGTTTGAGGCCGTCTTTGATTCGCGGATCCCGATGTAAACGAGAGCAGTAATAATGAACACGATGCCGAGTGCGGGCAGGTCGGCGACTAGCGGAAAACCCGCGATCTTAGGCGCGGTCGTAAAGGCCGTGTACGCGTCGAGAGCTCCGCATGACACCGCCGCGTCCTTTGCGTCGCAAACGGCCTTTAGGCCATCGAGTGTTGCTCCGCCGGCAAGGGCTTCGCTGACGACGCCGAAACCGCGTTTCGCTGTCAGGTAATCCATCGTGTACTGCAGTGGAACGTGGATCCCGTTCGCCTCGAGCAGGCCTGTAAAATAATCGCTCCACGAGATCGCAACCGCGATGTTGCCGATCGCGTATTCGACCAAAAGGTCCCAGCCGATGATCCATGCGAGCAGCTCGCCGAACGACGCGTAAGCATACGTGTACGCCGAACCGGCGATAGGGATCTTTGACGCAAATTCCGCATAGCACAGCGCCGCAAAACCGCACGCAATAGCAGCGAAGACAAAAAGAATGATCACGCCCGGGCCGCCGTTGTAAGACGCCTGACCCACCATCGCAAAGATTCCCGCACCGATGATCGCTGCGATGCCAAGCATCGTCAGGTCAAAGGTTCCTAAACTTCGTCTTAGAGCAACGACGGTCGGCTCACCGGGTTCGCCGGGCACGAGGTCCGCGTCTGAGAATCCGGCGGCGGCGTCAGCTTGTATCTGTGCGATCGATTTCTTGCGGAAAAGTGAGTTGGCCATGATCTTATCTGCCTGCGAAACGTTCAGCGATCAGCTTGGGTGAAACAGCCCAGGGATCCAATCCAAAGGCTCGTAAAATGTACGTCTTTTCAAGCGAATAATGCCCGAAAAGGCCAAAAGATGCAAGTGTTTACGCTCCTATACGGCGCTGTATTAAACGGCCTGATTCCGCTATTATTCAAGACATAAAGCGCAGGTGAAGAAAGTTGTGATCATCGGAGCGGGCGGGCATGGTCTTGAAACCGCCGACCTTCTCGCTCATTGTGGGCTCGGCGACCGGGCCATCGAAGGCTTTCTGGACGACGATGAGCGCCTCCGCGGTTCAGTGGTTCACGGGCACCCGGTGGTTGGGGGGGTGGCCTGGCTGGAGCAGGCCGACCCCGCGGCATTCGACATATTCATCGGAATAGGCATTCCCGAGCAGCACAAGCGGATCGCCGAACACGCGATGTCGCTGGGATTTTCCCTTCCAAGCCTCATCTCGCCGCTTGCGTTTGTATCAGCGCATGCGAAGATAGGAATCGGCGTCAAGATCATGCCATTTTCAGCCGTCGGTCCGGCGGCAGTCATCAATGATCATTGCCTGCTTTATTACCACTCCTCGGTAGCTCACGGAACAACCGTGGGAAAGTACTCAGTTCTATGTTCGGGCGTTCAGATCGCCGGCTCGGTCAATGTGAAGGAAGGCTGTTGGGTCGGGATAGGTGCGAGCGTGATCCAGGGCGTTACGCTGGGAAAATGGTCGTATATTGGAGCCGGTGCCGCCGTGATAGGTGACATTCGGGATCACACTACATGCGTCGGCGTGCCCGCAAAGGTTATTAGGGAAAAGGAAAGTAGCTATTAATGACATCTAAACGCATTCCGCTCGTCAAACCGTCGACTCCCTCGTCTGCGCGCGTCCAGCGTGCGATGGGGTCGATGATGACGAGCGGACAGCTGACCAAGGGGCCCTGGCTTGAGGAATTGGAGGAGAGAGCTGCGCAGCAGCTCGGGGTACGACATGCGGTGGCAGTCTCGAGCTGCACGACCGGCCTGATGCTCACACATAAGTGCCTTGAACTTTCGGGCGAAGTAATTGTTCCGAGTTTCACATTCATGGCAACGGTCAGCGCTCTGGTTTGGGCTGGGCTTACGCCGGTCTTTGCTGAATCTGATCCTGCAACGAAAAACATAGATCCCTCCTCGATCGCGGATAAGATCAGCTCGCGCACGAGCGCCATCGTTGCCATTCATAACTTCGGTAATCCTGCGGCCATCGTGGAGCTAAGCAGGATCGCTGAACGCGCAGGCCTAAGCCTGATATTCGATGCGGCCCATGCATTCGGTACAAGATATAACGGGCAGGCAGTCGGCGGTCAGGGAGCCGCTCAAGTATTCAGTATGTCCCCGACCAAGCTGGTGGTCGCCGGCGAGGGAGGTATTGTTGCAACCAACGATGATTCACTGGCCGGACGTCTTCGTTTGGCACGCGAATACGGAAATGACGGCAAATACAATACGGTACTTCTTGGTATGAACGGCCGGATGCCTGAACCCGCCGCGATGCTTGGCAGCGAGAGCATCTTATTGCTGGACAAGGCGGTCTCTAACCGGAATAAATATGCGGCTTACTATCGAGAGCGTTTGGGAGAGCTGAGCGGGATCAGCTTCCAACTTATCCGAGAACAGGATATTTGTTCTTACAAAGACTTTTGCATAACGGTCGATGCGAACGAATTCGGAGTGACGCGAGACGAGCTTGCTGCGGCCCTCTTGCGCAGTGAGATCGACACGCGCGCTTACTACGACCCTCCCGCTCATCTGCAGTCGGCGTTTCTCCCGTTCGTCAGTGGACCTTTGCCGGCAACGGAAAGATTGTCGAAGGAGTGTCTGAGCCTCCCGATGTGGTCGGTGATGGATGAAAGTGTTTTGGACCGGATCTGCGACGCTATTGAGGCAGTCCACCTGGGGCGGGAAATTCCGCCTCAGCCGCCGGCGAGCTTTTTTTCCGAAAGGCTCGACTCTGGGCTCAACGGCCACGGCCGGGTCGAAGATGCCCGCATTCAGGCGCTTCTTCGATCAACGAACGGACATGCGAAGAATGCAGATTCGTCCCGTCACGTCGATCTCGAGCATGGTGACGAGGTATTTCGGCTCGTAAAGGACAAAGTTGTGATGGTAACCGGGGCGGGCGGCTCGATAGGCGCTGAGCTTGCCAGACAGTTATCGTATTATCCGCTGCGTAAGCTGATCCTGGTTGAGCGCTCAGAGCATACAGCTTTCCTTATCGACCGTGAGTTGGCTGAGCGGCCCGCTGCGGCGCGGCGAACTATCGTCGCTGATATCTGCGACGCGGATCGCATGCGAAAGGTGTTTGCCGAAGAACAGCCACAGGTTGTTTTCCACGCGGCAGCGCATAAACATGTTGCCTTAATGGAGACAAACGTCGCGGAGGCCTCAAAAAACAACATTCTGGGCACTCATACCATCGCTCAGATAGCGGGAGAGCAAGGGGTCAAGACATTCGTATTGATCTCCACTGACAAGGCGGTCCGTCCAGCATCGATCATGGGTGCTACGAAGCGGGTAGCCGAACTCGTGGTTCAGAATCTCAATTCCAAATTTGACACTGCTTTCCTGGCGGTGCGTTTCGGAAACGTTATCGGATCAAGGGGCTCAGTAACGACGATATGGGAAGAGCAGATCAAGCGGGGCGGGCCCGTGACAGTCACTCACCCCGGTATGGAAAGATATTTCATGACCA
>JAFAOW010000294.1 GCA_019247455.1 Acidobacteriota bacterium | reverse complement strand
AGGCCGCCCATCTGCCAGAAGAGCCATTGGTCGACCTCGACCCGTGCGCGTTCGTCGGCGGGATAAAATTTTCCGGTCTTGCGCCCGAGATACTGCAGGATGGCGCCGGATTCGAAGATCGAGATCGGCTTGCCCCCCGGCCCCTTCGGATCAACGATCGCGGGCATTCTGTTGTTGGGGGCGATCTTGAGAAAGTCCGGCTTGAACTGCTCGCCCTGGGAAATATTGATCGGCACCATCGTGTAAGGCAGCCCGCACTCCTCGAGCATGATCGAGATTTTGAAGCCGTTGGGCGTCGGCCAGTAATAAAGTTCGATGGGGGCTGCGCTCGGGCGCGAGCGGGTTTTCGCTTTCGATTTTGGCTTCGCGCGGCGGGCCATGACGAGCTCCGTTCACTGACGGTTCATACGTAATCCGGCTGGGCGAGGCTCACAACGGGGTGCTGGACGAGACTTACGGCCGGACCTATCGTTTCAGCACTGTCCTTTGGGATGGTCGTGTCGCGTTACAAGAAAATGGGAGGATTGAATGCTGAAGACGATTTTGGCGGCCTGTGTATCGCTTGCCCTGGTTGGCGCAGTGCCGATGACCGTGGCGCAGGCGCAGTCCACGACGCAACAGGATAAGGCTGCGGCCAAAGCAGCCAAAGAAAAGGCGAAAGCCGACAAGGCTGCGGCGAAAGCCAAGGCCAAGGAAGAGAAGGCGAAGGCCAAAGCCGAAGCGAAAGCCGCCAAAGATAAAGCGAAGGCCGACAAGGCCGCTGCAAAAGCAAAAGCCAAGGAAGAAAAAGCCGCGGCCAAGGCAAAGATGAAGGAAGAAAAGGCCAAGGCGAAGGCCGACAAGGCTGCGGCGAAAGCCAAGGCCAAGGAAGAAAAGGCAAAGGCCAAGGCTGAAGCGAAGGCCGCCAAGGAAAAGGCCAAAGCCGAAAAGAAAAAGAGCTGAAGGCGACTTCGCTCAACACTTGCAATAGATAAAAGAAGAAGGGCGTCGGAGAGGCCTTGAAGCCTCGCCGACGCCCTCTTCGTCACCGGGTCCGGGCGCGCCTTGCAGCGCAAGCCAACGCTAACCCTACATGACGCACACCGGCCCCTATGACGTCATCTTCGACGAATGATCGAAGACGCAGAAGTAGCGGAAGACTAGGTGCGCTTCTTGCGCTTAGCCTTCTTCGCCATCTTCGCTGCCTTCTTTCTACGTTTCGCCATTTGCTGCCCTCCTAGCCACGAGATCGTGGCGGGTGTCGCATCAGTGCGGCCGCGAATCGACCGGCACTGCTGTCCCGATTACACCAGGACGACGAAAAAATCAGCGTTGCCGCCTAACGAAGCGTGTATGCGCACGCTTGCATTCGCGCGCGACACGCGCGCGATTCAACTTCGCGAGAACTAGGCAACGTACGTGCGTGCGCGCATTCAAAAGATGAGATCGCGCGTGCAATGACAATTGTTGCGGTGAAATCGATATTTCTTGCGCATCGCGCGCGCCGCGATCGCGCACGCCCAACACATGCGTAAGCAAAATCACACGCGTGTGAAGTCAAGATCGCGCGCAAAAACTTTCCGCGTCGACCAAAAATATTTTTTCACAGGCACGCGGGAAAATCGCTTCGCGTCGATCGGATTCGATCAAAAACGAGCGAATCAGCGCGCACTGATTCGGACGCCGCGGTTATTCCAGCCCGAGTTTTTTCTTCAGAGCGTCGCCGACGGCTTGCGGATTGGCCTTGCCGCCTGACGATTTCATGACCTGGCCGACAAACCACATCATGGCTTTTGGGTTTGCTTTCGCTTGCGCCACTTTGTCGGGATTTTGCGCGATCAATTGATCGATGGTCTGCTCGATCGCGCCGGTGTCGGTGACTTGCTTGAGGCCGCGGCTCTCCACGATGGCTTTTGGATCGCCGCCTTCCTTCCAGACGATATCGAACAGATCCTTGGCGATCTTGCCGGATATCGTCCCATCGGCGATCAAATCGAGAATACCGCCGATTTGTTCTGGCCTGACGGGGGCCTCGTGGACGTCCTTGCCCTCTTTATTCAATCGCCCGAGCAGATCGTTGACGATCCAGTTGGCGGCAAGTTTCGGATCACGGCCA
>JAFAOW010000292.1 GCA_019247455.1 Acidobacteriota bacterium | reverse complement strand
TCTCACGATCGAGCTGTCTTTAGTGACTTTCGAGTTTTTCGTGGGGAATTCTTTATGAAGCGGCTGCGTCGATCGCAGCAGAGACTGCAGTGATGAGGGTCGCTTCAGCCTCGTCCCACGGCCCATTGATCGAAAGGCCGGCGGCGTTTTTGTGCCCGCCGCCCCCGAATTGTTCGGCGACCTTCGCGACGTTAATGTTTCCGCGCGAACGCAGGCTTGCTCGGAACTGGTCTTTGCCGATCTCGCGCATATAGATCACGGCGACGATATCCTTCGCCGCGAGAGGGATGTTCACAAATCCATTGTTGTCGCCGTCAACAGAGCCGGCCTCTTCGCCCATGGCAAGTGTCTGACGAAGGATCGCGATGCGGCCCGTTCCGTCACGCTTGACCGTGTCCAGCACCTGACGCATTAACTCGATCCGTGACCACGGATAGCTGTTGTAAACGGCCTCGCCCACCTTCGCCGGTTTAGCCCCGGCCTTTACTAACTCCGAGGCGACCTTGAGGGTGCGGTCTGATGTATTGGAATAACGGAACGAACCTGTGTCGGCAACTAGAGCGAGGTAGACGCACTCAGCGATCTCAGGAGTGATGCGGCCGCCGATCGCCTTGCACAGGTTGTAGATCATTTCACCTACCGCGGACGCCGTCGAGTCGATCCAGTTGATCGTGCCGAAGTGCTCACAAGTGGCGTGGTGATCGATATTTACGGTGAACTGATCCTCGAGGCCCTCGATACCCGGGCGGGCAAGATCGGAACATTCGATAACGAATACAGCATCGTATTTGCCATTGACCGATGAGACATTCTGTATTTGGTCTACACCAGGCAAACCGCTATAGGCCTGAGGGATGCCGCCGTTCATCACGACCTCGGCGTTCTTACCAAGCGAACGCAGCAGCCAGCAAAGGCCGAGCGACGATCCTATGCCGTCGCCATCGGGCTTGATGTGCGTCGTGATCGCGAAGTTATCTTTGTTTTCAATTAACTCGACTACTTGGCTTAACACTTATTAAACAGTGAGAGTAAAGAGTTGAGATCAGAAGCCGTCTCGCGGCCTCACTCGACTCAACTCGCTACTCTTCACTCATTTCCCTAAATTCTCCCTTGGCGGTCAGCTCCTGCAAAACACTGCCAACCCTCGCCGCGTTCTCCTCCGCGGTATCGCGCACAAAATGAATATGCGGGGCGAATCTCAGATCGAGATTCATAGCGACCTGCTGCCGCACGAATGTGGCCGCATGCCGTAAACTTTTCAACGCATTGTCGATCTCGTCTTCGCTTCCTTGAATGAAAACGAAAACCTTCGCATCGCGGTTGTCAGCCGCAACCTCCACGTCGGTCACGGTCACAGATCCCAGCCGCGGATCGTCAAGCTCAAATCCGACGACCTCGGCGATCTCCTCTTTCAAACTCTCGGCTAAACGTTCTGGCCGACGCATAATCAACTAAAAGTGAATAACTAAAAGTGAAAGAAGCCTATTCTTAGTCTTTCACTTTTAGTTTTTCGTTATCAAAGCTCTGTAGCCGCGATCTTTTCGATCACGTACGCCTCGATCTCATCATCGACCTTGATGTCGTTAAAGTTGACGAGGCTGATACCGCACTCAAAGCCGTTCTTGACCTCGTTGACGTCATCCTTAAAGCGTTTGAGCGTCGCGATATCGCCATCCCAGAGCACGACTCCGTCGCGGATCAGCCGGGCCTTTGCCTGGCGGCGAACTACGCCCTCCGTGACGCGGCAGCCGGCGATCGTGCCGATCCGCGATACCTTGAAGGTCTCGAGCACCAGCGCCTTGCCGAGAATATTCTCTTTCTCGATGGCGTCGAGCATGCCGATCTGAGCGGCCTTGATCTCCTCCTCGATCTTGTAAATGATCGAGTGGAGGCGAATGTCCACTTCTTCCTGGCGAGCGACCTCAGCCGCACGAGCCTCCGGACGAACGTTGAAACCAATGATGACAACGGCCGTGCCGGTCTCCTCGGTCTGAGTTGCCGATGCCAGCAAAACGTCGGACTCGTTGATCGCACCAACGCCGGCCCGAATGACACGAACGCCGACCTTATCGGTCGAGAGTTTCTCGAGTGTGCCTTTGAGCACCTCGACCGAACCCTGAACGTCGGCTTTGAGAATAATGAGCAGTTCCTTAACGTCAGCAAGACCAAGCGACTCGATACCGCGCTTTGTCGTCTTGAGCATCGCCGCCTGCCGAGCGTGCATTTGACGCTGCTGCGCGATGTCCTGTGCACGGTCTACGTCCGCAACGACCTGGAAGGTATCGCCCGCCCCGGGAACTCCCTGAAGCCCGAGGATCTCGACCGGCGTCGCTGGCGGAGCAGCTTTGACCTCCTCACCGCGGTCCGAGAACATTGCACGGACCTTGCCGTAGAACTGGCCTACGATGAAAGGATCACCGATCTTCAGGGTGCCCTGCTGAACGAGTGCGGTTGCTACGGCACCACGCCCCTTATCCAGCTTGGCCTCTAGTACGACACCAGATGCCCGGCGTGTCGGGCTGGCCCGAAGATCCAGGATATCGGCCTGCAAAAGAACGGTTTCAAGAAGAGTATCGAGACCCTCGCGGTTGCGCGCTGAAACGGGGATCATCTCGACGTCGCCGCCCCAATCCGCCGGCTGCAGGCCCAGGCCCGCCAGGCCCTGCTTCACTTTGTCCGGGTTGGCGTCGGGCTTATCGATCTTGTTGATAGCGACGATGATCGGAACGCCCGCGGCCTTAGAGTGCTCGACCGCCTCAACCGTCTGAGGCATGACGCCGTCGTCCGCCGCGACCACGAGAATGACGATATCTGTTGCCTTCGCACCGCGAGCACGCATCATCGTGAACGCCTCGTGGCCCGGTGTATCTAGGAATACGACGCGGCGCTCTTCGCCCGGTCTATCAGGATTCTCCACAAACACGCTGTATGCGCCAATGTGCTGAGTGATCCCTCCAGCCTCGCCTTCAGCAACGCTTGCCGAGCGAATAGCGTCAAGCAAACTCGTCTTACCGTGGTCGACGTGACCCATTACCGTGATGACCGGTGCACGCGGAAGTTCCACGTCGTCTGCGTCGGCAGCGATGAGCTCCTCGAATTCTTGCTCGATGACCATTTCCTCGAAGGGAACGAACGAGACATCAAAGCCGTAATCGAAGCCCATTTCGACGGCCATCTTTTCGTTGATCGCCTGATTGAGAGTGGCGAAGACGCCGCGCTTCATAAGGAGCTGTACGATGTCGCGAGGCGTGATACCTAGGGCCTCGGCGAATTCGCGAACCGTAGCTCCATCGGTCAAACGGATGGGCTTAAGTTCACCCTCGCTGACCTGGCCGACCTGGTCGAGAATACGCTCCTCGATAGAACGCTTCTGCGGAAGGTCCAGATCGCGCTCCGCAAATTTGCCTTTATCCTCCGGTCGGCCTTTCCGGCCTCCGCCGCGGCCGGGCCGGCGGCGATTGTCGGCAGGTGGAACATAGGTCATCTGCGGAGTCGAAGTCTCACCCTGGGTTCCGCGGAATTGTCCGGGCCGCCCGACGGGTGCGGCCGCGCGGTCTGCAGCAAGGCGACCAGTGCGGGTCGGGGCCTCATTCACCAGACGGTCTCCAGCCTTGATGCCTTGTTTGAGAGCGTCGGCAGTGAGCTTGAGCGTCTTGACGGTCGTGCCGGTCTTTGGCGCCTGCGCTGGGGCCGAGGCCGCCGGCGTCTCAGCGGCGGGGTCTTCAGGAGCCGGTACAACCGGAGCTTCAACAGCCGGCTTGGCCTTAACGAGCCGTTTTACGGTCGGAGTTGCCGGCGGTGCCATAGGCTCGGGTGCGGGCTCGGGCACTGCGACAGGCTCCTCTTTTTTAGCAAGTTTCTTGACTGCGGGCTTTTTGGCCTCGACCTTCGGGGACGGCGCCTCTGAGACGTGAGCGGCCTCCGGCACTTCGGCTACCGGCTCAACAGGCGCCTCAGCCGGGACCTCAGCCTCGACCGGCGCGTGTTCAACATTTGCCTTCTTGATGACCTTGATCCCGCGCTTTGGTGCGACCTCGGCCTTTGGGAAATACTTATTGCGGACCTTTTCAGCCAGATCGAAGCTGACCGAATTTGACGCGACGCTAACGTCAGCGCCCTCGCGGCGCAGGTCTTCCATGACACGTTTTGTGTCTTGCTTCACCTCGCGGGCCAGGTCATAGATCCTAATACTCTTGCCAGTCGCCATATCTATTGAAATATCCGCTTATTTCCCTGAGCTGCTACTTGCCGCTCTTTTCCTTATCTTCGGGTGATTTCTCTTCAGCGGCCTGATCGCCGTTTGAGATCGTCGAAATAATGTCCGAAGCTGTCTCTTCCTCAACCGGCTCGGAGATCTCGCTCTCAACGATCTCCGCGGCTTCCTCGGGGCTTAATTCCTCAGAAACCGTTTCGGCGTCCGCAGAAGTTGCTTCCAGGTCGGGACCGCCTTCGGCGATGGCCGCTTCATCCGCGGGCACCTCGACCTCGGCGTCCTTCGCGGCGACGATGGACTGGGCCGAGGCCTTGATCTTCTCCGCCTCATCCATACTGACGTCAAGGAATTCCACAAGGTCATCGACCGACGCCGCGGCAAGGGCCTCGACATCCTCGATGCCGTGTTCGGCAAGGGTTTCAGCCTGCGTAGCCGTAACGCCCTCCAACGCAGTGATCGGCACTGCCTCGCCCGACGCCATCATACGGCCCATCTGCTTAGCGATCTCCTGCTTGAGGAGTTCTTCGCTGACGATCTTGATCTCCCAACCGACAAGGCGGGTGGCTAGCCGAACGTTCTGGCCCTTCTTTCCAATAGCCAGCGAAAGCTGGTCCTCGCCAACGATGACCTCCATCTGGCGGCCTTCGATGTCCGTGATCCGGACCTGCGAAACCTTAGCCGGTGAAAGCGCGTTGGCCGCGAATACCGAAGGTTCATCCGACCACTCGATGATGTCGATCTTTTCGCCCCGGAGCTCTTTGATTATGGCCTGAACGCGGGAGCCCTTCATGCCGACGCAGGCGCCGACGGGATCGACATCCTTCTCGTTGGAAGTGACCGCGATCTTGGCACGGTCGCCCGGCTCACGAACGGCAGACTTGATGACAACCGTTTCGTCATATATCTCTGGCACCTCCATTTCGAAGAGACGCTTGAGCAGCTCCGACGAGGCACGCGAGCACTTGATCTGCTGGCCCTTCTGCTCTTTTGAAACATCGAGGATGACGACGCGGATGCGCTCGCCCTGATTCCACATCTCGCCGCGGGACTGCTCATACTTTGGAACGATCGCCTCGAGATTATTGCCGAGGTCGATGATCATATCGCCTCGCTCGAAACGCTTGACAGTACCGTTGATCAACTCGCCCTTGCGATCGATGTACTCGTCGTAAACCTTTTCGCGGATCGCCTCGCGAACCTTTTGGACAAGGATCTGCTTAGCGGTCTGGGCGGCGATGCGGCCCATCTCCTCCCGAGCGAGTGGAAGCAAAAGCATGTCTCCGATCTCGATCTCGTCACCGGCAAGCTCCTGAGCCTCTTCAAGTGAAAGTTCAGACAGAGGATCCTCCACCGTTTCGACGACGGTCTTTTCGGCCGAGACCTCGATCTCACCTTCCTCCTGGTTCCATTCGACCTGGACGGAATCCCCCGTCTTGTCCTTGAACTGCTTGCGAGCTGCGGCCTTCACGGCATCTTTCATCGCCTCGATGACCATTTCGCGGTCGAGGCCCTGCTCGTTGCACAATACTTCGATACTCTGTCCAATGGTTGATGTCATAACCTAACTATTACAGCTATTTACCTGCCGAATTCCTTTGCGAGATCGATCTTTAGATTCGCCTTTGTTACCTGCGAATGATCGAATTTCACATCGCAGCCGCTGCGATCGCTGATCGTGATCTCGCTGCCGTCGACCGAAACTATCGGCCCGACGAAAACCTTTTGCCCGTTGATCTCCTCACTGAGCTTTACCTTCGCAAGCTGACCAGTGAATTTCTCAAAATCGCGAAGCGAATAAAGCTCGCGTTCGATTCCAGGCGAGGACACCTCAAGCACATAACGCGTCGGGATCAGATCCTGCTCGTCGAGGACCGCCTCGATCCGATGAGAAACTCCGGAACAATCTTCAAGCGTAACGCCGCCCGCTTTATCAATATAGACGCGAACGACAGAGTCCCGGTTAGTGCCGCTGATCTCAACGTGCACCAGTTCGATACTGTCACCGACCGCCTTTTCCGCGATCGCCCGCACCTGTTCAGTTATCAATTCCCTATTCATTCTAGAAACCAAAAGAAAAAGCGGGTGCGAAACCCACTTTGGTCCCATCCACGCTTGTCAGCAAACGACTATACTAGCGAAAAACCGCTTTTTTAGCAAGACAGAATTAAAGGCGTTGCTTTTAAGAGCGATAGGTCCTTATAATTCACCCACTCAAGCATACCCTGAGCAAATTTGGATGTTTCGTCCAGGCGACACGATCGGAGCGTACACGCTTATCGAGAAACTCGGAAGCGGCGGCTTTGGCGCCGTCTGGCTTGCGGAGAAGCGTTCACATTTTGTGACTAAGAAGGTGGCGGTAAAGCTGCCGCACGACGAGCAGGTGAACTTCGACGCGATCCGTCAGGAAGCAACGCTCTGGGAGCAAGCTAGCGGACATCCCAACGTCCTGCCGATCATAGATGCCGACATTTACGACGGACAGGTGGTCATCGTTAGCGAATACGCCGATGGCGGCTCGCTTGCGGATCAATTGAAGGAAGTCGGGACCACCTCGGTCAAATACGCCGTCGAGCTGACCATTGGCATCCTGAACGGGCTTGAGTTCCTGCATGGCCGCGGGATCATCCACCGCGACATCAAACCCGCCAACATCCTGCTGCAGGGGAACACGCCGCGGCTCGCCGATTTTGGCATCTCAAGGGCAATTCAAACTACCGCGATCAGTTCGACCGTGATCGGCACTGACGCCTACATGGCGCCTGAGGCCTTCGACGGCAAGCGGAATATTCAAACGGACATCTGGTCGGTAGGAGTGGTTCTCTATCAACTCCTCAAGGGCAGCCTCCCGTTTCCGCAGGAGCATCCGTCGGAAAGAATGTTCGCCGTTCTCACAAAGGATTTCGATCCCCTGGATGCTGAGGTTCCGCAGGAATTGAAGGAGATCGTCACCAAAGCATTGCAAAAGCTTCCGGAAAATCGTTACGCGACGACAGGAGAGATGCGCGACGATCTGCAAAAGGCGTTCGTGCGGATCGCTCATCCGGGAATGTTGAAAACTGAAGTATTCAGGGTAGAACAGGAAGCCGTGCCCATTATCCCGCCGCCTCCCACCGAAGAAGTACGAACTCTTGCTGCCTCTTCGGAAGGGACCGCCGTGATGAACCGCGATGTTGCCGTGACAAACGACGAGGATGAAAAGGCCACGGTCGTCCGGTCAACTCCGCTCGCGGACCTGGCTAAGCCCGATGGAAGCGAGCCTCCCGCCGTCACTGGTCGCAGCAGCACGCTGATCGAATATGTCAAGAGAGAACCGCTGATGGGCGCCGTCGGGGGCGTTTTGCTGCTGATAGTGGTCATTTTCATTGCCGCGATGTTGAATGCGAATAATCGACCGACGACGTTCGCGGGCAAGCGCTTCCTGGTCGCCTTCGACGGCGAAAATGGCAAGAAAGGATACAAGGAACTGCACGACGGAACCATCGTTGTTCCGGCAAAATACGACGATGTAAATTCCTTTGACGAAGATGCTGGCGTCGGAAGTGTAAAGCTGAATGAAAAGTGGGGACTTGTCGATATCAACGGTAATGAGGTCGTCCCGCCCAAGTATGATAATGAACCATCTTTCTCTACGGATGCTGAAGGCATTTCGAACGCGGTGAAACTCGACAATAAGTTCGGCTTTATCGACAAGTCGGGACGGACGGTCATTCCATTCGACTATGAGGCTGGCTCATGGTTCTCGCAGGGCCTGGTCGCTGTGAAGAAAGGCGGCAAATTTGGATACATCGATAAAACGGGAAAGGTAATAATTCCTTTCCAGTATTATTTGGCCGACAGATTCGGAAAGAACGGGGTAGCCATTGTCGCACTCGGCGACAGCTATGGGGGAACGCCTAATACGACGATAATTGATAAGACCGGGAAGGAATTGACGCAAAAGAGATACAACGCCATCTACTCGATCGGCGCCGATGACGACAGGCTGGAGGTCGTACTTTATGATGAACACTTTCACGGTTGGCACGGGTTTATCGATTCTCACGGAAATGAAGTCATTCCCGCACGGTACGACAGTGTCGAGTACTTTAAGAACGGCAAGGCGAAGGTGAAGAAGGACGGCCGCGAGTTTTATATCGATAGGGACGGAAATGAAACGACCGCCCCAAGCGACGCGAATAATTAAGAAGTTGCCTCGAGAAACGCCGAGCGGGCGGCACCCAGAATGCCGGCGTCGTCGCCCAGCATTCCTTTGACGATCCTTGCCCGGGCGGCTGATCCATCGAATGCGCGATATTTGATCTCGGCGTTCAACGGCGCAATGAATGCGTCCCACGCGGCTGCGGCTCCGCCGCCGATCACGATCAATTCGGGGTTGAATGTGTTGACTAGCCCTCCAAGTGTGATCCCGAGATAACGGCCCATCCTCTCGAACACGCTTTTGGCCGGTTCGTCACCGTTCTTCCACGCGTCGAAGACCTCGTGCGAATTCGTCGTCTCCATGCCGGCCTCTTTGGCCATTCGTTCCATCGCGGTGGCGGACGCGTATTGCTCGATGCAGCCGTTGCTGCCGCATCCGCATGGATGGCCATCGGGCTCGACGCAGATGTGGCCGATCTTTGCGGCACCGCCGTCCGGACCGCGGAGCGGTTCGCCGTTGACGAAAATACCGCCTCCCACACCTGTCCCAAGGGTGACCATTATCCAATTATCGATACCTTTGGCCGCACCGAGCCAGTGCTCACCGATCGCGGCGGCGGTCGCATCATTCTCGATCGTTATCGGCAACTCGAATTTGTCGCGCAAAGCCGATCGCAGATCCACGCCGTTCAGGGCTGGGATGTTGGCAAATCCCTGAAGGACGCCGTTGGAGGTGACGTTCGCCGGAACGCCGTAAGCGACGCCGAGGATCTCGTCCCCGGAGTGCAGTGCGGCCCGACATTCGTCTGCCATTTGCGCTGAAAGATCGAGCAGAGCGTCAAGCGTGCAGGGATTTGGCGTCGGGTTCTTTATCTGATGAAGAATGACGCCCTCGGGAGCGACGGCCGCCATTCTGATATTTGTGCCGCCGAGGTCGACGGCGAGGACGCGATCGGGCATCTATGGCTTCTTCGGACGGTCGGCCTCGGGAACGTTCTTATAAACGTCATCGTATTTCGCGTAGCCGTCCTTGATCACTGTGTCCATGAGGTTTGTTTTGTCCACAGATGTGACCTGCAGAAGGATCGCGGGCACCTCTTTCTTGATCGCGTCATTCATGAAGGGCTGCGTGTCAAGTTTCTCTTTTTTAGAGAGCTTGATAGCCGCCTCAACGGCAGCACTTGCTAACGGGATGATCGGCTTATAAACGGTCATCGACTGCTTGCCCTCCGCGATATTTTGGAGGGCCTCGAGCCCCGCATCCTGGCCTGTAACTATCACCTTCCCGGCAAGCTTTCGAGAGTTCAGTGCCGATATGACTCCCCCGGCCATCCCGTCGTTCGAAACGACAAAAGCCTGAACATTGTCATTGTTCTGCGTTAGCGCATTCTCAGCGAAGTTCTGAGCGAGCTCCGGCTTCCAGTCTGTTATGAACTGCTCGGCTACGATCTTTACGTCGCCTTTGTCAACAAGCGGCTGGATAACTGCCATCTCAGATTTTTTCATAATGACGGCATTATTATCGGTCGAGGCGCCATAGACCATCACATAATTTCCCTTTGGCTGGTGCTGGACCGCATACTCGGCGATCTTCGTGCCGATAACCGGAACCTGGTGAGAGATATACACGTCGATCTTGTCTGAGTTGATGAGCCGGTCGTAGCTGATCACGGGTACGTGTTGCGCTTTCGCTTTGTCGACCATCGATGCGGCCTGGGTCGCGTCGTGAGGAGCGATCACCAGCACGTCGATCCCCTGGGTCAACAGATTGTCCACATCGTTCGCCTGCTTATCGGCCTTATTATCCGCGACCGTGATGACGCAGTCGACGTTTAGGTCTTTGCATCGCGCCTCGAAGGCGTCCTTATCACGCTGCCAGCGCTCTTCTTTGAGAGTATCCATAGCGAAGCCGATCTTTATACGCTTTTCCTTCGGCGCAGACGAGCATCCTGCGGTAATTGCCAGCACGGCGGTAAGCAGCAAAAACTTGATCTTTTTCATATTTTCTCCGGGACCGGTGGTAAGACTTTGCCAAAATTAAAACAGAATTCGGGCGTCCGGGCAAAGGCGGCGGCGAGAGCAGGCAACATAGTCGTTTTTTTCCCGAATTTTCTTTCTTTTCGGCAGTTTACTGTGCTATAACTGTTCCTATCGAATCAGGCCCGGAGTATTTGCTTCTGATCATCGGTGATTTTCCGCTTGCGATAAACGGGTTTAGGATTTATTGACATACTGCTCCCTTTCGTGTAAAAGATTGAAAGGTTTGGTTTTATCGCGTTGCAAAGGGCAGTCTATCCGGTCGTAAGTATGGTTTTAAGGTGGTTGAAGCAAAGGGTCCTGACGGGTATCACTTTGGCAGCGGTGGTTTCCACTTATTCGATGGTCTCGCTGGCTGAACCGCTTCGATCGATCGGGGATGTGACGATCATCGGGGAATTAGCAGACGCGGACTCGGTAACCACGATCAATGGAGAGCCTGCGATAAGCGGCCGAACGGTCTTTGACTCAAGTTTGATAACGACCCCGGCCGGCATGACCGCCATTGTTAATTTGGGTGCGGCAGGCCGCATCGAGATCGAACCGGGCTCGAGTTTTTCCGTAAGCTCGGACGGAAAGGCGATTGCCGGTTCCCTCTTGAACGGAACCGTCACAGTCCTGAAGAGCGGTGAGCCTGTCGTCGTTAAGACGGCAACCGGGGCGAATGTCCTTTTGAATGCGGGGGAAAGTGCCAATTCGGCCTCTTCGGGAGCGGCCCGAGATCATAGGGATAGTACGGGGAAATGTATAGATGACAACAATAACGGCAAAGAAGAATGTGGTCATATTAACCCTATCATCTTCGTCGTTGTCATTGGCGGGGTATTAGCCGCGGTTTTGGCGGCGTCCGGCGGGGGCGGCGGCAGCAGCAGCGGGGGGACAATAAGTCCGATTACCTAGTTTTGTAATTTGAAATTGAAGTGTAAACTTATTCTGATTGGATCGATCTAGGAGGAAATTAACTAAATGCTTGGCAAGAACATAATCCGCAAGTCAATAACAACCTTGACCGTCGCCGCCATTTGGAGCGTGTATTCGATGGTTGCTTTTGCCGTGCCCGCCGATGTCACGGGTGAGATCACGGTCAATGGACAGGTAACTGTCAATGGACAACAGGCGGTATCGAATTCGACGATCCTCTCAGGAGCAGTGATCACGACCGGCCAAAGCTCGAGCGCTGTTATTAGCCTTGGCAAACTCGGCCGCGTGGAGCTCTCCGGCAGCACTACCGCAACGGTCCGCTTCGCCGATAACACCATCATCGTGTCGGTCGACTCTGGGAAGATCACGGTCGCCAACAATGCCGGTGTTGCCACCACTGTGACTTCCAAGAACGCGACTTTCATGGCCGACGCCTCGCAAGCCGACAACTTCGCTGTCGAGGTCGAGTGCTCGCACACCCACATTGATACCACGGCCGGTGTTGTCACAATGCGTGAGGGAACTACCGACAGGCAGGTGGCGGCGGGATCGACGGCTGTCGCCGGAAATCTGGCGCAACCGGGCTGCAAGCCGTGTCTCAGGCCCAATTCAACTCCTCCGGTCGCAGTCTTAGGATGGCCGTGGCTGCTGCTTCTCGCCGCCGGCGGGGCTGCAGCGTACGTGCTCTTTGGCAACAGCAACAGCGACAGTGTTCAGGGCAACACGATCGTGGTTAGCCCGAATCGTTAAGAAAAAGCTTTAGTTAATCTATTCGCGGGTCATGTCCGTTCGGCGTGACCCGCTTATTTTGTCTTTATTTTCCCAATTCTCTAAAATCATTGGTTTGATATCTATTTATTGTTTTTTATGCGCATTGCAGTAATTGGCACGGGGTATGTCGGTCTGGTAACAGGAGCGTGCTTCGCGGAGTTCGGGGTGCACGTGACCTGTGTCGATGTCGATAAGAAGAAGGTCGATAAGCTGAATAACGGAATTATCCCGATCTACGAACCGGGGCTTGATAAGATCGTCGAGAAAAATTCGGCAGAAGGACGGCTTCATTTCACGACAGACCTCACAGCGGCTGTTCAAGGAGCCGAGGTCGTGTTCCTTGCGGTTGGCACACCGCCGCAAGCAGACGGCTCTCCTGATATGAGCTTTTACAGGCAGGCCGCGAAGGACGTTGCCGCCGCCATGAATGGCTACAAGGTCCTTGTCACAAAATCGACGGTCCCGATCGGCACGGGTGAATGGCTGCGGCAGTTCGTCTCGGAAAATCTGCCGATCGATACAGAATTCGGCGTGGCATCCAATCCGGAATTCCTGCGCGAGGGAGCTGCGATCGATGATTTCATGCGGCCGGATCGAGTGGTCATCGGAAGCAATGAAGAGCGGGCGATCGAAGTAATGAAACTCCTTTACAGGCCGCTCTATCTTATCGAGACGCCGATCGTGATCACGTCCCTGGAAGCCGCAGAGCTGATCAAATATGCGGCGAACGCTTTTCTCGCGACGAAGATCACGTTCATCAACGAGGTCGCTAATCTGTGCGACGCGATCGGCTGCGATGTGCATGACGTCTCGCGCGGAATGGGAATGGACAATCGCATCGGTCGGAAATTCCTGCACCCGGGCCCCGGTTACGGTGGGTCATGTTTCCCGAAGGACACCCGCGCGCTGACCACCGTGGCAGATTCATTCGGTGTCGAGACCCGAATAGTTGACGCTGTCATCGAGGCGAACGAACGGCAGCGCGACGCGATGACGGCCAAGATCCAAAAGCTTGTCGGCGACCTCAAAGATAAGACCATCGGCGTGCTGGGCCTGTCGTTCAAGCCGGAAACGGACGACATGCGAGAATCACCGGCGATCGACATTATCGAAGCTATGATAGATCGCGGAGCGACCGTCAAGGCTTTCGACCCGGTGGCGATGGATGAAGCGAAGCATTGCCTTCCCGATATTCAATTCGCGACGGATGAATATGACGCGATCAACGGAGCAGATGCGTTAGTAATTGTCACCGAATGGAATCAGTTCCGCGCTCTCGATATGAACAAGGTCAAGTCGCTGCTTAGAGCACCGAAGATCGCCGACCTGCGAAATATATATGAGCCCCGCGAGATGAGGGCTCTGGGTTTTGACTACGTGGGCGTAGGACGGTAGAGAGACGGTGAGGGGGTGAGAAAGTGAGAAGATGAGCGCAAGAATAGTTCGTCACCAAGAACTTGATGTTTACAAGCGATCTTTTGAATCCGCAATGCAGATCTTCAACCTTTCGCAGTCTTTTCCAAAGGAAGAAAGGTATTCGTTAACAGACCAAATTCGACGATCCTCACGTTCCGTTTCAGCTAACATTTCAGAAGCCTGGCGCAAGAGGAGATACGAGGCGTCTTTCATTAGTAAGCTCAATGATGCAGAAGGCGAGGCAGCCGAGACACAGACCTGGCTTGAGTTTGCCGTTAGATGTGGCTATCTCGAAAGGGCCCCTGCCGCCATCCTTTTTAGGGAATTTGACGAGGTAATCGCCATGTTGCTAGCCATGACTAATAATCCCGGAAAATGGGTGATGCCATCAGGCCGCAGGACTGCCAAATGACTCACTTTCTCACGCCTCACCTTCTTACTTTCTTAATATGACATTGACCCCTAAATATTTGGTTACCGGCGGCGCCGGATTTATCGGCTCGAACCTCGCGGATGAGCTGATCCGCCAGGGTGCTCGTGTCTCGATCATCGATAATTTTGTCACCGGATCTCGCGAGAATTTGGAGGAGATCAAGGGAGACTTCGATTTCGTCGAGGGCGACATCAACGACGACGAGGCGCTCAGAAAAGCTATGGACGGCGCTGATGTGATCTTTCACGAAGCGGCATTGCCAAGCGTTCCACGCTCGGTAGAGGATCCGCTCGAGACACATCGGGTGTGCGTCGACGGAACGCTCAATGTCTTGATAAAAGCCCGCGAACTTGGCGTGCGCCGACTGGTCTATGCGGCGTCGAGCTCAGCATACGGCGATCAGCCCACGTTGCCAAAGGTTGAAACTATGCGGGCGGATCCGCTATCACCTTATGCGGCCGCGAAGCTCACGGGCGAGCTCTACTGCCGCGCTTTTTGCAATGTTTACGGGCTTGAGACGATCAGTCTGAGATATTTCAACGTATTCGGACCGCGGCAAAATCCCGGCTCGATGTATTCAGGCGTCATCTCGCGTTTTATTGACGCTCTAATGACCGGGAAGCAGCCTGTTATCTACGGCGACGGCGAGCAATCGCGCGATTTTACGTATATCGCGAATGTCGTCGACGCGAATATTAAGGCCGCGACCACCGCATCCGGCATCGGTGAGACGATGAATATAGCGAACGGCGACCGCATCTCGCTCAATCAGCTTTTTGAAGTATTAAAGCAGATCACAGGACGCGATGATGCGCGCGTCGAGTATCAGGAGCCGCGCAAAGGCGATGTAAAACATTCACAAGCGGACAATTCCCGTGCGGTCGAGGCGATCGGCTACAAGGAACTGGTCGGGCTGGAAGAAGGTTTGAGACGCACGATCGACTGGTGGAAGTCCAGCCGCTTTGCAAAAGCCGCCGCCTAGGGCTGCTTCGGAAAAGCGAAAACATCGTCGTCGAGCTTGGAATTCACCAAAATATCCCTTGCTTTGAAGTTCGCATACGCCGTGATCGCCCCAAACTCGATCCTCTGCGAATATTTCTTTGGAACGACAACTCCGTCTACGGTTTGGAACTCGTCGACATCGACCGAGGTAGTCACCGTCTGGCCGCTGCCCGTCTGGTAGGCCGACTCGTAATTCTTTATCTGTCCCGTCTTCTCGTCGGGGTAAAAATCAGTGAAGAAGCCGTCTGGCGTCGTTATGCGAAAGCCCTTGTGCTTCTTCTTAGCGTCATTAGTTTCGCTCACGGTGTAGCCGGGCGTGCCTACCTTAGCCAGCAGCGGAAGCCCTAGGCTCGTCATTGGCGGCAATGAAAAATTCGGCACGGAGGAATAAGTATCCGTCCCGTTATAGATCTGTTTGAGCGGCTGAACGAGATTCGCCATTTCAAAGAAGTAGCGGTTACCGGCGATGGCAAGTGAAAACGCCCCCGGGATCGCCTGGTTGAACGGGCCGACAATATCGACCTGGCCCCGAACGACCAGTGTTGACATCTTAGCGAGCTTCTCACCGCCATGTGCCGCGAAGGTAGCTTTCGCCATATCCGCGGCGCTCACGTCAACGCCCTTGGCAGGGGAATTGGCCGGCTGTGCAAGTACGGCCGCTGCAAGAATGAGGATAAGGGCGAATAAGGGGGCGATCCTGAACATATATTTATTAAAGTAAGTCGTTTTCAAAGCCAAAATGTTATCACGCGAAACAAAAAAGAGGGATGAAACATATACGTTTCATCCCTCGGTTTAGTTCGACACGCCCTGGTCTTACCAGCTAAAACGCATTTGTATATCGATCCTGCGGTTCGGTCCAGTACCGCCGCCGCCGCCGCCAAAACCGCCGAAGCTGCCCGCCACGGTTGTGTACTGGCCAAAACGGCTGGAGGCAAGACTGCCGACCGGCGGGTTGAAGTTCACTTTGTTGAACAAGTTGCTAAAGTTCACGCCGATATTCAGGTTGTATGGCTTGCGGTTACCGAAACCGCCCGGACCACCGCCCATCATCATTACAGGGCCGCCACCGCCGCCGCCGCCTCCGGGACCGCCCATCATTACCATCTGGCCTCCGCCACCGCCGCCGCCCGGACGGCCTCCGCCACCGCCTCCGCCGCGATTGCCACCGCCTCCGCGGTTGCCGTTGCCTCCGCTTGCGACCTGTTCGGCGGATTTGCCAAAGCCGAACGTCTTCCCAACGCGAAGATTCACAACGACCGAGCCAGGGCCCTCGCCCCAGTTGCGGGGGATAATGGCGGTCGGGTTTTGTCCCGTCGTGTTGCACCAGGAGAAGCTCAGGCTTAGGGCTGCACAGCGTGCAGCGAGATCCCCAAAGGTCGGACGCTCAGTGAACAGCGCGTCGCCATTGAGGTCGACGCCCCGCGTGATGTTGAAAGGACGCCCCGAGCTCGCGACGATCATCGGGTTCAGATTGATCTGCCACGGGAGAGTGATGCTCCCGCCTACCGTGAAGTAGTGCCTCACATCGCCTGACGAACGTCCGTATTCGCCGGTGAGGTCATACATATACGCCGGAAAGCTCCCCGCTCCGTCAGTATCACCCCGAAGGAACCCTAAACGGTAGCTACCGAACAATGAGACGTACTGATTGAAGTTCGTACGATAGCTAACGATGAGCTGATTCTGTTTCAGCCGGCCGTTGGAATCGTACTCGTAAATGTTGCCGAGCGCCGGATTCGGACGCGGGGCCAGATTGCAGTTTATCTGCGCTGGGCAAACAGGTGCGTTGACGTTGATCGAACGAAGCTGGTTAAATCCGTCGGTGTGAACGAACGTGGCTGTGAGCACCGTATTCTTAGGGAGTTGACGTTCAACGCTGCCCGCGATCTGGATGTTGTACGGTGCCGAGATATCGCCCACACGGCGGATAGTGCTTGCTGCCGCGCCCAGGGATGCCTGGATCTGAGCGGCGGTCGGAACGTTTGTCACGCCGTTCAGCGTGAACACAGGCTGTGCCAGCAACGCAAGTGCTGCCGCGCGGCGGACCGGGTCCGTCTCGTTCGCACTCACAAAGTACGTCTGCTGCAGGATGCCGTTGTTGCGGATGGCCTGCAGCGTAAAATTCTCGCCAAAGCGATCATAAAAGATTCCAGCACCGCCGCGGAATACTGTCTTGGGAGCCTTTGCACCGCCCGCGCCCGGCGAGTAAGCAAAGCTGAACCTCGGCGCGAAGTTCATGTTGCTGTGGATATTCGTCTGATTCTCGTATCGAACACCGAAGCCCAAAAGCAGTGTCGGATTGATACGCCAGTCGTCGGTCAAGTAAAGCCCGTAGTTGTACTGGCTGACACCCGCGAGCGGATTACCCGCTGTGAGGCTGAACTGCGTCGGGTTGTACTGAGCGCCGGCCAGGCCGAGGACCTTCGCACGATACTGCTCGATCGCGGAGACGACCCCGTCAGGCGTGCCGTTCGGACCAGTGATGTCAGCCGGGTCAGCACCGAAGAAACCCGCGAATGAGAAAGTTCCCGCGTAGTTGCTCTGCGCCTGATCGGTAATTCCCACGTGACGCAGCATACCGCCGAACTTGATCGAGTGCTGAGACTTCTTGCCAAGTGATGTCGAGGTGAAGTTATTGAGTTCCCAGGTGCGGTTGGTGTTATAGCTCAAACCGACCTGAGCGCCG
Source organism: Acidobacteriota bacterium (assembly GCA_019247455.1). Lineage (GTDB taxonomy): Bacteria > Acidobacteriota > Blastocatellia > Pyrinomonadales > Pyrinomonadaceae > OLB17. Next base: position 7,261 of record JAFAOW010000292.1, on the reverse strand, counting down.
CCGCCCGTAAATGCAGACGCGACGTTTATGGTTGGCGTGAGCGTACCCCCATTCTGCTGTCGATGGTCCTGGCTGAATTCGAACCGGGTCTCGTTGACGGTCTTGGGATTGATGATCATCGTTTCCGTCAGCCGGAGCTCATGACCATATGACGTGTTCGTGTAAGCACGAGTAGGGAGCGAAAGGTCGCCGATACCCTGATTCTTGTTGCTCGACTTATTGAAACTGTAGCGAGCCACGAGCGTGTTCTTGCTGTTGATCGCAAAGTCGAATCGGGGTGCGATGCTGAAACGCTTCGTGGGGACCGTTACGTCCTGCTTGAACGGGACGATGTTAAACGACGAATTCAGGATCTGCGCGTTAATGATCGCGTTATTGTCGAAATTACGCTGGTTGATCTCGAGTGAATAGGAAGACTTGCCCTTCCTGATAGGGCCGGAAAGGTTGCCGCCATAGCTGAACTGCTTGGTCTGCGCGCGGTTGGCGGCAAAAGGATTTCGCGAGTTGAAGTGATAGTCGTTGTAGCTGCCGTTGACCGAACCGCGAAACTTATCGCTCCCCGGCTTCGTCAGGATCTCGATGCGTCCGAAGCCCGGGCGATCAAACTCAGCGGAGAAAGGATTCTGGTTGATGCGGATCTCACGGATCGCATCTTTGGAAGGAAGCTGGCCGCCTGTAAATCCATCGATGTAGATCTGTCCGCCATTCGGGCCGGCCGAGGGTCCGGCCAACGCCTGCAGTGCCGCCGCAAGCTCATCAGGGTCGTCGGGCAGCGATTCAAGGTCCTTGCCCTTGATCACGGTCGCATCCTTGTTCTCGTTGGGATCGCCCGTAAGGTCGCTACCGATGTTGACATTGACATTTTCGTCGATCGTTTTTGCGGGAAGGATTATGGGCAGCTCATTTTTACCCGCAACGATATCGACCTCCGTATTGTCGTAAAGACCGAACGACTGCGCTATGGCCTTGACGTTGAACTTGCCCGGCGGAATTCCGGTGATATTGTACTCACCATTCTTATTGGCTATGGCCTCTTTGACCTTGACGCCGGCCGCCGTGTAGACACCGACCGTCGCACCCGGTACGATAGCGCCGTTAAGGTCGGTGACCGTCCCTCCGATGCTTCCCGTCCCTTGCGCAAATGCAAGGGCCGAAGCACCCAATATAAGTGCAAAAATAAGTGTGGATCGTATAAGTTTCATGATTATGACCTTCAGTCGAAATAAAAAGCGGCGTGATCAAAACGCGAAAACGCCGCGAGTGATAAAAATTTTAGGGGAACCCGATACCGTCCAGGCCCGGAATACTAAAACTGCCGTCTACGCCATTCCGGCCGCCGCCGTTCCGTCCGCCCTGAGCCTGCGCCATCCTCAAAAAAGGCTCGACCCCGGCCAATAATTTAATGGCCTTGATGCGGTCTGTCGCGGTGCCCTTGCTGCTCGACAGGGCGATAATGTCGCCGGCCTTGAGGTCAGCAACTTTTATGTTCGGAAAGCGCTCGACCATGTCGTCAATGCTGCCGCCGCCGCCGCTGCCGGGACGCCCACCTCCCATCATAAATACGCGCTGTCCATTACCGGGGGCACCATTACCGGGGGCACCATTACCGGGAGCACCATTACCGGGGGCACCATTACCGGAAGCACCATTGCCGGGGGCACCATTGCCCGGCGCTCCGTTCCCATTGTTTCCGAGGGGACGAAGACCGCCTCCGCCCCAACCGGAAGCCTGTGCTCCAGCCATGCGTTCCGCTACATCAGCTGGGAACTTCTTCAGTACAGAAATGTCGGTGACTACGACCGTAACATCCTTACCGGTCTGGAGGTTCTTGATGACAACTTCATTCTTTGCTTCATCGATCGACTTGACCGTACCTGCAATGGTTTGGAACGAGCCCGTTACGACTTCGTCCGCCGTAATGGCCGTGCCATCAGAGCTTTTATCGCCTTTGGCACGGATCATATCCCCTGCCCTTACCTCGGAGAGCGAGCTGCTGAGTGCCTCATCAAATCTGATGGAGTCGGGTGCGTAACGCTTGAAGATCGCACCACGAGCCGGCGTAAGGGTTACATTGGTCGTAGCACCGGTCAGGCTGCGCACTTCGACATTGATCTGGTTGGTCTGCTCATTGACCGTCAGCACCTTGCCGGCAATGCCGCGAAGCCGCCATTCCTCCGCTTCTTTAGCATTCTTTTTCGAAATGTCGGCCTTCGTCATCAGATAGACCGACTTGGCAGGAATAGTCTTCCCATCGCTCGAAAGGATACCCGTGACCATCAGCTTGTCGCCGACCGAGATATCAGTAAGAGCTGCGGGCGTCGCCGCTGTGGGGTCCGAAATTCGATCCGGTGACACTCGTTTGTAGGACGTTTTTTCGTTAAGGACGGCTTCAACTGGTCCCTTAGCAGAAGTGACAACGATCTTCGTGGCGTCAACCGATGCGACCTCGCCGGTGATGACCGAGGGCTTCACACTCACAGTGCCGCCACCCTGCGCGAAGGCATTCCCGACGGTTGCAGTGATTCCCAGGATCAAAGCTGTAAATAATCTGTTTCGCAGCATCTTAATATTTCTGATTTCCTTGATTTTGAGTGATCCGACAGGTACACAGATACCCCTCAAGAAAATATGACGATAATTCTATCAGTAAGGTTCGACCCTTATTGTAAAGAAATGTAAAATTGTGCAAGCATTCGCTTTAGGGCGTTTGCCACCTGCCGGAAACCCGTCCCGTAAGGATCAGGCCAATACCAAAAGCGAAGGTCGTGAACAGGACCAGGAGCCAGACGTAAGGCAGCGAAAGTATGAGTGTCCAGGCAAGTACGCCAAGCAGCGTTGCCAATGTCTCGGAACGGCTCGTTTCACTCAAAAACCGCCGCTGAAGCAGCTTGCCCAGCCATAGCTGTATAGAAACGCGCCCGAACACGTATCCCAGGATCAAAATAAGGAGCCCCATGAAGAACAGGGTCGCGGCAAGGTAACCCGGTAGTATCGCGACCCCTCCCACTGTCAGGCCCATCACGAGCAAAAAGGAGGCGGCACCGAGCGCACAGACCTTTAATGCGGATAGCTGAATTCTTGCCACCGCGCGGCTCACTGCTCCGGGAGCGAGGGTGGTGATCACCATAGAGATCACGAACCAAAGAAGTGCGACAAACGCTCTCTGCGCGAGAAATGCGATCGAGAAACTGGGCGCGAAGATCTGAGAGGGGTTCTGGCCAAGACTTCGCAGCTCATCCTCGAGAAAACCGAATACTATCGTTTGTTTTCCTTCTTCACGAAGTGGCAGCTGGCTCTCGGAACGATAAGTTCCTCCGATGACGATCACGTCACCACCGACATATCCGCCTTCTTTTTGAATGACGTGGCCGCCGATCGTGGCTACGTCGCCCTGTATCTCGCCCTCGACGATCACATCTCCGCCGATCGCGATCACTTCCTTTGCATGGCGTTTTACGAGTACATTCTTCCCGATCGAAACGATCTGTTGTTCCGGGGCCTCGTTCACGATCATGGTGGTCTGATCGTCAGAGGTCGAGATCTCGGGATTCGCACAGATCCAGCCGGAAAGCGCCGGGAAACACAGAACTATCACGCATCCTTTGAGCAGGTAGCTGATGATCTGATTCGCTGGGAAGAGTTGGTAAACTCGAGAATTCACTTTTACCGCTTACGTTTCAGGCGCGGTCGAACCGCAGGAGGCGCCGTGATAGAAATACGAGCACGAAAGCTGCAAATACGGAAACGAGCGCAACGAGAAGGGCAACCGAGCCGAACTGTGTTACGAAGGACCTGATCACCATCGACACACCTAGAACGAACGAGAGTATCGCCTGCAGCACGAGGCCGGCGACCGTAAAGCCGCGACCGCCAGAATCCACCGCAGTCGAGGCCCACTTTCCACCGTCCGAGCTTATAGCGAACAATACGAACAGGCTAAGCCCGGCGCAGATGAAAACGGCGTTGAACCGCTCGCGATCTCCTCGAAGCCCTGCTACAGAACTTTCCGCATTTGCGACCACCTTCTTAGTAAAGTCTGCGGGAAGCTTAAGGGGCTTCTCGTCTTTGAGAACATCAAGGCTTCGGAGGAAATTCTTTTGATCGTTCAACTCCGCTGAACAATCGGGGCAGGTCGTCACGTGGCGTTCCACTAGCCGTTCGCGCGCGGGATCAAGCTCGCCGTCGAGATAGGCGGAGAGCTCGTCGGTCGGGCAAGCCTTAGATCGTGTCTCGCGTGTAGATATCAGACCCCTGTAAACCCCCTCTCGATGAAGATCCCACGCATCATCTCGCGAGCGCGGAACAGACGATTCTTAACAGTTCCGAGTGGCAGCGCGGTGACCTCGGCTATCTCGTCGTAGCTCAGGTCCTTTCCATGACGAAGCAGGATGAGATCGCGATAGGCCGGCGGCAGGCAGCGAACCACCGATTCGATCTCGGTGCGCCACTCACTCCGTTCTCGGTCCTGCTCCGGGCTCGGCCCGCGTGCCTCGAGCTGGACCTGATATGAACCATCGGCATTCTCAGCTTCCAGGCTCTGCGCCTGGACGGAATTTCGGCGAAGGTGATCTATCGCCGCGTTATGCGCGATACGGTAAAGCCAGGTCGAGAATTTGTATTCGGGGCTATAGCGCGCAAGGGAATTGTAAACCTTAATGAACACTTCCTGGGTGACATCGAGCGATGCGTCCTGATCGCCAAGCATCCGATAAACGTAGCTCGCGATCGGCCGCTGGTATCGGCGGACAAGCTCTTCGAAACCCTCGCTGCTGCCGGCAATAGCCCCGCTAACGAGCTCGCCGTCGGTAAGGTTCCTAATACTGTCTATCGTCAGGGCGTGAGCGATCATCTTCAAAGGGATACTACGTACTATCAACTAATTTGTTTCACGCGGCAAGCGGCGCTCTGTGAAACAAAAAGCGACCGGTTACGCTATTGGTCCGGTCGCCGCGTCGTCATGTCAAATTGACCTCGGCTAGACGCCGAGTGCGGCAAGGCCGGCCGGTCCGGCCACGTCCTCGAACGAGAAACCGTCTCCAGGAAGCGTAAGACCGAGCTCCGTACTGGTGAGAAGGCGAATATCGCGGCCGAGGGCTTCTGATGCGATCTTTCGGACGTTCGAAGAGACCAGGTCCTTCCCTATTACGAGCAGCGATCTGAGGCCGAGCCCATCGGAGGCCGCTCCGAAGCGGTCGTTGTAAAACATTACAAGACGAAATATCTCGTCTTCGACCTCACCGGCCTCGCAGGTCACAGAACGAACGACCGTTGGTTGAGACGCGCGCATGAGCATCGCATTAAACCCTTCGGAGGTCTCGCTTATCAGCAGCGAATCCCCGTCGACACGATCAAGGAGCCAGTTTGCTTCGCCGACGGCGCGCGGAAGGATAAGGCCGGCGCGCCATCCAAGCCCCTCAAAGATGCTTTCGTACTCATCGATGATCAGGAGCTTCACGGCCGCGGCGAAGTACCTGGAGCGGCCATCCTTGTCCGGATCTACCTTCTCTACAGCAAGCCGCATTTCTGCCGCTGGACTTCCGAATGTTTGTTCGGCCTTCCAGTCGATTATCTCGTCGGCTTCCTGTTTCGAAGCCGGCTCGTTCTCAAGCGTTAGGATCGCGGTTCGTGCAGCGCCGCTGGGGAGGGTCACGGACCAGCGCTTTTGATTCAAAAGGCCGGCATTCTCGACGACCTCGCGCAAGCACGACGTGAACTCACGCGTGTCAACGATATTCGTATCGACGAAACTTGGGATGATCAGCCCCGGCGGCAACGCAATCGTGGCTGCCTGGCGGACACTCAACTGTTCCTTGCTCCCCTGAAGAGAGATCGCAGTGAGGCTGTCCGCCTCAACGCCGAGGGCGGCCGACGGATAACGAGGCTCGGTCAAAAAAGAGAACATATAAATCTAGGATCAATAATCCTTGAAAGGAACGCCGCTCGAGTCTTCTCCCTCCGCGGTACTCTTTACGTCGATCAGGCCCTCCTGGCCATCCGGGGAGTTCGGGTCGGGCCCCATCTTCTCGTCCCACTCGTCCTTTTCAAGGATCGGGTCCTGGGGCCGCTCATGAAGGTATTTGCCCTCTACAAGGTCGTCGATCTTCGAGGGGAGCTTGCCCTTATCCGCCGTGTACTGGTCTATCGCGCGGCGCATCTGCCAGAGATTCTCGTGAAGTACCGTTTCCTTCGCATGCCGAACGCTGCGTTCGTATGTGGGAACCGCGACAGAGATCAGGATGATCATAATGAACATCGTGATCATTAGCTCAAGCAGCGAGAAGCCGCGAATAGGTCGCAATCTACCAGTCACTGTACTTTTCTCCATTGAGCGCTTCTTCGTCGGAGGCGGAGCGAACATCAAAAATATTGATCTGGTCCCAGTCACCTGAGTCGGCGGTCTGGTACGACGAGCGGAATTTCCAATTCTTCTCGCCGGTGATGGGATCGATCGGGATCTCACGCAGGTAAACCTTGATTATCTCCTGGTCCTGGTCGATTTCCGTAGCCTGCGGCCCCCCCGTCGAACCAAGTCCGCTGCCTCCGCGAAGCCCCAGGCTGCGCGGCTTGACCCGAACACCGGAAACCAGAACATCCAGCGACGGCGGGTATCGATCCAGATTCTGCGAGTCGAAGATGGTGCAGTCGTCGATAACGACGCGGGAACGGGAATCCGTCGGCACGCCGATCGTCTGTCCAGGCGCGGTCGGATTCACGGTTCGGACAGCGCCTTGGGGACATGCTCCAAGCGTATCCCTCTTGAATTCATCCAACGCCCGGCGGATGTCGCGGAGCGTCTCCCGAAGCTGGACTTCCTTTTGGCGCTTCACCGAATTCTGGGCCATTGGAATGGTCCCCATCACCAGCACACTGAGCACAGCGAGTGTGATCATCAACTCCAGCAGGCTGTAACCGCTGTCGAATGAGAGAAGATCGGTGGATCGTTTACTCAACAAGTAAAGATTTACTCCCTGATCTTTATCGCGAAGTTCTTGCCATCAGCGGTCAAGAAACTAAGCACATCTTTATCGAGTGCAAGCTCGGGTCTGCCGGCCGCCAAGGCCTCGATCTCCACAAACGCGAGAATGCCCGCGGCGCCTGGCGAACTTCCCTCTTTTGCCGTCATCGAGAAGTATGTCTTCCCCATCTGATTAAGGAATGGAGTGATCGGTGTCTTGGCAGCAGCGCCAAAGGCGTCTCCATAGCTTACACTTCGCACGGCCACTTTCGCCGGATCATACTTCAAGCCAAGGACCGATGAGCG
>JAFAOW010000166.1 GCA_019247455.1 Acidobacteriota bacterium | reverse complement strand
GTCATTCAGCTTGCTACCGGCTCGACCGGAGCGGGTAACTCGGGCGGGCCCGTCTTCGACTCGCAGGGGCGTGTGATCGGCATCTTCTTCGCCGGTGACCAGGCGAACGCCATTACCTATGCTGTACCGATCAGGTACGGTAAGGAGTTCCTGGCAGGCGACTAGAGATCCCACAAAAAGGAAGCGGGTGTTAAGACACTCCCTACTTTGAACCCGCTCCCTTGTTTGATCCGGCGATGAACAAGCGATTCCAAATCGGCGATCTAATAGGCGAATACCGCGTCACCGGCTTTCTCGGGGAAGGCGGCATGGGAGTCGTCTATCTGGGCGTTCATGAAAAGCTTGGACGCTCGGCCGCTATCAAGATCCTCGGCAATGCCGCGGCTGACCCTTCGTTCAAGGCCCGCTTTTTCAACGAAGCCAGACTGCAGGCCGCCCTGCATCATCCGAATATCGCGACTCTCTATGACTTCAGGGAGCAGGGTGACGAGCTCTTCATCTTCATGGAGTACGTCGATGGCGAATGCCTTGAGGACCTCATCGAGCGGCGGGCATTCACGATCGATGAAACCGTGCGGGTCTTTACCTCGATCTGCGAGGCGATCGCGTACGTTCACCGGAACGGCGTCCTTCATCGCGATATCAAGGCACAGAATGCAAAGGTCCGTTCAGACGGCTCACTCAAGCTTCTTGATTTCGGGATAGCGAAGGACGGCTCAAGCCATGGACTCACGCAGACGGGCGGTCTGATCGGTACGCCGAATTACCTCTCCCCAGAGCAACTCGAGGGCTTGCCGGCGTCGGAGCAAACGGACATCTGGGCCCTCGGGATATTGCTTTACGAAATGCTTACCGGGCAAGTGCCTTTTCAGGCCGAGACGATGGGCAGTCTTGTCCTAAAGATCACGTTGGGCCATTTTCCACCCGCTCACGAGGTGGACCCTCGTGTTCCGCGAGAGTTAAGCGACGTCGTTGCCAAATGTCTCGCCAAGGACACGTCGGTCCGTTACCGGAGTGTCGACGAGCTGCTAAATGATCTCCGCAACGTCAAGGCGCGGACAGATTCAAGGGCAAGAGTATCTACGGACGAAATGCAGACGGTGGTTAGTGTCTCGCATACTCCCTCAGCGCTTAGCTATTCGTATCCCGCTTCCCAGGGGGCCGATCTTCCGAATCAAGAAAGTGAGCCGCAGGCGAAGAGTTCCTTTCCATTTGGTTGGGTGGCCGCGGCAGGCGGGACCGTCTTCGTGCTTTTGATCGCTGCGATCGGCGGCATCGTTCTTTTCGCGAGCAGCGGCGGTACGGCAAACAACACCGTTCAGCCGTCGCCCAAGACCAATACCACCGCACCCGCGGCTTCAAAAGCAGACGCTCAGATAAAGGTCGATGTTGACGAGGGTAAGGCACAGGTCTTTCGCAACGGATCTTCGATAGGAACGACACCTGTTTCTATAGACGCCTCGATGGGAGAGAAGCTGGATCTCACGCTAAAGAAGGATGGCTTCGAGGACAAGAACGTAACCATCGACGTGGCCGGCAATAAGCGGGTCTTCACGTTCTCGATGAAGGCAAAGTGAAATATTCAATGTTTGAAACAAGGGAATTGGACACAAAAGCAATTGGCCGGGAGGTTGTCGCAAGTGTGCGCACCGACACAGGATGCGTTCGCGAAGCTAACGAAGACAATGGCCGCCATATCGTTCCGGACGATCCAGAGGTAAAACAGCGGCGCGGAACACTCACGATCGTGGCCGATGGAATGGGCGGCCATGCGTCGGGGGAGGTCGCGTCGAGAATGGCCGTAGAGATCACGAGCGAATATTACTACGCGACCGAAGGTGAGCCCGCAGAGGCCTTGCGGTATGCGATAGAGACGGCGAATACCGCGATCTATCAGGCGTCCAATGCTGACGAAAAGCTTTTCGGAATGGGCACGACGTTTGTCGCGCTGGTGATCATTGGCGATACAGCATTCTCTGCACACGTCGGTGACAGCAGGTTGTACCGATCGCGCGGCGGCGTTCTGAAAATGCTCACGATGGACCACTCCCAGGTAATGGAAATGGTGAAGCACGGCATCCTTTCGCTCGACGAGGCCCGAAATCACGAGGACAAGAACGTCATTCTTCGTGCAGTAGGAACGCAGGCCGGCGTCGATGTTGAAGTTTCGGAGCCGTTTCGTGTCGAGATCGGGGACCTGTTCCTGCTTTGCTCAGACGGTCTCAGCGATATGGTCACTGACGGAGTTATTGAAGCGATACTTCGCTCCGAATCGGACGTACATTCGGCGTGTGAAAAGTTGATCGAGGCAGCTAAAAAGAGCGGCGGCCACGACAACATTACCGCGGGTCTCATTCGGATCGACGCCGAGCAAGACGGCGCACCCGTCAGTGCGGTGCGGTCAACAAGAGAAGTAAAGGTTTAGCATTATGATCGGACAAATCATTGGCAATTATAAGATCGAGGAAAAGCTGGGCGAGGGCGGGATGGGTGCCGTTTACAAGGGCGTCGACACGATGCTCGACCGAGAGGTGGCCATCAAGGCCCTTCGCCCCGAGTTGGCCAGCCAGACGTCGGTAGTGGAGCGATTCCGCACGGAAGCGGTGACGCTAGCAAAACTGAATCACCCCAATATTGCGACGCTGTACACGATGTTTCGGCAGGGCGATGAGCTTTACATGGTGCTCGAGTTCGTCCGCGGAGAAACGCTGGACAGCATCATGAAACGGCGCGGCGCGATGCCTGCCGAAGAAGCGATCCCCGTCTTCTGTCAGGTCCTTGATGGCATCGACCACGCTCACGAACTTGGGATCGTTCACCGTGACATCAAGCCGGCAAACATGATGCTCACCGAAAAGGGTACGCTGAAGGTCCTTGACTTCGGTATTGCGCGTCTCTTGGGCAGTGCAAGGATGACTCGGGCCGGCAACATCATCGGGACCCTCGAGTACATGGCGCCCGAACAGGTCCGAGGGCAGGAAACGGACGGACGCTCGGATATCTACGCGCTTGGAATGATGCTGTACGAGGTGCTTACAGGTCAGCTTCCATTTCAGTCGGAGAATGAGTTCGAGTTGATGAAGATGCAGACCGAGCAGATACCTCGCTCGCCTCGCGAGATCGATCCTTCGATCCCGGTTGAGGTTGAGAATGCGATCATGACGGCCATCCAGAAGAATCCCGAGGATCGCTTCCAAACGGGCGGTGAGTTTCGCGAGGCTCTTCTCGATGCCGGATTCGCTGAGCAGGGGACGATGCATGGTATCACCGGCAGTCATCGGCGGCCTTCAACCCGCCCGTCGCGGCCCCCGGTTTCACAGAGCGGTCTATCATACGCTTCGACAGGGGCTGAGGCCGCGCCGATAAAGGAAACAAGGCTTGGAGATTCTATACCCACACCGCCATCGCAAGCGTCGGCGCAGCCGGTGTCCGCGGTAAACGCAATGAAGGCTACGCGGCTCGCGCAAGCCCCGGCGCCGGCTTCGGGTGCATTGCCTAAAGCCACCCGCTTGGGAGGGGCCGCTCCCGATCCTACGCCTAAGGATGGCTCCGGATCGTTTTTCAGCAAGCTGACCGCGATGCATTATGCCGCGGCGGGCCTCGTGCTCCTCATTCTGATCGGGGCTGCGGTGGCCGTTCCACTTGTTTTGTTGGGCGGCAAACAAGAGGCGACAAAGACCGATGCAAAACCGGCAAACTCAAGTGAAAAACCTGATATAGTCACGATGCCAAAGGAACAGCCTCAACAAATGGATTCGCGATCCGCTCCCCCGGCTTCTACCGGTATCCCCTCGGGTGGGAACGAGCTGACGCCTTTAGCGGCAAACACTCCGGCCGAAAAGCCAGCCAGTTCCGGTGCAAAGCCCACCGCACCTGCGCCTAAACCTGCCGCACCGGCAGCAAAACCAAAAGCGGACAAGTCGCGTGCAGAAAAGCTCTTAACAGGTAATTAAAGGAGTCAAATATGACAAAACGAACATTAGTCAAGACAGCGATCGCCGCAGCATTTTTATTCGGCGTTAGCACAGTGGCGTCGGCGCAGACAAATATCAATTTCGCCCCGGGCCGGAGTTCGGCTTCGCTCAGCGGCCGGATCGGCACGAACGGTTCAAGGCTTTATCGCTTTCGAGCAAAGGCCGGCCAGTATCTGACTGTT
>JAFAOW010000170.1 GCA_019247455.1 Acidobacteriota bacterium | reverse complement strand
ATCGGGCACCTTTGACTTGGTCATTGAAGCGAGCGGCTCTGATTCCGGCTTTGCTTTGGCTGTTGACTTGGTTCGGCCGCGCGGCAAGATCGTTTTAAAGTCCACGTTTCAAGGCAAGCCAACTTGGCCAGCCTCCCGGATCGTCGTTCAGGAGATCACAGTCGTCGGCTCCCGGTGCGGACGGTTCCAGCAAGCTCTCGCGATCCTCAAATATGGACTCATTGACCCGACCAGCCTGATCACGGAAACTATGCCGCTCGCCCGTGGGGTCGAGGCTATGGCACGAGCGGCGGAGAAGGACGTCCTAAAGGTTCTCCTCAAGCCATAATTTGCAACTTTTGCATACACCGTTTTGGTATAATCGCTCATCTAGTCTTGGGGTTTCATTAATTGGAGATGCAGTTTATGCCAAGAGCCACACGGGCAGGCCGACCCGGCCGGATCAGCCTTTTTGTAGCAGCAGTCTTATTTATCGGTCTTGGTCAGGCGGCGTTCGCCCAGCGGCAATTCCCTTCCTCGTTCTCAGAATTGGCCAGGAAAGTGGAACCTGCAGTGGTGAGCATCGACACCAAGAGCAGGGTCGCACAGCCCGTAGCCAAAGGGACACCCCAGCCGGGTGACTCGAGCGACGTTCTTGATTTCTTTCGTCAGCAGCTTCCTACGCGGCCGGTCTACGCGGTCGGCAGCGGTTTCATCGTCGACAAGGCCGGCTACATAGTGACCAATCAGCACGTCATTGAGGACGCCCAGCGGATCACCGTGAAGCTCGACTCGGGCGAGGAATACACGGCCAAGGTTCTAGGCACTGATGAAGAGACCGATCTCGCTGTTCTGAAGATCGACGCCGGCAAGGAGCTGCCATTCGTGAGCTTTGGCGATTCGGACAAGGCAGAGGTTGGCGAATGGGTTGTCGCGATAGGTTCGCCCTTTGGTTTGTCGAAGACCGTGACGGCCGGCATTATTTCCCAAACCCGCCGCGAGACGCCATACGCAACGGCGTTTCAAAGGTTCATTCAGACGGATGCAGTCATCAATCCAGGGAACTCCGGCGGGCCGTTGGTCAATATGAATGGCGAGGTGATCGGCGTGAATTCGCAGATCGCGACCACCACAGGTGACTACAATGGCGTGGGCTTCGCGTTGCCGGCCGCGGAGGCTTCCTATGTCTATCAGCAGATCGTAAAGAACGGCAAGGTCCGCCGCGGTTACCTTGGAGCCTTTCTTGATTCGGTAAAAACCGAGTTTGCGAAGGTTTACGGCCTGCCCGAAGCTAAAGGTGCGATCGTTACAGAGATCCGCGATAAAAGCGGTCCCGCAGCGGCGGCGGGGCTGAAGGTGGGAGATATCATTACGGATTTTAACGGATCAAAGGTCGAGAGTTCGCAGGACCTTATCACACGGGTTGCCGCGACGTCTCCGGATCAAACTGTCAACATCGTTTTCCTGCGAGAAAATGCCGCGGGCACACTCGACACCAGGACAGCGTCGACAAAATTGGGTGAGCGTCCGACAACCGCAGGCTTCAACAGCGGTAATCCGGATCGCCGCACCCTGCAGATCGACAACGCGTCTACGACGAGAACATTCGGCCTAACGCTAAATGAGCTTACGCCAGCTCTGGCATCTCAATACAAATTCGTCGGCGAAAAGGGCCTTCTTGTACGAGAGATCAACCCTACCAGCTTCATCGCGGATATCCGAAACGTTAACGGCATCAGCGCATTGAGCGAGGGCGATCTCATTCAGCGAATAAATCGTCAACCGGTGACGGATCTGAAGTCGTTTGAGGCTATCGTTTCAAAGCTCAAGGTTGGCGATCCGGTGGTCTTGCAGGTGCTGCGGTATAACTTAGCTCTCCAGACCAGCCAAATGAACATCGTACAGTTCACCGTTAAGTAACAAAGGGCTGAAGTCCGAGTCTAGGGTCCAAGGTCACGCGACTTTGGACTTTTGACTTTGGACCTTAGACTTAGGGTTTATGGCAAAGGCAGCAAAAGCGAAAAGCAGCGTCAAAAAGTACTACAACTACATTGGCGGCGAGTGGGTACCTTCCTCGTCAAAGGATTGGTTCGACAATACGAATCCAGCAGACACGAACGACGTGATCGGCCGCTTCCCCCAGTCGAATGCAGACGACATTCGAGCCGCTGTTTCCGCCGCGAAGAATGCGGCCACCGCGTGGCGGCGGACTCCGGCACCCCGGCGCGCTGAGATACTTTTCAAGCTCGGCGAGATACTTCGTGCGAACAAGGATCAGTACTCCCGCGAGATGACACGAGAGATGGGGAAGGTGCTTAAGGAGACGGGCGGCGACGTCCAAGAGGCGATCGACTGCACGTACTTCACAGCAGGCGAGGGCCGCAGGCTTCACGGGTTTACTACTCCCGCCGAAATGCCGAATAAGTTTGCGATGTGCGTCCGTCAGCCCGTCGGATTATGCGGACTCATCACGCCGTTCAATTTCCCGATGGCGATCCCGTCTTGGAAGCTGATCCCGGCTCTCGTGTGCGGCAACACAGTGGTGCTGAAGTCGGGCGAGGATGTTCCGCTGTCGGCGCTGAATCTTGTGAAGGCCTGTGAACAGGCGGGAATTCCGAAAGGCGTTGTCAACCTTGTCAATGGTGACGGTGGGGAGATCGGTCCCGCCCTTGTAGGTCATCCGGACGTAAGGCTAATTTCATTCACCGGCTCGACAGCCACAGGCAAGATCATTGCCGAACAATGCGCCCGCGATAACAAGATCGTCTCGCTCGAAATGGGTGGTAAGAACGCAATTATCGTGATGGACGACGCCGACATCGACAACGCCGTTGAGGGTTCGCTTTGGGGGGCCTTCGGCACGAGCGGCCAGCGGTGCACGGCTTCCTCAAGGCTCGTCGTTCATAAGAAGGTCTATAAGAAGTTTGTCACTCAGCTCTCCGACCGCGCCTCGAGACTAAGGGTCGGTAACGGACTCGATCGGAGGACGGAAGTCGGGCCTGTTATCAACCAGCAGGCGATGGATAAGATCCATGGCTACATCGACATCGGCCGCCGTCACGACGGCGCAAAGCTCGCGACCGGCGGTGAGATCCTCAACAAAGGAAGCCACAAGAACGGCTACTTTATTTCCCCGACCGTCTTCGCTGACGTCTCTCCGAAAATGCGCATCGGGCAGGAGGAGATCTTTGGGCCCGTTACAAGTGTCATTCCTTTCTCAACGCTCGACGAAGCGATCGAGATCGTCAACGGCGTCGCATATGGCCTCTCGTCCGCGATCTACACCCAAAACGTCAATCATGCGTTCTACGCGATGCAGGAGCTATACACTGGAATTTGCTACGTGAATTCCGCGACGATCGGGGCGGAGGTCCATCTTCCCTTTGGCGGCACTAAAGGCACTGGCAACGGACACCGCGAAGCGGGCACGCAGGTCCTCGATATCTTTAGCGAGTGGAAGTCGTTGTACATCGACTACTCAGGCCGGCTGCAGAAGGCGCAGATCGACGAATTCGAGATCTAGTTCACACGGCTAGCCCGAGGCGGCCCGCTTCCTGTAGGAGAGCTTTGTCCCTGCTCCAGATCTTTGCCTTCGCCAAGAGCGCGGAGGCGATGAGGTGAACGTCGATAGCTCCCAAGCCAACGCCATGTAACCCTTTCCTCTCGATCAAATTAAGCACCTCGCGCGGCGTTGCAACCGGGGCGACAGGTAGCGACTGCAACATGCCGATCACCTCTCGCCGGCCCTTGATATGGCCACAGGCGAGTTCTTGGATGACCAACTCATGGGTCATAACCGACCCGTCCTGCAAATAGGTGTGCAATGCGGCGTTTGTGCTTCGCAGATGATCTATCCAGATCGATGTGTCTACTAAGATCATCTCAGCCTTCGCCGTCGTCCCGCTTTAGCGTCCGGGTCGGAACCGCCCAGAGCTATGAGCCTTTCCACCGCTTTTTTCTCGATCAGGGCTTCGAGCCCAGCGTGAACTAACGCCGTCTTTTCCTTGATCCCAGTCAATTCCGAGGCCTTCTTCATGATGTCGTCCTTCAAAATGATAGTAGTTCGCATGCATATCAGTATGTATGTTTTATATGCATATGTCAATGCTTCTCGGTCAACTGAAACCGTCCATGCGCATTTTCGATAACCGCAACCGGAAACTATAATATTCTGTTGAGTCATAAGCAGTTAAGCCATATATCAGGAGTTAGTAATGAAGATCGGTTTACCGAAAGAGATAAAGGACAATGAGTACCGCGTCGGGTTGACGCCGGCTGGCGTGCAGGCCCTTTCGCACGCGGGCCATGACGTTTTTGTGCAGAAGACCGCGGGTGAGGGCTCGGGTTTTTCTGATGAGCAGTACATAAAAGCGGGCGGTAAGCTGCTCGATACTGCGGATGAGGTTTGGCAGACCGGCGACATGATCGTCAAGGTAAAGGAACCGATCGCACCCGAATATCCTCGGATGCGCGAGAACCAAGTGCTCTTCACCTATCTTCACCTCGCGCCTGAACTTGAGCTCACAAAGCAAATGATGGAGCGGAACGTAACGGGGGTAGCGTATGAGACCATCACGTCGAACGGTCGCCTCCCCTTGCTCACGCCGATGTCGGAGGTAGCGGGCCGCATGTCCGTTCAGGTCGGTGCAACTTACCTGGAAAAGATGAACGGCGGCCGCGGCATACTGCTCGGCGGCGTGCCTGGCGTCCCGGCCGCAAACGTGGTGATCATCGGCGGCGGTATTGTGGGAACCGAAGCAGCCAAAATGGCAGTCGGGCTCGGGGCGAAGGTCACTATCATTGATCGTAATCTTGACCGCCTTCGCCAGCTTGACGATATCTTCTTATCGAAGGTCCAAACGCTCGCATCGTCACGATACGCAATTGAAGAGGCGATCTCTCACGCCGACCTGGTCATTGGTGCAGTCCTCGTCGTCGGTGCCGCCGCGCCGAAGCTCGTTACTCGCGACATGCTCCATCTCATTCCGCAAGGAGCGGTGCTGGTTGACGTGGCGGTCGATCAGGGAGGCTGTTTCGAGACGACCCATGCAACAACGCATTCGAACCCGACCTATTACGAGGAAGGCGTACTCCATTATTGCGTTGCAAACATGCCGGGCGCGGTCCCGAGAACTTCGACATTCGCACTGACGAACGCGACGTTGCCTTATGCGCTCGACCTCGCAAACAAGGGATTTGAGCAGGCGATCAAGGATGATCCGGGCCTATGCGAAGGCGTTAACACCTACGCTGGCAAATGCACTTACGAGGCTGTCGCCGCCTCGCAGAACATTGAATACACGCCGCTCGGTTCTTTGATCGATCTGAAAGCGGTCGCGGCGTAGGATTGGCCCCACGAAAAACACGAAAGGCACGAAACAGATCTTGCATCTAATTTCGTGTCTTTAGTGTTTTTCGTGGGCAAATTGCTTTAGATGTACGAGTTTGCTGTAACACCGGCAGTCACGCAACTTCGCCGCCCCGGCGTGATAATTACGGACGTATCCGAAGGAAGCGTCGGTGATGAGATCGACCTGCAGGCCGGCGATCGCATCGTACGTGTGAACGGCAGGCCTGTGCGGGATTATCTTGATTTTCGCTTCCAGACGGCAGGCGAAACGGCCCTCATATTCCAGGTAAAGAAGTCGAACGGCGAAACCCTTGACATCGAGTTCGATCGCGAAGAAGGCGAGGACCTCGGATTGATGTTCGAGCAGATCGTCCCGCGGCAGTGTGCGAACGAATGCATATTTTGCTTTTGCAAGGGAAATCCTGAGGACGCTCGGCGATCGCTCTTTGTCCGGGACGAAGACATTCGCCTTTCATTCCTTTACGGCAATTACACCACGCTTTCCTCGATTACCGAGGACGAGATGAACCGCATTGTTGAACAGCGCCTGTCGCCCCAATATGTCTCGGTCCATGCGACAGATCTCAAGACGCGGGCCTACCTGCTTGGGGTAGACGAATCACGAGCCGACATATTCGACAAGCTGCAGCGTCTTCTTGAAAGCGGCATCGAGATACATGCGCAGGTCGTCCTTTGCCCTGGTATCAACGATGGTCCGATACTGGAAAAGACCCTGCGCGACCTCGCCGCGCACTACCCAAAACTGATCTCCACGGCGATCGTACCGGTTGCTCTGACCCGATACAATACAGACGATAGACTAACCAGCGTCACGCCCGAATTCTGCCGCCGTACCATCCAACAGGTGGAGAGGTTCCAAAAAGAATTTCGGAAAACCCTTGGCACAACCTTCGCCTTTTTGGGCGACGAGATCTATATAAAGGCCGGGGCCAGGATCCCGTCACGGCGACATTATGGAAACTATCCACAGATCGAAGACGGCGTTGGAATGGTCCGAAGTTTCGTCGATAAGTTTGAACGCTTGTTGACATCTCGATCTGTCGAATCGAGGGATTTTTTGTTACGCGGTCAAAGATCCGAGAGGACTCACGCCGCAGCGATCAGAACCGCTTCAATTAGAGATGCTCAACGTCCAGTGCTCCCGGGCGATTCCTTTTTTGGAACGATCCTGACGGGCGAAATGTTTGCCCCCATCCTAAGAGACCAGGTCGACAGATACAACGCCGTCTCCGGCGCAAGCCTTAGCGTGCTGCCCGTTCCTAACACCTACTTCGCGGGAGATGTCGCGGTCGCGGGGTTGCTGACTGGCAAGGATCTGCTCGCCATCCGCGACCATATCGTCGGAGAATTCGTGGTGGTCCCTCGTGTGACGATCAAGTCTGATGAGCCGATCTTCCTAGACGGAATGTTGTACGAGGATCTCAAACGCCAATTTCCCGTGCCGGTCTATGATCTTGATACCGCCGAATTCATTGACCTCCTTCGCAACAAAAAGGCGAGCCAGGCGACCCGCCATAGTTAATTACAAATATCGACTGCTAGCCTCGCATAAAGTTGTAGGTGATTATTCCTGTCACCTTTACCGGTACGTCTGACAACTTGGTCGGCAGGAACTTCGCATTCAAAGCAGCCGTCTCCGCTGATTGACGAAGCAGCATGTTGCCGCTGACCGCTTTGGCGGAAACCACCTTACCCGATTCGTCTATCAGGATCTGTACCTGAACCGTTCCCTGGGCGCCGACGGCCTGCGCAGCGGCCGAGTAGACCGGTTTTGGCAAATACGTCGCCTGGCCGTTAACCACTCCTCTTGAAACAACGGGCGGGATCTTCGGCTTCACTGGCTCAACCTTCACCGGAGGTGGAGGCGCAGGCGGGCCAGCCGGCGTGGCTTCGGAAACCGTGTTGTTTCCAATTCCAGACGGCGCACTCGGATTTGGGTCTGTACCCCGCGATGAGGTCCCGCCCGGAGGGTCTGAATCTACCGGACCGAGTTTGAATCCGTCCAACGGACGCGCCAGCTGAGTGTTCGGCGTCACCGATGGCTTGTCCGGTACCGCGAAGGGCTCTTCATCGAGGCGGACCATATTCACCTGCCGGGTCGGGGTCTGATCCTTAGAAACTTGCGGCGATTGCTTTTGCGGCTGCGGCGTTGGCGGTTCCGGGTCCGGTGCAGCCACGTCGACCGGAGCGAGAAGCTCTGCGATGTCGAGATCTCCGGACCTCAAGCTGTAATCTGCCGCGAAAATGCTGATCACGACGGCAGCAAGAAACAGCACTCCAACTACCAGTGACGATGTAATGAAGAACTTGCTTCGGTTGCGGAAGTTGGCACCTTCCGGTTCGCTTTCGATCAATTTATCAAACATGATCTTCCTCCTTGAGAGCGTCGGTGCCATCCGCTCGCGTGTATTTAGACACCGTAGGGAAGAGAAAGGTTCCAGTCCGAATTGCAAAGATTTGTAACGGTCGAAGATCACCCTGTAACTCACAATACAGACGATTCATGCTATGGAAACATACTTGAGAGAGCAGGTGTTGTAACTAGAGTTTATGCGGGCACTTCTCTCCATCATTGGCATGACAGTGTTCCTGTCGGCCTGCTCCGGATCGAAGCTCACAAAAGATGACGTTCGCCTCGCACTCGGTGACGTTCGCAGCTTCTCCGCAAGCGGAAGCTTCCTCATAGGGCAGAAGCTCGATGGAAAGGTGACAGACACTTTTTTCCTTTCCCAGGCGCAGCAGTTAGAAGAAAAATTCAACGGCGCAAAAAAGGATCTCGACGCTCCTGCGGGGCCCCTCGAATACCGCCGGCTCAAAGTACTCGAACTTGCGATCCAGGGTGCCGATGACCTCCATCAGGTGCGATACGGCGAAGTCACACGGGAAAAGGAGGCTGACCTGCTCGCCCTTTCCGCGGCCGCCAAAAACCTCGAAGAACAGCTTAAGGACGACTAGCCGATGAAAAGCATCCTCGAGATCTTCCTTGGGATCCTCACAGCGATGGGCGGTTTTGTAGAGATCGGCGAACTGGTCTTTACCGTGAATGCGGGGGTGAAATTCGGCTTTCGCCTCTTATGGGTATGCGCCCTCGGGACGCTGGGGATCATGGTCTATGGAGAGATGTCAGGCCGGATCGCAGCGGTTACACGGAAGCCCGTTTTTGAGCTCATCGGTGAGCGGGTCAGTTACCGAGCTGGCCTGTTCACTCTTATCGCGGCGAATCTCGTAAACCTACTGACATGTACGGCAGAGATCGGCGGTGTCGCGATGATCCTCAAATTGTTATTCGGGGGAAATTACTTTTTGCTGATACTTGTGTCGGCCGCTGTCATCTTTTGTACGATGTGGTTTCTTCAGCTCGATTGGATCGAACGCGTTTACGGACTGCTCGGGCTAATGATGATCGTATTCATCGCATCGGCCGTTTATTACAAGCCGGATTGGTATCACGTCGCGAACGGATTTGTTCCGGGCATTCCACAAGTCGAGTCGACGAGCGATTATTACCTTTACGCATACTTCGTCGTCGCGCTTTTGAGCTCGATAATGCTTCCGTATGAGACCTATTTCTATGCGTCGGGAGCAGTCGAGGACAAATGGAAGCCGGATGAGATTCCAATGAACCGGGTGATCGTGATCCTGGGTTTTGGCCTTGGTTCGCTTCTCGGCATCTCGCTGCTTATCCTTGGCGCCACCGTCTTTCAACCTTTGAATATCGAGCCTCAACTACCGGGCACGGCTGCCCTTGCTGCTTCGGGGGCCTACGGTCGCGTGGGTCTTCTGCTCGCGTTGGGTGGAATGTTCTTTGCGATCGGCGGGGCGGCGATAGAGACCGCTCTTTCCGGCGCTTATAACTTTGCGCAATTCTTCGGATGGCCGTGGGGAAAGCAAAAGCCTCCAAGAAGTGTGCCGCGCTTTACCGGAAGCTGGGTGATCATCCTCGTCATATCGACGCTTATTATCCTCACGGGTATTGATCCTGTCGAGGTGGTCGAATATTCGATCATCTTTGCCGTTGTCATCCTTCCGGTAACCTACTACGCACTTATGATCGCGGGCGGCGATAAAAAGGAAATGGGCAGATACGCGAACGGCCCGGTCGCGAAAGCTCTCGGGTGGTTCTTCTTTGTACTTATAGTAATGGCTGCTATCGCCGCGTTGCCGCTTCTCATCGTCACTCACGGCGGGAGAGGCTGATCAGGAATTCCTGACCTGAATGATCTCTGCCGCGATGGACACTGCGATCTCTTCCGGTGTGTGGCTGTTGATCGGCAATCCTATTGGCGTGCGTATGGACTCTAGCTGCTCTTGGCGAAAGCCCTCATCCGTTAATTCTTTCAATAGAGTTGCCATCTTCGCCTTGCTGCCAAGGACGCCAAAGTATTTGAATTCACGCCCCGCGAGCTGACGGATCACGACCGCATCCGACGCGTAGCCAAGGGTCATCACAACAACATTGACATCGTCGCCATCAGGAATGTGCTCACCGATATTTTCATAAGAATCTATGATCGTGATCTCGTCCGCAAATTCGTTCTTATCAAGTGTGTTCAACGAAGGGCGATCGTCAAAAATATGTATGCGAAAATCCATCCGTGACATCAACTCGCTCAAAGCGAGGGCGCAGTGACCGCCGCCGATAACGAAGAGAGGATCTTTAAGGTTCAGGGATTCCGAATAAACAAAATCTGTTTGAGTCTTTCGCTCGAAGGAAATGCGACGGAGCGAGCCGCCGCCGGTTTCGAGTTCGAGAGCCTTGGCGGTAAGTACTAGTCGATCTGAATCTTTCGGAGGCGTCGGAGCAGCGAGGGTCTCAATTACCGATAAATCGTTAACGATCAGTCGTTTAAGGATGACCGTTTGCCGACCGGAGCAGATCATTCCTGATGGGTGCTGGGAGTTCTTGCGGTGTTCTTGTTCGATCAACTCTGTTTTGGGTGTTGAGTTTTGAATTTGGGATTTGGCTAGTTCCACAAGCCGTACTTCCATCACTCCGCCACCGATGCTTCCGATAAGTTCACCGTCCTCCGCAACGGCCATCTTATAGCCCGCACGGCCTGGGCTTGATCCTGTGCTCTCGGCAACGACAAGCAGCATGACGTCCTCATCGCGCCGCAGCCTTTCGGCGACAAACTCCCAAAGCTCACACTGTTTTGACACGAGAGAATTTTACTCGCAGCGACTTACTAGCAGCTAGCCGGAAGTCTCGAAATCGTTGGCGTAAAGATTCATCAGGACCTTTTCAGGCGTGAATGGAAGGTCAAAATTCGGCGACGGGGATGCGTCAGCGGATGAGTTCTTTTCTAGATACGCTTTGACCGCGTTTCGGATCGCAAAGTAAGCGCCGATGCCGTACATCAGCGGCGGCTCGCCGACAGCTTTGGAGTTGAAGACGGCGAGGTTCATACGGTCGGTTTCGAGCGGAAGAATGTCGATCTCTTTCGGGACCGAATAAATATCCGGCACCTTGTAGGTTGAGAGCGCATTCGAGCGAAGGCGGCCGTCGGCATCGTAAAACACCTCTTCCATCGTGACCCAGCCGAGGCCCTGCACAATGCCGCCCTCGATCTGGCCATTGTCGACGGCGGTGTTCATCGAGGTGCCAAAATCGTGACAGCATTTCACATAATCGACCTCGTACCGGCCTCGAAGGCAGTCGACTGTCACACCGACGATCGCCGTTCCGTACACGTGATACGCGAATGGGTGTCCTTTCGCGATCGTCCAATCAAAGCCGATCCCCGGCGTCGCGTAGTGCGAGTGCTCGCTCAAATTGACCCGCTGAAGGTGCGCTTCGAGAACCAATGTCTGCCATCCGAGCGACGTCTTCTCATCACCTCGACAAACAAAGCCATCCCTGAGCGAAAGGTCAGCGGACGAGGCGGCCTCTACGAGATCTTTTGCGACTACGAATAGTCGATCCCGGATCGCTTCGCACGCAAGCTGCGTCGCCTTGCCGTTGAGATCAGCGGCAGCGGACGCCGCAGTCGGCGACGTATTGGCTATGCGTAAAGTGTTGGTGGTGTGTACCTTAACATGTCCCACCTCAAGCCCGAACATGCTGGCCGCGACCTGTGCGATCTTTGTATTCACGCCCTGCCCCATCTCGACCGCGCCGGTCGAAACCGCTACGCTGCCGTCCGTGTATACGTGCACGAGCGACCGCGCCTGGTTCATCGGGGTCTTCGTGAACGAGATGCCGAAGCACACGGGCATTAACGCGACGCCTTTCTTAAAATACTTCGACAACGCGTTGAATTCGTCAGCTTCTTTTCGAAGTGCCTCGAAATCAAATTTCGCGTCGGCCTGGTACCACGAGGACACCGCATCGCTCTCAGCAAGCTGGCCGTAAGGAAATTCATCACCGTCTACCAACAGATTCTTTTTCTGTATCTCGGCAGCGGATACGCCGAGCTTCTCCGCGGCGTGAGCGATCGCAGACTCGATCACGAACATCCCCTGCGGCCCCCCAAATCCTCGAAAGGCGGTGTTGGGCGGCAGATTTGTCCGGCAGCAGTACGCCGTGGCCGTAACATTTGGAACGTAGTAGCTGTTGGTGCAGTGGAAGAGGGTGCGTTCCAAAACGGGCGGTGAGAGATCGCAACTTGCGCCCGCGTCCTGATAGAAACTCGCCTCGTACGCGACGATCTTGAGGTCCTTGTCGAGACCGATCTTGTAGTCGCTCGAATACGGATGACGCTTGCCGGTCATTCGCATGTCTTCCATCCGATGGAGGGCGTATTTGACGGGTCTCTTTGTCAACTGACACGCTACCGAAACAATACCGGCCCACGCATTCGCCTGATCTTCCTTGCCGCCAAACCCCCCGCCCAGCCGCTGCACATCGACCTCAACCTTGTGCATTGGAAGGCCGGTCACACGACACACGGCTCGCTGAACCGCAGTCGGCCCCTGCGTCGATGAATAAACGCGGATCCCGCCCGCCTCGGTCGGCACAGCATAGGCCCCCTGCGTCTCGATATAAAGATGCTCCTGGCCGTTCTGCTCAGTGCGGCCCTCAAAGACGTGTTCGCACTCTTTGAACGCTATCGCCGAGTCACCCATCACGAACCTCTTCGGCGGAACGATAAAGCTCTCGTTCGCCGCGGCGACACGCGGATCGGTCACCGGCTCCAGC
>JAFAOW010000217.1 GCA_019247455.1 Acidobacteriota bacterium | reverse complement strand
CATTATTTTTTTCAGCCGCTCCTCGAACTGACCACGGTATTTTGTGCCCGCCACGATCGACGAAAGATCGAGCGAAAGAATGCGCTTGTTCTCGAGGAATGATGGAACGTTCTTGTCAACGATCCGCTGCGCGAGGCCCTCGACGATCGCGGTTTTGCCAACGCCGGACTCGCCGATGAGCACGGGGTTGTTCTTTGTGCGGCGGCAGAGGATCTCGATGATCCGCTGCATCTCGGTCTCGCGTCCTACAAGCGGATCGAGGCGTCCCTCGGCGGCCTCGGCAGTGAGGTCGCGCGTGAACTCGGCAAGGCTTGGTGTCTTCGAATTGTCCTTGGTGCCGTCGCCGGTTGCGAGCACGCCGGGGATGCCGCTCTGCCGCGTCATCTCGTCGCGAACGTCCTGCAGCCGCAGACCGTAGCCAAAAAGTATCTCGGCGGCGATCGATTTCTCTTCCCTGACAATGCCCAGAAGCAGGTGCTCGGGCCCGATGTGGCGGTTCTTTAACTGGCGGCTCTCGTCATTCGCGTAAAAGAGGATGCGTTTTGTCGCGGGAGACAAATGAAGCTCGGATGATTGCGGTATGCGGTCTTTTACGGCGATGCGTTCCTCGACGTCTCGGCGGATCGTATCGACTGTTATGGGCGTGCGAAAATGAAAGAACTTTGAGGTAAGCGACTTATCTTCACGCATCAGGCCGAGCAAAATGTGCTCAGGCGCGATTGATTGCGAGCCGTATTGGAGTGCCTCATAACGGGCGAAAAAGATCACTCGCCGTGACCTTTCCGTATAGCGTTCAAACATAAATGACAATCCCAGTTATTCGTTAACGGCACTCATTATAACGAATAACCGGCAGGGGACACTAAAGAATTCAATTTTAAGTCTTAACGAGCTTGACCCTATATAGTCCCAAAACCCCCGCAAATCCAGAATAATTTGGAAGATATCGGCGTGCGGGACGGGTGTAGTCAAAAATTAGTACAGACCCGCGCAAAAGAGGTAGTTTTACCGTGCTTAGTGGGCAGTTTTCCGAGCAGTATTGGTGGTTTCCCGCGTAAATGGGCGGTTTGCCGAGCATTAAAAATGCCAGTATTCTTAAATGATCTCTCGCGCTCGGCGAACTCCGCAACCGGCTCCGCTCATTCCGTGAATTCCGAAATCTCTCTTGGGCGATGTGTTTGGAAATCGTAATATCGGAGGCTGGCCCCGATTGCTGACCCTTCCGACGATGCGTCTGGGAATCGTAATATAGTAGTCACGAGCCAGTGCCTCGGCCACTTCCATGCTTCTGCCCTCTACGGCACGAGCAGCAGAAGATCAAACACTTGATCAACGATTGGTGAAGCCGCTCTGACATATCGCTTCTGATTTCGGTCGAGCATATCCTTTTCTGGCGGGCTAGGGTTACGCACAATTGCTTTGTACCTCCCTTGGCCGATCCGTAGGCGATAATCGCCATAAGAATCCGTATAGACTCCAACCAAACAATCTCGGCATCCCACACGCTGGAACACAATGAACATTCCCGCAGCCGGGACCTTGCCCGTCACGGGGTTCATGATTTCGACGTGGCCCTTAATCGTCGCCATACGATTGTAGACCTCCGCGTCAGCTCTAGATTGCGAGAGCACGCATGTA
The DNA here is from genome assembly GCA_019247455.1 of Acidobacteriota bacterium. GTDB lineage: Bacteria > Acidobacteriota > Blastocatellia > Pyrinomonadales > Pyrinomonadaceae > OLB17. The sequence continues at coordinate 1,174 of JAFAOW010000217.1, read as the reverse complement.
GAAAAGGTGAATAAATAAAACAGCGTAAACAAACAAGATTTTAAGGAAAGCATATTAGTTTATTCCGTGTCCTCCAACACTAGTCGCAACCCATCTAACTACCTTGTTCTGCTTTTCTACTTGAAGAGCCCCGTTTATTCGAAGAGGTTTGCCATCCGGCCCCATTTTTGCTCGGCCATAGCTTACGGCAACAAAAGGACTGTCGGTAGTAATCGGACGCGCGCTGTATTCGGCTCGAAGTGGGAGATTAAGCGCGAGTTGGATTTCATTTACCCTATCAACGACTGGACCAGTTTCCCGGCCATCAGCAGGGTCGTGAATTGGATCAGGATAGTTGTGCGCAATCTCGTGTGCAAATACCGTGTTTAGAAACGCAGCTTTGGAGTCCTTGTCACCAGTGACCCACTTATCGTCGGCAAAATCGAGTCTTATACGGATGGCCGATGTTGGTTTATTCATACCAGGAAGGATTACTCCGGCACCGCCGACCTGAGAATCACCAAAGGGTACCTCTTTACTGTTATTCGTGATCTGAACCGAAAAAAGTTTGCCTGGATCCGTCGACGTAATTGCCCCGGTCAAATATCCGGTGGCGGAGGCGACTTCCTTGCTAAGACTAGATGTGTCGACAGATAAAAAATGGTCCTTATCGACGCTAACGCAGGCCGAGCAGCCGTAAGTTGCGTTAATCCTTTTGAGCAGTTCGGCGAGGTCATCTGAATTTTTGATATCGCCCACGAAGACCCTTTCCCCATTCGGATCGGTTAGGACAAGAGGATCGTTCTGGACGTAGACGTATAGGTTCCAGCTTTGCGGTGACATTGCGTGGGTGTCGTTCGTAAAATCGTCTGGCACAGTGAATCTACCGCTCTGCGGTGCGAAATTCCGTGACGAAGCAAAATCCAGTCTAATTTCCTCATCACGCTGATAACCCGTAAATCGGTGCCTAAGAGAATCGCCGGGATAGCCAACCGACGTTGTGCGCTGAGATGTAGTAATCTCCTCACCAAAAGGCATGTAGTCTTGCCGTGAAACGACTGAGCCACTTCCATCTGTGTTAATGCGTGGTGAGCCGAGATGGTCGGCGGTTAGGTACGTCGTTGTTGGGGTGCCGTTTGGGTCTTCGACGGAGAGAAGGCGCGAGCCTGCGTAGACATACGATTTGCTAACTGTC
>JAFAOW010000058.1 GCA_019247455.1 Acidobacteriota bacterium | reverse complement strand
GCTGGATAAAGAAGCCTTCGCGCGCGGCAACAGCGTCTATCTCGCCGACCGCGTCATCCCGATGCTGCCCGAGCGATTGAGCAACGGCGTCTGCTCGCTCAAGCCGCACGTCGATCGGTTGACCTATTCGGTCTTCATCGACTTCTCCGCCGGCGGGCGCATCAAGCACGTGCGCTTTGCGAAGACAGTCATCCGCAGCGCGCAGCGTCTGACTTACAAACAAGCCTCCGCTCTTCTGCAAGGTTCGCCGAAAGCCTCGCCCGTGGCCGAGAGTTTGCACCGCGCCTGGAAGCTCGCCTCGCTCTTGCGCGCGAAACGTTTTGCCAATGGTTCGCTCGAACTCGACATGCCCGAGGTCAAAGTCCACCTCGATGCCGCCGGCCGGCCGGTGCGTTTGGAGAAAGTCGAGAACGACATCAGCCACCAGCTCATCGAGGAATGTATGCTCGTCGCCAACGAAGTCGTCGCGCGCGAGTTGAAGAACCGCCAGTTCCCCGCCATCTACCGCGTCCACGAAGATCCCGATGCCGACCGACTATTAGAGTTCCGCGACCTCGTGCAAAGCTACGACTACCGCGTCGGCGACCTATCCAACCGCGCCGAACTCCAAAAGCTACTCCGCGCCGTCCGTGGAAAGCCGGAAGAAGAAGCCATTAAGCTCGCTCTGCTAAAAAGCCTCAAGCGCGCCGCCTACGAAACCAGTCCCCTCGGACACTACGGCTTGGCGAAGGTAAACTACACGCACTTCACCAGCCCGATCCGCCGCTATGCGGACTTGGTAGTTCACCGCTCGCTCGCCATGCTGCTCGGCGAAGAGAAACGCAGCCGCGTCGCCGCCGCCGAACTCACCCGCGTCGCCGCGCACATCTCCAACACTGAGCGCATCGCGCAGGATGCCGAACGCGAATCGACGAAGTTGAAGAAGCTCGAATTCTTCCAAAACCTCGTGCGCGACCGCGAGCGCGACGCTGGCCGCGCCGGTCCCACGAGTTTCCCGGCGACCGTGGTGGACGTGCGCAACTACGGCCTGCTCGTCGAACTTCCCGACTTCGTTCTCAACGGCCTGGTTCACGTCTCTGAACTGACCGACGACTTCTATACTTTCGACCCCGTGCGCCAACGCTTCGTTGGCCGCCGCACCCGCCAGACTTACAGCATCGGCGACAAGCTCCAAGTCGAAGTCGCCGACGTGGATATTTTCAAAAGGCAGGTGGATTTTCGGTTGGCGGAAGAAGTTAATTAATATGCTGCTACCATTAGCAAACCGAGAATTAAAATTGTAACAACAATTATATTATATGTCTGAAACTAATGAAAACGTTCCGACTCCTATTTGGAAAAATCTCTTTGCGAGTGCTGTAATTGCCGCATTAGTAACTGGACTAGTGAATTTCTACAACCAACGGCAGATAGACAGTCACGCGCAAAATCTAGAAGCTAAAAAATTCTCTTATGACTTAGTGAAACAGGTTTTGCAGATTAAAGACCGCATCGATCGAAGGGACGCTGTTGAGCTTATACTTGAGATGAAGGATTTATTCCCTCAGGAAACAATTGTGGCCTTTACAAAACTCTCAGAGGAATTAAAAAATAGCCCGAGTCTATCTCTTGGCCCTCTCGGTGGACGAGAACAAACGGACAGTTCCACCTTGCCTCCGTCATCTATTTTAGCTCCGTCACAAACGGGAAATGATCCGTCACAATTTAGCGTTGTAATCGAAACGAAAAATGGCAACGCATACGCGGCACCATTAACGCCTGTTTTAAAGGGACTCAAGGATGCTGGATTTAAGCGAGATTTTAAGCCGGAGACGTTGCCATTTTACGGGCAGAAAGGCGACCGTGCGCTCATTAAATACGGTGAGAACACCGAGGATTTAGCAAACTTGGTAAAAGAAATTGTTCATAAGGCAGATACCAAGCTTGATCCTGAGGTGAAACCCGATGACAAGGTGCCTTCCAAATCCATCTACCTTTACATACCTTATTAAACCTTCTTTCGAAAGCAGGTCTATGACTAATGCAGAATTAGAACGTTTAAACCCTTATTCCCAAAGCTGATTGGGAACATTCACTTGTGATTGCGAGATTTTGTTTTTACTGACTATTTCTTAACTTTACTGGGCCCTCTTGTTGCTCATTCAAAGCAGACGGATAAAGAAAAAACGCCCTCCCGAGTTTGCGGAAGGGCGTCTCGGCAAAAAACGAGCCTGCGAAATGCGCAGCTTTCTTTACTTGAAATTCAGCGGTGCGCCCGCGGCCATCGCGGCGTGTTGCTCGTCGGTGCAGGAGGAGTTCGTCGGCACGTCGGTCGTTTTTTCGGAGTTACCGACGAGGTTTTTGTCGAGCAGGAAGCGCTCGACTTCGTCGCCGCTCACGTCGGCGAGCATTTCGCCGTTGACCTCGACACAGGGCGAGAGCGGCTGGCCGCTCTTTTGTTCCATCTCCCAGCGGAACGCCGGGTTCTGGATGATGTCTTTCTCGGTGTAGGGAAGATCGTATTTTTGCAGGATGGCGCGCACGCCGGCGCTCCAGCCGCAATAGGTTTTCAGATAAGCGGTGATTTGTGGTTTATCCATAAGTCTGAGTAAGGGCTGTCAAGGCTCGACAAGA
>JAFAOW010000053.1 GCA_019247455.1 Acidobacteriota bacterium | reverse complement strand
CGGCCACAGGCCTAACAACTTGTCCCTATGGGGCCACTAGATTGCGGACTCGTTCGCCTACATCCCGAAAATCGACGTTCTCGGCATAGATCTTTTCGAAAAGCTTGACCGCGGCTTCCTCATCACCCTTCGCCTCGTGAGCGAGGGCAAGCTCGTACCAAAGGCCATGATACTCCTCAACCGAAATACTGGGCGTTTCTAACGCTCGCTCAAACCAAGTTATCGCGTGGTTCGGACGTCCGTGCTGCAGGAAGCAATGACCCAGCAAATTCGCACACGAGAAGAATCGTCGTGTGCCGTCGTCATGCCGCACGAGATCGATCGCATCCTGATACTCCCGGATGGCGTCCTCCATCAAGCCCATTTCCTGGTACGCGACCGCCATCTGGTAGTGTGTGTCATAGTCGCCGGACGAATCCTCGGATTCACTTTCTTCAAGCCCAAATTCGGAGCGGATCTGATCGATCCCTAAAGTGCTCGCGACGACCTCCTGATGGATCTCAGCTGTGACCTCGGGCTCGGGTGGAGGCTCCGCACCTATCCGCTTGCGCATCGCCTCGAATTCAGGACGGTCGCCGTACGTGCCGGCAAGCTCAGCAAGCGCCTTAACCGCCAGGTCGTTGTAGTCGTTCTCGATATAAAAGGTTATGCTGTCGAGTTCTTTTTGTATCTTCTCGCGGTCTGCATGAGAGAGGTCGCCGGTTTCGTATGCCGTGATTATCTCCGCGTCCAGAATATGCCCATTGCGCTCGACACCCTCGATAATCGAATGATCGCGTTGACCGTTGCCGTTCGAAGACGTTTGCTCCGGGAGAAGGTACTCCTGTGCTGGGTCATAGCCTGAAGGCTCTTCGGAGTCTTTTTGGATCGGAGTATCAGGGATCTCATCGCCCTCAATGCCAAGCTCGGCATTTATTTCGTTCAGCCTGTCACGATAGCGGGTCTCGTGCGGCCTGATGACAACAAGCTGCTTGAGAGCCTCGCGCTCATCTTCGATGGAATCCTGTGAGCCAGCTGCGTTATACAGTCGTTCGAGAGACAATCGGATGCCGGTCTCGTCGTTAAGCCATGTGTTGTACCGAACCAGAAGCCGAAGACCTGCGAGCTGATTCGGATCGCGCTCAAGGATCTCGTTGATCCATTTTCCGCATTCATCGGACTGGCCGCCCGCGAGCAGGTATTCAGCGGACATCGTCAGGATCCGTGCGGCTGAATCAGGATCGTTCGTATTCAGATATATGCGAATGAGATCAAGGAATTTAGAGTAGTTCGCCGGCTCGATCTCGACCAGCTTGATCACCGCTTTCTCCGCACCGGGGGCATTTTGCGAATCTATACAGCACTCGATCAAGAGATAGAGGACATCGCGGTTATACGGCTCGTTCTCGATGATCTCCTCAAGCAGCGAGGCCGCCTTTGTCGCGCGTCCCAGGGCAGATTGGGCTTGGACCAGGCCATTCAGTATGCGAAGGTCAGTCGCTTTGATGTCATACCCTTTCATTAGTGCACGGATCGCTTCCTCGTGACGATTCTGCCTGCTGAACCGGGCTCCTGCCTCAGCGTATGCCTCAAGTGCCTCCTCCTTTTGATTCTCTCGCATATACGAATCTGCAAGATTCATACATACATCGGTGTTATTCGGGTCGAGGAGTGCAATTTGCTTGTACATCGACAGCGCTTCGAGCCGCCGTCCCTGTTTTTGATAGTGCTCGGCGAGAGTGGTGTAATGCGAACGCGCCTCGGCCAGCGATCCTTTCACCTTGTGCAGCTCCGCGAGCTTTGCGGAGACCTCTATCGAGTCCGGCTGAATGCGGGAGATCTTGTTGTATACGGCTATCGCCTTTTGAGCAAATCCCTGCTTGCTGTAGTGCTCGGCAACCTGCATGTAACAGTTGACCGCGTCTCGCTTCTCGGAATTCTTGGCGTACAGATCGCCAAGCATATTCAATGTTGCAATATCGCGCGGATCGGCATCCACTACGCTGCGGTATTCATCTATCGCTGAGCGTAGACGTCCCTGCGCGACGTAACGCTCTGCATTGCGCATCGCCTTTGCTTTATCGAAAGCCATTTGTTACCTGAAGAGCAGAAACCGATCGGACACGTCTTGGCTGCACGCCGAAAGGCTGGGAATTATGGACGAGGGTGCACAGGCCAAGTCGCTCGAACCTGTACATCTAAATCTAGCACGCCCGCACATACCTGTCAACGATATTTGGCAATGTTTAGTATATTTTAACAGGCTAACATTTTGATTTTTTGCATCCGGTTTCTTAGTCTTGGGTTTCGGCCCGAACCGGCCACACCATTATGCAGGCACTCATTCTGGCTGGCGGAAAGGGCACTCGACTCCGGCCGCTCACGGTTTACACTCCAAAGCCCGTCGTTCCGGTTGTAAACCGCCCTTTTCTTCTTTATCAGATCGACGTTTTGCGAAGAGCCGGGATCACCGACATAACCCTCTCATTGAGCTATCAGCCCGACAAGATCCAGATCCTGCTCGGAGATGGACAGGAATACGGCGTTAATATCCGATATATCAGCGAGCCTAGCCCAATGGGAACGGCTGGGGCGTATAAATTCGCGGCTGAAGATACAAAGGAAGCGACCGTGGTTTTCAACGGGGACATTCTGACAAATATCGACGTGGCGAAACTGCTCGAATTTCACCAAAAAAAAAGCTCCTCAACGACCATCAGTCTTGTAACGGTCGATGATCCGTCGCGTTATGGTCTGGTCGAGGTCGATTCAGACGGCCTCGTCACTCGCTTCACAGAAAAGCCAAAGGCTGACAATCTCGGTGCGGTCGGTGTAAACACCATAAACGCGGGTATCTACATTTTGGAGCCTGAAGTACTGGATCTAATTCCTGAAGGCACGAACAAGTCGTTCGAATACGAAACGTTTCCCGAGATCCTGGCTAACGGCATGCCCTTTTATGGCAAGGTCATCGCGGGCGAATACTGGCTTGACATCGGCACTCCCGCTAATTATCTGAAGGCCCATCACGACCTCCTCGGCGGTAGGATCGAGGGGTTTGAGCTCGAGCGGTCGGCCGAGTCGGATATCGCCACTCGAGCTGAGATCGATGAGGCCTCGGTTATCGGCGCGGGTTGCACCATAAAACCGGGAGTTCACATCAAAAACTCGGCGATCGGCCCAGGAGTCCATATCGAGGAGCGGGCGGTGATCGAGGACTCTGTAATTTGGGCCCATAGCCGTGTATCGGCTTCCGCGGAGGTCCATGATGCGATAATCGGTCGCACATGTCATATCGGCCGCAACGCGGTCGTGGGGCCTGGCTCGGTCCTCGGCGACAAGACCTCGTTGACCGACTACACACGCGTTTAATGCCCGAGCTGCCTGAAGTAGAGCATATTTCAAGATCACTCGACTCGATCCTGCGCGGCCGTACAATAGCAGCGGCGAAACTTCTCCGTGCGAAACTCGCCCCTGACTCGACGCCGTCCTTATTCGCAAGGTCGCTCAAGAACAGGACGATAAACTTCGTTCATAGACGAGGCAAACATATTTTGTTCGATCTAAGCGGTGGGGGAACATTGGTGGTTCACTTGCGAATGAGCGGCCGCTTCTCCCTCCTTCCGGCAGAACGCGAAGACCCGAAATTTACGCACGCGGTTTTTTATTTTGGCGACGACACCCGCCTTGTGTTTGACGACCAACGCCACTTCGGTCTGATGAAGATAGTCGAGACCGCGAGGCTGAACGATTCAAAGGAGTTGAAGAAGCTCGCGCCTGAGCCGTTTTCCAGCGAGTTTTCCCTGGACTATTTTCATCGCACACTCAGATCTTCAAAACGCAGTCTTAAAGAATTTCTGGTCGATCAGACAAAAGTAACCGGTTTGGGAAACATCTATGCTGCCGAAGCGATGTTCACCGCGGGTATTCACCCCGCCGTGAAGGCTCATAAGGTTTCTCGCCCGCGGGCTGAAAAACTCTTTGACGCCGCCCTCGCGATACTCGAAGAAGCGATCTCGTATGGGGCGAACCTGCCCGTTGATCCCGAGAATCTCGAGGGTAATTATTTTAGTGCGGGCGACACCACGGCGTGGTACGTTTACGACCGAGAGGGTGAGGCGTGTAAGCGGTGCAAAACCCCCATCGCTCGCGTAAAGCAAGGCGCACGATCGACATACTTCTGCCCTGCCTGTCAACGGCGTTAATGAATTACTTGACACGCGACTGTCAAAGGCGGACAATCCCTACTTGAGATCGTGGTGAGTTATTGCGACTTGCGACCACGTTAAATAAACTGCTAAACAGCTGATAGACAATTCTATTTTGAAGAAAAGTCTCGCTGTTTGGCGAGGCTTTTTGTTATGAAGAATTTTCGCGAACTCCTCGCCACAGATCATGTGTATGTCTTTGACGGTGCGATGGGTACACGTCTCTACGACAAGGGCGTTTACATCAATCGCAGCTACGACGAGCTGAATCTCACAAATCCGGATCTCGTTCGCGAGGTGCATGAAGAGTACATCGCGGCCGGTGCCGAGATAATTGAGACGAACACTTTCGGTGCGACACGACACAAATTGCAGCCATACGGGCTGGAATCAAAGGTTCGCGAGATCAATGCGGTCGCAGCTCGTATTGCTGGCGAAGCGGCGAACGGCCGCGTGTTCGTAGCAGGTGCGATCGGACCTCTCGGACTGCGGATCGAGCCTTTCGGCCCGACCTCTTTCGACGAAGCCAAGGAAATGTTTCGAGAGCAGATCGAGGGGCTGCTCGAGGGCGGCGTGGACCTGTTTATCATCGAAACCTTTTCCGAACTTCCCGTCATCGAGCAGGCCATCAAGGCGGTTCGCGAACTCTCCGATCTGCCGATAGTCAGCCAGATGACGATTCAGGCAGATGTGAAAACGACTTTCGGAACGGCACCGGAGGCCTTCACGAAGAAACTTGATGAACTCGGCGCAGACGTTATCGGCCTCAACTGCGGCATGGGTCCGACGCACGTTCTGCACGCGCTTGAGATAATGCGCGGTGTTACCGACAAACCGCTATCCGCGCAGCCGAATGCCGGTCTGCCTCGCGATGTTCAGGGACGGCAATTCTATATGGGCTCGCCAGAATATATGGCGGAGTTTTCGCGAAGATTCGTGCAGACGGGTGCGAAGTTCGTTGGCGGCTGCTGCGGAACCACGCCGACGCACATCAAGCTCATTGCTGAGGCAATCCGCTCGGTCAGTCCCCGCCAAGGTATCAGCCAATTTCACGGCCAGCCCGTCACGATTGCGGAACTCAAACCCGAAGATGTGAAGGTGGTGCCGGCCGAGGAGCGCTCGCGCTGGTCCGCGAAGATCGCTCGGGGCGAATTTGTTACTTCGGTCGAGGTCCTGCCGCCAAAAGGCTGCGATGCGCAAAAGACACTCGATTCGATCCGCTTGCTGAAGGATGCGGGGGTTGACGGCGTCAATATCCCCGACGGACCGCGGGCACAAACGCGCATGTCCGCGCAGGCGACCGCGGTACTCGTCGAAAGAGAGATCGGAATCGAGGCGGTGCTTCATTACTGCTGCCGCGACCGCAACCTCCTCGGAATGATGTCCGACCTGCTTGGAGCGGCCGCACTGGGTCTGCATAACCTGCTTCTGATCACCGGCGACCCGCCGAAAATGGGTCCCTATCCTGACGCCACCGCCGTTTTTGACATCGACGCGATCGGCTTGACCAACATGGTCAACAAGCTCAACCACGGCCTCGATCTCGGCAACAATCCCATCGGAAAACCGACCGCGTTCTCGATAGGTGTCGGGGTGAACCCGGGAGCCGTGAATCTGGATGAAGAGATACGAAGGTTCGAGTGGAAGGTCGAAGCCGGCGCGGAGTATGCGATCACTCAGCCCGTATTCGATACCGAGCAGTTATTACGATTTCTCGACAGGATCTCGCACGTCAAGATCCCGATCGTTGCGGGCATCTGGCCGCTCATCTCATTCCGAAATGCGGAGTTCATGCACAATGAAGTCCCCGGTGTTAACGTAACGCCCGAGATCCTCGAGCGGATGCGTATCGCTTCTGATAAAAGCAAAGAAGAGGCCCGCGACGAGGGCATTGCCATCGCGCGCGACTCACTCAACGAGGTGAAAGATGTTATTGCCGGCGTCCAAGTGTCGGCCCCGTTCGGCAACGTAAAGTATGCGCTGCAAGTATTCGAGGCGCTCGATCAGTTCGCGCACCTGAAGGCCGCCGTTTAATGGCTAGGCAGCAATCTTACCATTCACGATGCGAAGGACCTCGGTTTCCGCTTCGATCGCCTTCATTTCGATCTCGGCCCCGTCGCGAACGATCTTATCTGCGTAGTCTTTTTCCTTGAGCCCGGCCGCGTTGATCTTCACATTAAGAAATGCCCCCATTACTGCCGAGCGAGCGCACAACGCGCCGACGCCGGCGTCGCTTACGGAATTTGGGTTTCCGTGCTCGGCCATCGCCCGGATTATCTCGAAAGCGTCGAATGAGCGCTGCATCGTACGGAACGGTACTTCGGTCGCGTAACGCGTGGCCGCCTGGATCGCTTCGCTCCGGGTCGCTTTTTCTTCATCGGTACCTTTTGCCAGGGCGAAGGCCGCCATAACGCCGTTGAATGCCGCAGTGTCTTCATCCACAAGCTTCAGCAGGTCATCCTTGATGGCCTGCCCTTTTTCCGCCCAGTCAGAAAACTCTTCCCAACGGTCGTCCCACCCGGCCTTATGCGACGAAAGGTTTGCGACCATCGTCGCCAGAGCCGCTCCAAGTACACCGAGATACGCCGAGATCGAGCCGCCGCCTGGTGCCGGTGACTCGGATGCCGTCTCCTCAGCAAATTCCTTACATGTCAGATCTATCAGCTTTGGCTCCTGTTTTTGTTCCGCTGCAAGCATATATTCAATGATCTTTTCGTTAGGGTTAAAACGCTTTAGATCGTCGAGCCCCATTGATTTGATCGCGACCTTGATGATCTCGGATTCGGCAATGCCGACCGAACGCCGTTGTTTTCGAAGATAGTATTTTCCGGCATCGATGATCGCACTCTTTGGAACGAGCCCGACGGTCTCCAGCCCGGTGACCCGGAGCCCGCGCTTCGCTGCCTTGTCGCTCACCTCATCAAATGCGACATGGAGCGGCGTTTTCGTGAGATTCGTAATATTCATCGACACCTGTGCGATGCCGTATTCGGAAATGTACCAGCCGATCGCTTTTGTTCCGGGCAGAGTACCCGGCAGCATGACCATCTCGCCATCTTCGTCGAAAACCGGCTGACCGACTATCGGGTCACCCACGCGCTTCGGCCTGCCCTTCTCCCGAACGTCGAATGCGACGGCGTTCGCCCTGCGAGTCGATGTCGTGTTGAGATTGAAATTCACGGCAATCAAAAAGTCGCGTGCTCCAACCGCCGTAGCCCCTGACCTCGCCACACTCTCGGTGAAATCCGTCGGGCCGAAGTCGGGCCGCCAGTCTGATGATGCAATGCGCTCTTTGAGGCATTCGTATTCACCCTCTCGGCACGCGGCCAGATTGCGACGTAATTCTCCAGAGGCCGCATTCTCGTAAAGATAGACCGGAATGTTCAACTCATAGCCGATCCGCTGGCCCAGCATACGAGCGTATTCAGCGGTCTCTTCCATTGTGATCCCTGAGATGGGAATGAGGGGACAGACGTCGGTCGCGCCGAAGCGCGGGTGATCCCCCTTATGCCGACGCATGTCGATCAGCTGCTGTGCCTTCCTCGCACCGCGAAACGCTGCTTCGACAACGGCCTCAGGAGCACCTGCGAAAGTGACAACAGTGCGATTTGTTGTCGCTCCGGGATCGACGTCGAGGAGTTTCACGCCGCTGACGTTCTCGATCTCATAAGTGATCTGCTTGATAATGTTGAGATCGCGCCCCTCGCTGAAGTTTGGGACGCATTCGACGATCCTTTCCATATTCAGGGGATCAAAACTATCTTGCCCAACGCCTTGCTCTCGATGATCTCGTGGTGTGCCTGAGGAGCTTGGACTAGAGGCATTGATCGGCTGACGATCGGCTTCAAATATCCATGGCTAAGCCCGTCGAATACGGCAGCGTGGATCTCGTCGCGCTCGTCGTAAGTCGAGTTATAAAGGGCCATCCCAGTTACCGTCGCGTCCTTTCCCATCAAAAGGCGTGGATTGAAATCCAGGGAACCGCGATTCCCAACAACGCAGATTCGTCCACGCATTGCGAGAACGTCGAAGTCCTTTGCGAGGTTCACGTTCGCGAGCATCTCTACGATCGCATTAACGCCGCCCGGGGCAAACTCCTTGATCTCGTTGAGATACCCCTCGGCAGAGTGGTCAAAAATAATATCGGCCCCCTGCTCGCGAGCGAGTTCCTGTCCTTGTTTCGAGCTCGCTGTCCCTATGACCGTCAAAGCCGCATTTTTAGACCATTGGACAGCCGCAATACCGACGCCGCCGCTCGCTCCATGGATAAGGACGGTCTCGCGCTTCGTCACATTCAGTTTCTGAAATAACGCACGATAACTCGTGGCATACGGCGTCCAAATGCCCGCGCCTTCTTCAAAAGAAACGTTTTCAGGCAGCTTGCCGAGATCGCGTTCATCGACCAGCGTGTATTCAGCATAAGTGCCGCTTACGGAATTCGCGGTGTAAACCCGGTCACCGGCCTTCCATTTGGTGACCCCATTGCCGGCGCTTTCGACGACACCTGCGGCGTCCTTTCCGGGCGTGTACGGCAGAGCAGGGACGCTCGGATAATTTCCGCTGCGAAGGTAGGTCTCAACCGGATTAACTCCCACCGCTCTCACACGGATAAGAACCTCGGTTCCCTGGGGCTCGGGCACAGGTACGTCCTCAAGTCGCATCACTTCGGGAGCGCCGAACTCATGAACGACGATCGCTTTCATGAAAATAGTTTACCCACGAAACACCCGAAAGGCACGAAAGGATCGGTCATCCCTATTCGTGCCTTTCGGGTTTTTCTTGGACTGCTTTCCCTATTCCACCGTCACTGATTTCGCCAGATTCCTGGGTTGGTCGACGTCGCATCCGCGGCGAACGGCGATATAATAAGAAAGAAGCTGCAGCGGCACTACCGACAGAACAGGCCCGAGCAGGTCAGATGTTTCCGGGATCTCGATGATGTGGCTTGCAGCAGTCGCACTCATCGTGTCGCCCTCGGTCAGAACGGCGATGATGATGCCGTCTCGCGCCTTTACCTCGACGATATTAGAATGCGTTTTTTCATAACGCAATTCGCTCCCCTCATTGCCCTTTTCCTTGGTATTAACTATTACGACGGGCAGCTTCTCATCGATAAGGGCGTTCGGACCGTGTTTCATTTCGCCGGCCGGATAACCCTCTGCATGGATGTAGCTGATCTCTTTAAGTTTTAGTGCTCCCTCGAGCGCGACCGGAAAATTGATCCCACGGCCGAGATATAAAAAGTCCTGCACGCGGAAAAACTCTTTCGAGAGGTCGTCGATCGATTCCGCCTCATTCAGCAGCTGCTCGATCTTGAGCGGCAGCTCAGCAAGGTCCTGAGCGAGCTTCTTCGCTTTGGCCTCGTCGATCTGATCGCGTACCTCGCCCAGGTACAGCGCAAATAGATACAACGCGATCATCTGCGCCGTAAAAGCTTTTGTCGAAGCGACGCCGATCTCAGGGCCCGCATGTGTCAGGATCGTGCCATCCGCTTCGCGAGTGATCATCGAACCGTGCACATTGCAGATCGCGAGCACCTTGCACCCTGCTTGCTTCGCTTCGCGCATTGCCGCGATCGTATCGGCAGTTTCTCCCGACTGTGAGATCACCACGAGGAGGTCGTCCTCATTTAACACCGGGTCGCGATAGCGGAATTCGCTCGCATAATCGACATCGACTGGAACGCGAGCAAGCTGCTCGATCATATATTTGCCGGCGAGGCCCGCATGCCAGGACGTGCCGCAGGCTGCGATCTTCACCGAGCGGATCGATTTGAAATCCTGCTCCGAAATATCCATTGGATCGAGATATACCTTCCCCGTGTCGAGCGAGACGCGGCCCTGGACGGTATCGCGAACCGCACGCGGCTGCTCGTATATCTCCTTCAGCATGAAATGCTTAAAGCCGCCCTTCTCCGCCTGGATCGGGTCCCAGGTGATCCGCTGCTGCTCGGGCTCGACCACATTCGCTTCAAAATCCGTTACGCGAACGGAGTCTTTTGTGAGAATGGCCATCTCCTTGTCACCAAGGAAAAACACGTCGCGTGTGTGGGCGAGGATCGGAGGGATGTCGCTCGCGACAAAGAACTCACCGTCGCCTAAACCGATCACGACGGGCGGCCCCTCGCGGACGGCGATGATCGTATCCGGCTCGTCGGTCGAGATGATCGACATCGCGAAGATCCCACGTAGCCGCGCAACCGTCTTTCGCACTGCCTGTTCAAGCGTGAGATCTTCCGTGTCTTTGTAATGCCCGATCAGGTGCGCGACTACCTCGGTGTCCGTCTCAGTTCTGAACTCGTGCCCCTCCGCGATTAACCCCTCTTTCAACGAGAGATAATTCTCGATGATGCCGTTATGAACGACCACCACCTTTCCCGACTGGTCCCGATGCGGGTGCGCATTCTCCTCGGTCGGACGCCCGTGCGTAGCCCAACGCGTGTGCCCGATACCGTAATTACCGTCGAGCGGATTTAGACGGATGGCTTCTTCAAGATTGCGCAGCTTCCCCTCCGCGCGACGCAGCTCAAGATGATGAGCATCATCGACGACGGCAATACCCGCCGAGTCGTAACCGCGATACTCCAGCTTCCTAAGGCCGTCGATGATCAACGGCACCACTTGCTTATTTCCCACGTATCCGACAATTCCACACATAACTTAGATTGAATGATAGTTCTCGTTAACGACGATCAAGACGTCCTCTTCATTTGTTGCCGTGAGGATAGATCTACGCAGTTCCGACGAATATTTGTCGAGTTCCTTAAACGTCGATTCGCAATCGAAGGGTGTGTCGGCGTAGATAAGATCGATGTCGTCTTCATCCGTATCACCTTCTTTACCTTTATACAGGCCTTTGATATTCCGAATTACTGTGCATCCTCCAAAAGTCGAGAGGAACTCATTCTCGAAGGCGCTTCTCAGACGAAGGTACTCGTCCTTATTCTTTATCGGAAGATAGACCTCGATCCGAGCCCTTTTTGATAGAGGCAATGAACTTCTCCCTCCTTTCAGGAAAACTCTTCATACGTTCCAACGATTCTTCCGCGGTCAGCTTTTCGCGAGTTGGTTTTTGGCCTGCGTCAACGTTCCTTTGTACAAGCGGCGTCGCCGTTACGCCAATTAGAAACGAATGGGCTTCGACATCCTTCGTAACAACACTTCCGACGGTCGTAGAGGCACCATCGCCGACGGTGACCGGAGCGACC
>JAFAOW010000044.1 GCA_019247455.1 Acidobacteriota bacterium | reverse complement strand
GCTTTGCCTGGTTTGTGAGGTCCCGGGTGAGGATGAGCATCAGGCCGAATATCTGCAAGGCCATGGCGATGTACGTGACCATGGAGGACCACCAGGTGAGGTCCTCTTTCTTATTGCGAAGCTCATCGATGCGGGCCTGTTTGGACTTGTAACTGTCGATGAACTGGCCGTTCATCTCGTCGGTCAGGTCCGCGATGGATTTCTGGATCTCAATGGTGTCTTTTCCCATCAGTTCGTCAGGATTGATCCGGTCCTGAAACTGCAAAAGCTTCTGCCCGGTTTCAGAGAGTGTCGTGATCCCAAATTTGGATATCGCATCGGCTTTTTTCCCGATCTTGTCCGCCTCGGCCAATTTTCCCTCCCGCGCTTTCTTATCAGCCTGGTCGTACAGGTCACGGGAATTCTGGATCAGGAATTTTTGGAATTCGCTCTGTTGCTCCATCATTTCGCTGGGCGAGATATCGTGAACGGCCGCGTATTTACGCGCCGCATAATCCCTGAGCGAGGCCAGTGAATCGTACCCGGCGGTCTCGGCATCAGGATCCTTAGACGCGAAGGCAATATGATTCAAGATGGTGAAAATATTTGCGTCAAGCTTCGCCCAGCTGATCTCGCTGGCCTGATTTGAGAGCGACGAGGAGAGCTTTGACAGTTCGTCATCCGTCTTTTTGATGCGGTCGTTGATCGCGGCGAGGACGATGAGGTTCATGGCGACGGACACCAGCGAGACGCCAAAGCCTGACAGGACAAAAACGCGAGGCGGGATTTTTTTCATGACCGGGCCTCCGGTACTGCCGCCGAAATTATGAAGCCGAAATGTGCAGGCGATGAAAGGTAAGAGGGCCTTCTCACAGTTGTTTGTCTCCTGTTGTGGTAATCAACCGCTGTGAGAGGAGAGATCGAGAGAACTGTAAAACCGGACAGTTCGATTGTCAATTCCCGCGAGCGGGCGGGAAAGGCTGTGGCCCTTCGAGGAAGGGCTAATTCGCCAAAGCGGAATGAGCGTCGATCGGCTCTTCGTCGAGGATCTCGCGGACGACGGCCTTATTCTTCTTAGTGATGCCCTGCATGATCTCGCCGGCCGGGGCGAGCTCAACGCGTGAGGTTATTACGCGAGCGACGCGGCGGGGAAGGAATTTGGGTGCGAGATTCGCGATGGAGTCGGCAAGTGCTACGATATCGCCTCCGCCGGGCCATAAGCTGCGAACAACGGATTCGTCAGTGCGGTTGATCAGCCGGAGCAGCACGAGAGCCACGACATACAGATCGTCAACCTGGCCTATGAACGGGAAAACGTCCGGGATGAAATCGAATGGCGAAACTACGTAAACGATAGCCGCGACGAACAGTGCCTTTTCGGCGGTGGGTACACGTGCATCCTTTAGCAGCCGGCCAAGGAGGATCAGCATGTTCGGCAGGAACATGATGAAGCTGCGAAGGCGAGACTTCATCTCGGAGCGCTCGCGGCGTTCCATTTTGACGAGGTTCTTGTTCTTTTTGGCCATTCCTATTTCCTCAGTCTAAAAATAACCACGCGTTTGCGCAAGCCATCGAAACTGGCCTCCCGCTCACGCGGGCGGTTCCGATAATTGGCGTGTGTTTGAGCAAGTTTTAGGGTCGATGGTTGTATGGTAAATTCAAAGGCGTTCGTTGATGGTGGATCGTTGTTCGTTGCTTTTGCAACGATCTACGAGCTACGGTCGACCAGCACGTCACTATGATCCTCGAGAGAATTAGACAAAGGGCCGGGGCGGATCCGCAGCACATCATCCTGCCGGAGGGGGAGGACGTCCGCACGGTCGAGGCCGCCGCGATGTGCTCACGCGATTCCATCGCAAAGATCACTATAATCGGCAACGAGGAGAAGGTGCGGTCTCTCGCAAGCCAGGCCGGCGCGAATTTGAACGGGATCGACATTCTGGATCA
The DNA here is from genome assembly GCA_019247455.1 of Acidobacteriota bacterium. GTDB lineage: Bacteria > Acidobacteriota > Blastocatellia > Pyrinomonadales > Pyrinomonadaceae > OLB17. The sequence goes on along the minus strand of JAFAOW010000044.1, from coordinate 9,104 downwards.
CAGGGCTTCGCATCACGAACACGGCAAGATGGCCGAGCTTTATCACCAGATGCGCCGCGCGAAAGGGACGACCCTTGAGGAAGCGGAGCAAGCGGTAAAAGACCCGCTCTATTACGGCAGCCTTTTGGTCCGACAAGGCAAGGCTGACGGGTCGGTCGCCGGCGCCACGAATACGACGGCCCACACCGTTGCGGCTGCCCTAAGGTGCATCGGAGTTAGACCGGGATTCAATATAGTTTCGTCATTCTTTTTGATGGTGGTGCCGGATAAGAAATTCGGGGAGAAGGGCGCGATGATATATGCGGATTGCGGCGTAGTGATCGACCCCGATGTTTCGGCACTGGCGGAGATCGCGATCGCGTCGGCGGATTCCTGCAGGGCCTTGCTCGAGGCGACGCCGCGGGTCGCGATGCTCTCATTTTCGACAAAAGGTTCGGCCAAGCACGCGATGATCGACAAGGTCATCGAGGCGACAAAGACGGTCAAGGCGCGCGTGCCGGACCTGGCCATAGACGGAGAGTTGCAGGCGGACGCCGCGCTCGTGCAGTCGGTTGCAGCTTCAAAAGCCCCGGGGTCGGAGGTCGCAGGCAAAGCGAACGTACTTATCTTCCCCGACCTCGGCGCCGGGAACATCGCCTACAAACTCACGGAACGCCTGACGGGCGGCACAGCGATCGGTCCGATCCTTCAGGGGCTGGACCGTCCGTGTAACGATCTTTCGCGCGGATGCAAGGCAGAGGATATCGTTGACGCCGTCGCGATCACGGCCGTCCAATCGCAGGCCCGCAAGGCCGGGTAAACCCCAAACTAATGGACAACTTTGTCACGAGGATGCTTGACCGGCTCGGCCCGGGCCTGATCACCGGCGCATCCGATGACGACCCATCAGGCATTGGTACATACACGCAGGCCGGGGCGGCGCTGGGGTACGGCACACTATGGACGGCCATCGTCACTCTTCCGCTGATGATCGTAGTTCAGCATATCTGCGCGAAGATCGGGATGTGCAGCGGGCGGGGATTGGCGGGAGTCCTGCACAAATACTATTCAAAAAAACTCCTATATCCAGTGGTGGCCGGACTGGTCATCGCAAACACGATAAACGCCGGTGCCGACATTGCAGCGATCGCTGCCGCGATAAATATGTTCGTCCCCGTGCCGATCGGGGTCATGGTTTTGCCCATCGCTGTCGCGATCGTGCTCCTGCAGGTCTGGGGTTCGTACAAGCTTATCGTAAAGGTATTCAAGTGGCTCACGCTTTCCCTTTTCGCATACGTCATTGCCGCATTCCTCGCGAAACCAAATTGGGGAGAGGTTCTCTTTGCGACATTCATCCCGAGGATAGAATTCTCGAGCCAATACGTCACGACGATCGTGGCGATCCTTGGCACGACGATCTCGCCGTACCTCTTCTTTTGGCAGGCGAGCGAAGAGGTCGAGGAAGAAAAAAGCGAGGGCCGCACGTCAGTGGAGTCACGCCGAGGCGCTACCGACGCGGAGATCAGGAAAGAAAAGATCGATACAGTGGTCGGGATGCTTTTCTGCAATGTGGTGTTCTACTTCGTGATACTCGCGGCCGGAGCAACCCTTCATAAAGCAGGGCAGACAAGCATAGAATCGGCGACGGAAGCAGCCCAGGCATTGAGGCCGCTTGCCGGGAACCTTGCGACCGTGCTCTTTGCGATCGGATTGATCGGTGCTGGGCTGCTTGCAGTGCCCGTGCTTACTGGTTCGGCCGCGTTTGCCGTTGCGGAAATGTTCGGGTGGAGAGCGGGCCTTGACGAAAAGCCGCGCAGGGCGAAGAGATTCTACGCGATGATCGCGATTTCTACGCTGATAGGAGTCGCAATAGATCTGCTGGGGATCAACCCGATCCGTGCCCTTTTTTGGACGGCGGTCGTGAACGGCTTGGTCGCGCCGCCGCTCTTAATAGTGGTAATGCTCGTCGCAAATGACGAGCGCGTTATGGGCGAGAGAACTAACGGTCTTTTCACCAACATTATCGGTGGGCTTGCGTCATTTATTATGTTCGCTGCAGCCATCGGAATGTTCGTCACATGGCGCTAGATGGAAATCAATAAAGCGGAGCTTCGCCCTCGGGACGGGTCTTCCACCGGCGATGGAGCCAGAAGTACTGTTCGGGATATTGACGGATGAAGTCCTCTGTCGCTTTTGTGAACGCTGCGGTCAGCCGCTTGATCTCATCGCGGCGGCCAGAAGCCATCTGCGGTTCAATGAAGTCCCCATAAAAGGTTGCGTATTGTTTGCGGTCCTCAAGCCATACGCAGCAGGTCGGAACGATCATGGCGTTCGTGCGCATCGCGAGCATCGCGACGCCGGTGGTCGTGCAAGCCAGTTCACTGAAGAACGGCACAAAGACGCCGAAACGCGGATTCATATTCACGTCGGGCATTACGCCGAGAAATCCTCCGTCTCTTAACACCGCGGCCGAAGCCTCGACGAAGTTATTCTTGTCGATCGCACGGTTCCCGAACCGGGCACGAAGGCGAACGAAATAATCCTCGATAAGCGGATTGTCCAAGGGGCGTGCCAGGAAGTGGATCGGAATGTGAATGGCCGACATTCCGAGAATGCCGATCTCCCAGTTGCCGAAGTGTGCACCCGTGATAATGGTTCCGCGGCCACGCTCGTGCTGCTCAAAGAAATAGCTGGCCTTTGAATCGTCACGAGTTATATCGACTATCTTCGCGAGGGTCTCCCTGGTCGCCTTTGAGAACTGCGTCATCTCGCCTGCGATCCGCCCGAGATTCCGAATCGAGGCGTCTAGTATTTCGCGGCGCTCGTCGACGCTCTTTTCCGGAAAGGCGATCTCGAGATTTCGCAATCCGACGCGTCGCCATTTACCGCCGAAGATAGTGAATACGATGGCGGCGAACCGCATCCAAAAACCAACTGCGAACTTGCGCGGAAGCAGCCCAAACACGGCAAAAACAGTGCGGACAGGAATGTACTCGAGATAGATCTGGAACGAGCTTTTCTTTGCCATTGAGGCTTAGGCTGCCCAGCGGCGGAAGGCGAGGACGGCATTCAAGCCGCCAAAAGCGAAGCTGTTCGATACTGCGACATCTACTTCGGCGGTGCGGGCATCGTTCGCTACGATGTCGAGGTCGCAAGCCGGATCGGGCTCGTTAAAGTTGGCGTTTGGCGGCAGGACGCCATGATGAAGTCCAAGCACCGTGGCGGCTCCTTCGATCGCGCCGGCGGCTCCCAGCGCGTGACCATGCATGGATTTTGTAGAGCTAACCGCGATCTTTTTCGTATGATCACCAAAGACCATCCGGATGGCTTCCGTCTCCATTGGATCGTTCGCTTGTGTCGCGGTCCCGTGGGCGTTGATGTAACCGACAGATTCAAAAGGAAGATCTGCGTCCTGGACGGCCTCGCGAATGGCCTTGGCGGCACCGGCGGCTAGCGGCATTGTCAAATGATGTGCGTCGGCCGACATTCCGAAACCAACCATCTCGGCATAGATCTTTGCACCGCGGGCGATTGCGGCATCAAGCGGCTCGAGGATGAACATCGCTCCGCCTTCGCCAAGGATCATCCCATTGCGATCGCGTGAAAACGGCCGGCACGTGTCTGGTGAAACGACTCGCATGGTCTCCCATGCAGCCAGATTGCCGTAGCAAAACGGGGCTTCGCTCCCCCCCGCCACCGCGACGTCGAGTGTACCTTGACGAACTAACCAGAAAGCCTGGCCGATCGCGTGGTTGGCCGATGAGCACGCCGTCGTGGTAGTGAATGTAGCACCTGAAAGGCCGTATTCCATCGATACATGGCTGGCGACAGCGTTGGCCATTGCCCGCGGGATCGCGATCGGCTGGTGCCGCGGCTTATGTTCGACGTAAAGCTTGTAGTAAAGAGCGTCCTCGGTGACCTTACCGCCAAGGCAAGAGCCGGTAATTACGCCGCTGCGCCCCTTGAGTTCTTCGGTGAATTCGATGCCGGAGTCCTTGATCGCCTCGCGGGCCGAAAGAATGCCGTAGTGCGCAAATGGGTCAAGCCAGATCAGAAGACGTTCTTCAAAGTGGTCAGCCGGGTTAAGATTCTTTACCTCGGCACCATTTCGCAGGGCGCGAAGGCCTGACACATCGACGCTCTCGATCGGTCCTATGCCGGACCGGCCAGCCTCAATGGACTTCCAAAATTCGTCAGAATTATTGCCTAATGCAGAAATTACACCGAGGCCAGTGATGGCGACCCTTCTCATCTGATCAAAGAGTCGTCTTAGGAGCGGGCGGGGGTGCCATCTGAACCTGAAGCTCGGGATGGTCCAGCAGGTACTGAATTCCCTCGATAGCCTCACCAACGCTTTTCATTGACTGGACCTTGTCGTCCGGCACCATAAGGTCGAACTCTTCTTCGAGTTCGAAGATAAGGTTCATACCGTCAAGCGAGTCCAGCTGCAATTCCTCAAAGGTGGTTTCGGGTTTGATCTCCTCAGGCGGCACCTTCTTAAAATTTGCGAAGACGCGTATGACTCTTTCAGCAACTGTACCTTCTGACATGTGTTAGGATCCTCAACCGGGGCAATTAATAGAACTTGATGAGTCTATAATAAACGGCATTCCGCTCAAAACAAACTAGCCGTACACGGGCGGTGAGCCAGGCGGCTGCTCCTTCCAACGCTTGTGGGTCCAAAGCCATTGGCCGGGATATTGACGAATGGCGTCTTCGATCGATCTCGTCAAAGCGGCAGTGGTCGCAAGAATATCCGATTCCACGTCGCCCGTACTTGCCGGCTCGAACGGCTCGCTGTAGATCAGCTTGTACTTTCCTAACGATTTATCCCAAACGCAGAAGATAGGAAAGAGAACCGCGTTGGCGCGGATAGCCAAAACCGCGGGGCCGATCGTCGCGCAGGCCTGCTTGCCAAAGAAGGGGACGAAAACTCCTTCGCGTCCGACAGTATTCACGTCGGCCAGTATCGCGACACTACCACCCGCACGGAGAAGCTTCAGGGCAGGCCGAAGAGAATTCGTTTTGTCGATCGGTGAGTTGCCGTGCGCGGCGCGGTATCGGCGGATCAGGTCCTGAACACGGAGATTCTCTATGGTGCGAGCCATATAGGCGAGCGGTTCGTAAAGTGCGGAAACACCAAAAGCAGCCATTTCCCAGTTGCCCAGGTGAGCCGTTATCCAGACTGCGCCGCGGTCGCCCGCGCGTTGGCGAATGTAGGCGAAGGGTGACACTCCTTCCACGGTCAGATCGGCTATTGCTTGAACGTCTGCCGCCGACATCCTGTCGAAACGGCTCATCTCGGCGATGACGCGGCCGAGATTGCGCCGGCATTCGCGCCACCAGCTTACACGCTGCTCGCGGGTCGATTCGGGAAAAGCGATCTCAAAGTTTGTGAACACGGTCGCTCGGGCCTTATGAGCAAAGATGGCCATTACTTCGACGATCACGGTCGTCATTCCAATGGCAGCACGACGAGGAAGCACAGAAAGAACGCGGAACATTAGCCAGACCGCCGCGTATTCCACCCGCTTTCGAAACGTGTCGTGATTATCCATACCTTTGGAATGTGACCTATCTTAAGCAACCATTGCCGGTTACTCAATTCTAATTCTTACAAAAGTCTTACAATCCCTTTCTTTTCGACCTGATAGGGTTTAAACGTGAGAGCTTACACAAGGGGCTCCGAAGCATTTTTACTGAGGTCATTTATCTAATGCAGAATGTCGTTGAATTCGCACCTTCCAACAAAGGGGACGTCCACTGGGACACGATAGCTTTCGTAGGAGCCTTCCACGCGCTGGCGGTGGCAGCTCTCTTTTACACGAGCTGGCAGAACGTGCTCGCCGCAGCGATCATGTGGTGGATAGCCGGAAGCTGGGGAATAGGCATCGGCTATCACCGGCTGCTTACGCACCGGGGATTCAAGACGTCACGCTGGTTCGAGCGTTTTCTTGCGACCTGCGGTACGCTCGCTGTGCAATCGGGCCCGATAGCGTGGGTCACGACGCATCGCGTGCATCACGCCTTTACGGAAACAGACAAGGACCCGCACAGCCCGCGCAACGGTACCTACTGGGCGCACATCGGCTGGATCTTCAAGGGAACAGCGCAGATCCAACCCATGAATGTCACAGAGAAGTACTCGCCTGACCTGCTTCGCGACCCTTACCTCAGATTTATCGATAAATATTATTACCTTACCTCCGTCGCTGCCGGGATCGGCCTGTGGGCGATAGGGGGATGGCCCATGGTACTGTGGGGCATCTTTTTCAAGACGGTGATAGGGTGGCATGCAACGTGGCTCGTCAATTCGGCTACACATCTTTGGGGAACTCGGCGATTTGAAACCCTCGACGATTCTAGAAATAACGCCCTGATCGCCGCGATCACCTTCGGCGAGGGCTGGCATAACAATCACCACGCTTATCCCCGGTCGGCGCGACACGGACTGACCCGGAAGGAATTCGATATCAATTGGATCCAGATCAAAGCGCTGGAGAAGTTGGGATTGATAAGAAATGTTTACGCTTACGACCTCGAGGCCGAGGCAGCGAAAGCAAGACTCAAAAAAGCGGCATAACAAATATCAAGATCAAAAACAAAAAGGCAAAACCAGCAGTATGGTTTTGTCTTTTTGCATTAGAGTTCAATACTTTGAGGTATGCGGCGCCGAAAAACAGCGATTTTTTTCGTGATCCTGGGCATTTGCCTGATCGCGATCGCGGCCGCGCTCAATGTTGGCTGGATCCTTCTGAATTTGCGCGAGGTCGCGCTGCTGGTATTCGGAATAGTCTTTTTTGCAGTGATCATCACGGGGTTGTCGCTCAACACGATCTTTCTCGTGCGCGAGATACGGCGAAACGAGAAACACGACGCGTTCTTGAACGCGGTCACCCATGAGCTAAAGACCCCGATCACATCCATTAAGCTTTACCTGGATACGCTGAAGAACCGTGCCGTGACTGAGGAAAAGAGGCAAGAATTTTACGACATAATGCTATCCGACAGCGACCGCCTGCTTGGGACCGTTGAGCAGGTGCTGCAGGCCAGCCGAACGGGAGAAAAGCAAAGGCAGCTTAATCGATCGATCGTCGATCTGGGCGAATTGCTGGGAGGAGTCGTCGATATTACGCGGACCCGCAATCACCTGGATGAAGAGACCATCCGGTTCACCCGCCCGCCGGAACCGGTCGAGCTCACGGGCGACCGGGCGGAGCTGCAAACGGCCTTTTCAAATCTCCTCGACAACGCAGTTAAGTATTCCCGCGGAGAACCAAGGATCTCCGTGAAGCTCAAGACAAGCGGCTCGCGCGCAGAGATCTATGTAAAGGACAACGGAATCGGAATCGCGCGGGGAAATCTAAAGCGGGTCTTCAAACGTTTCTACCGGGTGCCGACGCCTGAAACGGATGGGATAAAAGGAACAGGCCTGGGCCTGGCGATCGTACAGGCCATAATCGAAAAGCACGGCGGCAAGATCGTCGCTGAAAGCAAGGGTGTTGGAAAAGGAAGTACATTCTTTGTGAGGCTGCCGTTGGAATGAAGAAGATACTGATCGTCGAGGACGAGCAGCATCTCGCCGACGGATTAAAGTACAACCTTGAAGCAGAAGGCTATGACGCCTCGATCGCGGTAGATGGCCGCGCCGCCGTGGATGCTTTACGGGCGGCGAATTTTGACGCCGTCGTGCTCGATGTAATGCTGCCTGTTCTTAGCGGATTCGACGTCGCACGGCAAATGCGTGATGGCGGTGACTATACCCCTGTGTTGATGCTAACCGCGCTCGGCAATCCCGAAGACGTGCTTAAGGGCTTTGAATCCGGCGCAGATGACTATCTGCCGAAACCGTTCGATCTGGATATCTTCTTAGCTCGACTGAACGGCTTGCTCAGACGTAAACAATGGATGGAGCAGTCGGCCGGGACGAAGCCGGATGGGGAAGCCATCGAGATCAATGGGCGGACTATAGATCTTGAAAACCTGGAGCTGAAATACCAAGGAGAGATCATTCCCCTGACGCTGATGGAAGTGAATCTGCTTCGCTACCTGATCGAGAATGAGGGGCATCCCGTATCACGTAAATCGATACTCGAAGACGTATGGGGACTACAGGTCGACACGGACACGCGTGCTATCGATAACTTCATTGTGCGCCTAAGGAAGCATCTCGAGGACGATCCTTCCGATCCGCGAATAGTGCAGACGGTGAGGGGAGTGGGATATCGGTACAACGGGCCGTGACCTTGATTTTTCGGTTCCGCTTACATTTCCGCCCGGGAATGTCGCGCGACGACGCGCACAGCGTCACGCCAGTTCTCATGCAATTCCCAACGCCATAGCTCGATCTCGGGCGAGACAATCTTTGCAAAGAATCCATGATCGCGGTGAAAGCTCCATGCCGGAGCTACGAGATATACAAGAGCCGGCCTGTCGAGGATCTCACGCCCGTCAAAGAGGTCAGCATTGGCGAGAATACCGCGTCGACGTTGGTGCTCGATCTTTCGCCAGTAGTCCGCTGCCTGGAAGACCATCTCGCGGTCGGGCTGTGTCTTTAGCTCGATGATCACCAAGCGGCCGTCGCGGCGAATGGCAAGCAGGTCGATCTTATCCCTGAAGAAGCGAAACTGGTTGTAGATCGGCGAAAGGATAAGGTTTGCATCGAGCAGCTGGATATTTCGCCTGAGGATCGACTCGAGCCAGGCCTCAGGCGCTGTTCGGTAATACTCGTGCCTCGGATTTGGAGCAGCCGCAGTCCTGAATTCCGAGAGTTCATCAACTAGAGCGACGAGGTCGGCAAAATTCTCTTCGAGCAAGACGCGCTGAGCACGGGCGACGCCGAACCACGCCTTTTCTTTTTCGAGCAGCGTCCGGATGCGCGCAAACGGCAGTCCGTTAAAGCGCAGAGTCTCGCCCTGCTTGGAAAAGACGACATCGATATCATGCGGAGCCAACGCGACGACCCGCTCGGCGGTCGCGCTGAGGTCGAAACGCGGCGGGATAGCGAGCTTTTGCGGCTTGTCGCGCCACAGGTCGCGTATCTTCCGTTTTGGCACTTCAGCCAGCTTTGGCGGATCGCATCTCCGATCGATCTGGAGGATAGAGAGTTTTGCTTTCCAGGTGTC
>JAFAOW010000043.1 GCA_019247455.1 Acidobacteriota bacterium | reverse complement strand
CAAGCGGCCTTTCTATTAGCAATAAATTCTATCGTCCGTATCCGTCGCCATACTCGTCGGCGTATTTTTCATAACGCTGGATAAGGGCGATGTTCTTCTTCTCGATATCGGTCAATCGACCCCGAATATCAGTTGTATCCGGAACGTACCAGTCTTCATTTTCAAACTGCTGTCGAAACTCCTTCTTGCTAAAGCAGTAACCATGTCGCGCGAAGATCTCCTGACGCATGAAGGTTAATTGTCCTTTGTCCAGATTCTCAACGTCCTTTGCTTTGAGCAGGCGGGTCGAGGCCTCAGGATACTGACCTACATTTGGCTTGTATTCGAATTTGCGTCGATCCAGTGTATAGGATTTCTCGGGGCGGCTAGTGTCATTAGGTTTCCACGTACCGGTCACCTTGCTGGGGTCAGCGGAGGACACGGTGAATTTGAATACGCCGTCGTACTTGTTGTCCCCAGGCTCTTTTGCGTTGACCGTGTAAACGTTGTTCTGCACGGTGTATGTCCCGTCGAAAGGCCTGTCGTTCCCGCCGACGACAGTGCGGCCCGAGATCGAATTACCGGCTGCCTTCGTGATCAACATCGTGATCTTGTTGTCACCGAAAGCTCCCACGTACGAACCGAGGATCTTTTGCGCATCTGCATCGGCCGGAGAAAGGGCCGTGTACGATGGAGCATTCGGATCGACGGATGGCGAGGCCGCCGGGCTGTTCGGTGACGAAGAAGCGGTGGTATCATTCACCTGACTCGTACTCGATTTCGCTATACTACAAGCCGTCAAACAGGATGCTATCAGCACCAAGAGTAATGAGTTTTTCATATGTTTAGTGGCTCATTATTACCGAAAGCCAGAAAGTTTTGCAACAGAAGAGTGTTGGTGAATTTTCTGCTGCTTGCCACTTTGGCATTCTTTGTCTTCTTGATGGCGAGGATCACGCTCCCATACATTCCCTACAACACGGACGTCGGTTTTTTAAGGATCAAACAGGACTATATAGATCTCGACTTTTGGCGGACGGCATTTTTTGTGCACGTCTACATGAGTATCTGGGTACTGCTTGCGGGCTTTACGCAATTCTCAAACAAGATCAGGACGAGCTATCCAAAATGGCATCGAGCACTCGGATATTTTTATGCGGTCGATGTCGTTCTGATCACGGGGCCTGCGGGTTTTATCATGGGCTTCTACGCTAATGGCGGCGTCCCGTCGAAGATCTCCTTCGTGATCCTGGCTATCGGGTGGATCACATTCACTGTCCTTGCCGTCCTTAAGGCGAAAGAAGGCGATTACAACGGACATCGAGACTTTATGATCCGCAGCTATGCGCTGACCTTGTCGGCGCTGACACTGCGGGCATGGAAGTGGGGGATCAATAACTCATTCGATCTTCACCCTATGGACGTTTATCGAGCCGTCGCCTGGCTTGGCTGGGTGCCCAATATCTTACTTGCCGAGTTCATCATTTGGCGTTACAAATATGAAGCGCGAAGACAACGGTTGCGAATGCGCGGCTCGAATACTTTACTTTCAGCCGAAACGGACCCGGCTCGCTCAGAAATAGCTATAAGCGCGTAGACGAAAGACATGAAAACACTCATTAAGAACGGACGTGTCGTCACAGCGACGGATGACTATACTGCGGATATCTTTATCGATGGCGAGACGGTCACTACCATCGGTAGATCGCTAGACATTGAAGCAGATAGAGTGATCGACGCTTCCGGAAAGCTCGTAATCCCCGGTGGCATCGACCCACACACACATATGGAGCTGCCTTTTGGCGGAACCTATTCGTCGGATGATTTCTTTACCGGCACCCGAGCCGCGGCGTTCGGTGGGACGACGACCATTATTGACTTCGCGGTACAGACCAAGGGCGAGTCGATGACAGCCGGCGTCGACGCCTGGCACAAAAAGGCTGAAGGAAAGACGTGTATCGATTATGGTTTTCATCTCATCACCACGGATTTTGAGGATGGAGATGAGAAGGAGATGGGAAAGCTGATCGACGAGGGAATTTCGTCCTTCAAGTTGTTCATGGCGTACCCGGGGGTGTTTTTGGCGGATGACGCGACCATCTTTCGCGCGATGAGTGCCGCTGGTCAGCGGGGCGGCCTTATCTGTATGCACGCCGAGAACGGCATTGTGATCAATGAGATCATCAAGCGGTTCCTCGCGGCCGGAAGGACGGCTCCCAAGTATCACGCACTAACCCGCCCGACGATCGCCGAGGCTGAGGGCGTACATCGTGCTATCGCCATCGCCGAGATGGCTGAATCTCCGGTTTACATCGTCCATCTTTCGTGTACCGACGCCTTAGATCAAGTTCGCCAGGCTAGGGATCGAGGCATTCCCGCATTCGCGGAAACGTGCCCGCAATATCTTTTCCATTCGATCGACGATTACGGCGATGGTTGGGAGGGCGCAAAGTATGTCATGACACCGCCCTTGCGAGAGAAACACAATCAGGCCGAGCTTTGGAAGGGTCTTAGGATGGACGACCTGCAAGTCATCTCGACCGACCACTGTCCTTTCTGTATGAAGGAGCAAAAAGAGCTGGGTAAGGATGACTTTTCGAAGATCCCTAACGGGGCCCCGGGCGTTGAGAACCGGATGAATCTGATCTATAACGGAGGCGTGGTTCAGAATCGTATTTCTCTCAATCGCTTCGTACAGTTGACCTCTACAGCCGCTGCGAAAATGTTTGGACTATTCCCAAAGAAGGGCACGATTGCGGTCGGGTCTGATGCTGATATCGTCATTTTCGACCCTGAGAAGGAACATACCTTTGGGGTAGATGCGGAACATATGAATGTCGACTATTCCTCCTATGAGGGCTGGAAAATGAAAGGCAAGGTCGAAACCGTTCTCTCTCGCGGCCGCGTCATCATCGAGCACGGCGAGCACACCGGCAAGCAGGGCGACGGGCAGTTTCAAAAACGGGGCGAGTGCGTGCGGATCTAACGTATTGGTCATTTGCTGCTCGGCGACACATTTAACACTCCCCTAGGTAATGCACATATGAAGAAGTTCGCTGCTTCTATCGTTTTTCTAATTGCGCTGGCCGCGGTCACGCTCGGGCAGGATGCTGTCGCGACACTGGACAAATACATACAAAGTTCCATGAAGGACTGGCGTGTGCCGGGACTGTCGATCGCGGTCGTGAAGGACGGGAAGGTTCTTCTTTCTAAGGGTTATGGCGTCAAGACTTTGGGGAAAGAGGATCCTGTCGACAACAAGACCCTTTTCGGCTGTATGTCGACGACGAAGGCGTTCACCGCCGTCGGACTGGGCATCCTGGTTGACGAAGGTAAACTTGGATGGGACGACAAGGTAACAAAATGGCTCCCCGACTTTCGGCTGAGTGACAGCTACATCACGGCCGACCTGCGAGTACGTGATCTGCTTACGCATAACAGCGGGATCGGGAATACTGATCTTCTCTGGGCATGGGACCAGACCATCACCCCGGCGGAGATCTACCGCCGCATGCAGCTGGCAAAGCCGGAGTACCCCTTGCGAGGGGGTTTCATCTATCAGAACGTCATGTATCTGCTAGCCGGAATGGTCCTTGAAAGAGCAAGCGGCATGACATGGGAGCGATTCATTACCGAGCGGATCTTCAGACCGCTCGGGATGAACGACACGTACGCGACTCTCGCGCTCTCGAGATCGTACGGCAACCGCTCAACGCCGCACTTCGACGTCGAAGGCAAGATCATTAACATTCCAGAGACTGAGGCCGATCCGATCGCACCGGCAGGCGCTATCTGGTCAAACTCGGACGACATCGCCAAGTGGGTCACATATATGCTTAGCAATAAGACCCCGAATGGAACTCAGATCATAAAGCCCGCGACTTATGCAGAACTATTTAAACCGCAGGTCATCGTCCCTCCTACCGGGTTCTATCCGACGATAGCTGTAACCAAGCCGCACTGGATGACATACGGACTTGGCTGGTTTCAGCACGACTATCGAGGCGAAATGATCGACTTTCATACCGGAAGCCTTGATGGACGAACGGCCATCATTGGACTAATGCCGGATAAGAAAGTCGGGGTTTACATCTTTGGTAACCTTGACCACGCCGAACTGCGCCACGCCCTCATGTACAAGGTCTTTGACCTGTTTGCTTTCAATGACGACAGCCGCGACTGGAGCGCCGATCTCAGGAAATTGTATGGCGGTATAAAGGACGGGCAGAAGAAGCAAGAGGACAGTTTCATGGCGACGCGAAAGATCGGCACGCAGCCAAGCCTGCCGCTCGGAACATATGTCGGCCGATATTCTGATCCGTTCTACGGGAAGGTCGAGGTCATACTAGCCGACGGAAAATTGAAGCTGCTGCTTCCCGATAAGACGTTTGCAGTTTTGGATGTGTGGCAATTCGATGCCTTCGAAGCCACGTGGAGCAAGCCGTGGTGGGGCCATAGCTTCGCCCAGTTTGCCATCAGTCCCCTGTCGCCCAGCGTAGACTCGGTGACGATCGATGGAGCACTCTTCAAAAAGGAGGCGGAACATGGCAAGTAGGTCGATGTGGCGGATCGTTCTTTTGTTGATATTCGTTACGATAGCGGCTGTTAGCGATATCGCGGCCCAGCATTTCGACGTTATCATTCGCGGGGGCACGATCTACGACGGAACGGGTCGTAACCCCATCAGGGCGGATATTGGCATCAGGGGGGACCGTATCGCCGCGATCGGTGACCTCGCGCGAAAGCAGGCGGCTAAGATCATCGATGCCACAGGAATGGCGGTTTCGCCGGGGTTTATTAACATGCTTTCCTGGTCGACCGAATCGCTCATCGTCGATCCGCGCAGCCTGGGTGAACTCAAGCAGGGCGTAACCACACAGATCTTTGGCGAGGGTGAGTCCATGGGGCCCCTGAACGACCGGATGAAGAAGGAATTCCAGGCCGATCAGGGCGACCTCAAGTATGACATCACCTGGACGTCGCTCGCCGATTATCTTAACTACCTGGAGAAAAGAGGGGTTTCGCAGAATGTCGCCTCGTTTATCGGTGCGACGACGGTTCGCCGGTACGTTATTGGCGACGAAGACAAGGCACCTACTCCTGCTCAGCTTGAC
>JAFAOW010000307.1 GCA_019247455.1 Acidobacteriota bacterium | reverse complement strand
AAAGTGATCCGAAAGGAACGGAAGTTGGAGTGCGGAAGCCTGGACCAGCGTCCCGGAATTATCCAGGGCACAAAACTGTAACGCGTCACGAGAAACATCCATTCCCCATACTTTGCCGTTATCAGTATAGTGCTCGAGAAACCTTAGATTTCCGCCAGCCCCACACCCGACGTCCAGAATATTGTTGATACTAGAGAGATCTGTCTCCCGGGTCAGCAGAGAATCTGCGATCCTGCGCATCCCGCGAAACCACCAAAGTGACTCCTCCAGATCAAACAGGTCCTTGAGATCTTCTGGTTTCATTCCGTATCGGGGCCACTAACAAGTAAGGCAGACTGTCGCCGTTGATTTGCTCCTGTTGTCAGCCCGGATTCCATAAAGTAGGCTTCGAGTGTAAGCCTCAGTCAGATGCCTTCGCGATGCAGGAAGAAAGACTAACATTGGCCATACGTGTAGGCATAGTTTTGTTAGGTCTCTGGTTGGCGTGCATCAGCGTCTCGCGCATCGCTTACCCATTTGACACTGGAACTCTCGAGGCGTTTAGCTGGATCCCGGCGCAGCACCTCCTGGCCGGAACAAATCCCTATGCCTACGCGACCGTACCGCCGTACAGCATGGCGCCCTATGGGATCCTTTATTACGGCGTCATCGCGCTTGGCATCAAACTTTTTGGGCTTCAGCTCTGGTTTGGGCGTACTGCGTCGATCATAGCTTTGGCACTTTGTATATGGGCGGTCGCGCGGATCGTCAAGAACGCCGGCGGCGGCGCACAGGCGCAATGGGTCGCCTCGCTCTGCTGTATTGTCGCGCCCGCCATCCAGGACTGGGCGGGCATAATGCGCTCGGATCTACTTGGATCAGCCCTTTCCATATGGGCCGTAGCCGCGGCAACACCTCTCGCGGACGAGCCGGCAGGATCACGTTCTCACCTACGGGTCGCCTTAGCAGCAGGGCTGAACGCGGGTGCTTTCTTTACGAAGCCCACTCTGATCCTGTCTATCTTTATAATTCTCATTCATCTGGCGCAGAGCCGTCGCTGGGCCGACCTGAGTATATATATCATCTTTCTAGGGCTGTTCCTCGGTCCGACCATCTTTTTGGTTGACCTGACCTCCAACGGCGGCTATTTATGGCAACACTATGTTCATGCAAGCCGGGTACCGTTCAGTGTCGAACAGGTTTGGCGCGTGGTTTGGGCCGTGACCCAGTCTGCGGCAACACCATTACTGGCGGCGGCGGCGGGGCTCTTTCTACTCCAGCAGGCGAAAATACCTCTTCAGCAGCGCGACGACGTCGCGAGCGGCCGGCCGGTGAAGAGGCTGATCTTCTTATATCTTCTCTTGTCACTCACCAGCGCGACCATCTCCGTCGGCAGGACAGGCTCGGGGACAAATTACTATCTCGAATTCTTCTTTGTGGCAGCGATCGCTTCCGGACTCGTCTTACAGGACCTCCTCCGAGGTCGTTTTCAGAACTACGCTCAAGCCTTTGTCGTGATCGTCATCCTGGCGGGGGCATTTCAATCAGTGCGTACGGCCCGGGGTGAATATTTCCGATGGCAGGCAGCGCCCTATTTCCGCGAGGTCTCAGAAACAGCTTCGCGATCCATCAGTCCCGGCGCAAAGTGTATTAGCCGCTACGCCGAACTGGTCATGCGAAGCGGCTGTGAACTGTATTTCGACGATCACCAGGAGTATTACGAAGGATGGTCGCCAAAACTCGGAGAGATCTTTCGAGAGAAGCTCGCGTCCGGCGACGTCGCATTGATAATCTGGAACACTGATATGCTGGATAAGCAGTTTCCAAATTATGAAGGCATACCCATCAACTCGCCGGCCCCGGCACGCTTCCCGCCGGTTTTCTTATACCGTCCCAGACGCTAATAATGTACCGCGATCGCCCGGCTAGCTCTTTCTCTGGCCAGGCAAGCCGTATATTTCGTTACCGTTCGCGACAAATTCCTTTGCCTTTTCTGACATTCCTACTGCGAACGCCTTCTCTTCCTCGAGGCCTTGCTTGGCGGCGTAATCCCTTACGTCCTGAGTTATCTTCATCGAGCAGAAATGCGGACCGCACATAGAACAGAAGTGCGCGAGCTTTGCGCCCTCAGCCGGAAGCGTTTCGTCATGAAACTCTTTCGCCTTTTCGGGGTCGAGACCGAGGTTGAACTGGTCCTCCCAGCGAAACTCAAATCTCGCTTTTGAAAGAGCGTTGTCCCGGTATTGAGCGCCGGGGTGACCTTTTGCAAGGTCCGCGGCGTGCGCGGCAAGCTTGTAGGTGATCACACCTTCTTTTACATCCTGCTTGTTGGGGAGTCCGAGATGCTCTTTGGGCGTTACGTAGCAGAGCATCGCCGTCCCGTACCAGCCGATCATCGCCGCGCCGATGCCGGATGTTATGTGATCGTAGCCTGGCGCTATGTCCGTCGTAAGCGGCCCAAGAGTGTAAAAGGGCGCTTCCCCGCACACCTCGATCTGCTTGTCCATGTTCTCTTTGATCAGGTGCATCGGGACGTGGCCTGGCCCCTCGATCATGGTCTGGCAATCCATCTCCCAGGCGATCTTGGTCAATTCACCTAAGGTATCGAGTTCGGCAAACTGGGCCTCGTCATTCGCATCCGCGATAGAGCCGGGCCGCAACCCGTCACCGAGCGAGAACGAAACGTCGTAGGTTCGCATGATCTCGCAGATCTCGCGGAATCGTGTATATAGGAAGCTCTCCTCATGATGGGCGAGGCACCACTTCGCCATGATCGAACCTCCCCGGCTCACGATACCCGTGGTCCGCTTGGCGGTAAGCGGGATATATCTAAGCCGCACCCCCGCGTGGATAGTGAAGTAGTCTACTCCCTGTTCCGCCTGCTCGATCAGCGTGTCGCGGTAGATCTCCCACGTGAGGTCCTCCGCTTTGCCACTTACCTTCTCTAAAGCCTGGTAGATAGGAACGGTGCCGATGGGCACGGGCGAATTGCGAAGTATCCATTCGCGGGTCGCGTGGATGTTCTTCCCTGTCGATAGGTCCATCACGGTGTCGGCACCCCAGAGTGTAGACCAACGCATCTTCTCAACCTCCTCCTCGATCGACGACGCGATCGCCGAGTTGCCGATATTTGCATTGATCTTGACGAGGAAATTGCGGCCGATTATCATCGGCTCACTCTCCGGATGGTTGATGTTTGCCGGGATGATCGCTCGCCCACGCGCGACCTCGTCGCGCACGAACTCGGGCGTCACGAATTTTGGAAGCGCCGCTCCGAACGACTCACCTTTGTGCTGATGCATCAGCGACGAACGGTCGCCGCCGCCGCCGTTTTGCAGCGTTGCGAAGGCGATTTGGCGTCCGAGGTTCTCGCGGATCGCGACATATTCCATTTCTGGCGTAATAATGCCCTTTCTCGCGTAGTGCATCTGCGTGACGCACTGGCCGGCTTTAGCTCTAAGCGGCGCGCGTTTGAGACCGGGAAAATCTTCAAGTCGTCCGTTCTCTTTGACCTTGGCTAATCCTTCGGCACCGGCGGTCAGGTAACCATTGTCCTGCGGCAGGATCTCGCGGCCCTGGTATTCCTCGACATCGCCGCGAGCGATGATCCATTCTCGGCGCAGAGCAGGCAGGCCATCAAGGACGTTGTGACGCTGACCGGGATCGGTCCACGGCCCGCTGGTATCATAAACACGGACCGGCGGATCTGCCTCCACAGTGCCGTCCATCGCTTTACTGGGCGTTAACGAGATCTCGCGAAAAGGAACCCGCAAATGGTGTCCGCCGGCGTTCGCCGTCGAGCCGTTGGTTTCTACGTAAGTCTTTTGCGAGGCAGGTAGTTTGACCTGATCACTGGTGAGTTCAGACATTTGTTTCTCCCTTCGTCGGTATTATCCGCATCAGGTTCTAAGGATCTTGCCGTCGGCATCAGACGGTTCTCAGTCCCGTGCACGGGGCTCTCCCGAAAACTTGTGGTGCCCCTTGATTGTAATGAAATGGAACAGGCGAATAAAGATTTCAGCTGCCGCGATACAACCCATCTCGGGAAATGTTATACTAATAAACAATGTTTATCATCGGAGTTAAGGTTTGGAGGAAAGGATATGCAAAAGATAGTTTTGGGAATAATCGCAGTGTTTTTTCTCCAAGCCACTTTCCAGGCATATCTTGCGATCGAGCAGTCCAGAGAGGACTATCAGGCAATGACCCACTCGACGCCGCTGAATGACGCACTAGGGGATCTTTCGGTTGAGGCAGCCTCTGTACATGAGGCGTTGCCGTTGTCAGATGTATCCGTAGGGCCGATGGGCCTGCATCACCTCTCAAAACCTAGCCATGACACAAGTTACGCGAGCTATCGCAGACCGACCTTTGCGCGAATTATGCCGAATGCTCTCGCTAAAGGGTTCGCCCCGGTGACGATCCCCATTCCGGCGCCAGTTCGCTACATGGACGCCTCATTGCCGAGGCAGTCTTCTGTGGTCGAATCGAAAGCCGTAAGAAAGGATACGAGATCACTGCCGGCAAAAGCGTTTGCCGTGATCAAAAAGCCGTACGACTGGGTTCGATCCCTAGCAATGAAATTCAAAGGCTAATTGCCCTTGAGCTTTCGGAGGCTCTCTCGAGATGACTGGTAATTCGGGTCGATCGAGAGGGCCTTTTCGTATGCCTTGATCGCGTCGTCCTTCCGGCCGGCAGCTTGATATGCATCACCTACGCTGTCATAAACATTGGCGGAGTTCGGATCGGATTCCACGTTCAGTTCGAAGACCGTGATGGCCTCGCGAACCTTATTTTGCCGAAGCAAAACATAACCCAAACGATTCATGTCTGT
The DNA here is from genome assembly GCA_019247455.1 of Acidobacteriota bacterium. GTDB lineage: Bacteria > Acidobacteriota > Blastocatellia > Pyrinomonadales > Pyrinomonadaceae > OLB17. The sequence continues at coordinate 6,102 of JAFAOW010000307.1, read as the reverse complement.
TTTTGTCTCGGCATACTTGTGCCGCGGGTCGGCGCGGAACTCACGGTAGACGCGAGTGATCTCATTGCTGCCTTTGTCTGCGGCAGCGACCATCGTTTCGCGGAAGCCTTCGCGAGGTGAGTAATGCATTATCACATCCATTGCAGGATCGCGCCCCAAGCGGTAATCCTCAGATGAGAGGTCTGCCGCTAATTCCGGCGCTGTCCAGACACGGCGGTCACGCGGATCGACATCCTGCCACCAAACGCTGGATGTCGGTACGTCGAATTTGCTGTTCGGGAGTGTGAAGGCCGTCGCGTCGCCAAAGTGGTTCGGGTGCCCAGAGGTCGGTTCACCCACGAAGATGGCGGCGGTGTATTTCTCTAGCTCGTTCACAAAGTTTTGCGCCGCGGAGAAAGTTCGACGTCCCGTGATAACGAAGAACTTGCCTCGCTGGTCGATCTTCGACCGAATGATATCAATGATCACCTGCCGGTTGAGGCCGTTGTTGCCGCCGTTGTTAAAGCGGAGGTCGAGAATGAACTTGTCGACCGGGTTCGCCTCGACCTGATCGAAAACGCGCTTGTAAAATGCGGCGACCGTCTCGCCCCCATCCTTGTTGAGAACAGCATTCTGCTGGACGTACATCGTTTTGCTGTCCTTAAGATACTCGAACCAAAAATTGTTCGCAGGGTCCTTCTGGTAAAGCGCCTTGACGCCTGCAAGGTTAGCCCATCCGGCGGGAATGGAACGGAATGTCTCACCGAACGAGACCGTCGGTTTCAACTCGACGGTGCGCTGTTTGCCGTTCTGTTCAATTACGAGCGGCAGCGATGACGTATCCGGAATGATCTTGAGGCCGGCGAGAATATCGGGCACGACCATGAACGATGGCGCGTACTCCAATTTTCCCATCTCGTTGTCGGCGGGTGTCACGCCTTTTAGCTGCATGATGGCATCGTCCACAGAAAGGACGCCGACCTTGATAACACGAGCACCGACCAGGTCTTTATTTTCCGCGGAGGCCCGCTCGATGAAGAGTCCATCCGAAAAGATATAGAACGTAACCGGAAATACCTTCGCCGCAAATAGGTCGTGGGGGATCAGATTCGTGTGTCCATCATGTATCATCGCGACGAGCCGCATCATTCCGACCAGGTTCTCCGCCCCCGAGGCAGTCCCCGCGCGATCGGCGAGAGCTTTGACCGCCGCGTCATAGTCCTCGCGCTTCATCCATTTGAAGAGGTTTGGATGATGTTTGGGAAGCTCGTCGGCAAGGTAGCGGATGTCGGCCCGCCACTGGTCGGCCGTAAGGTTGGGAACAGCTGACTGGCCCGACGCCGCCCCCGCCAAACCACTCAAAACAAAGAAAATAGCCAAAAGACTCTCGCGCATGAGACGAAACCTCCGCATAAGTACACCACTCGCTTGTTGAATATGACCGTGTTTGGCTGACATTTGTTACGACGAGGGCGAGAAAAAGATGCGCCTTTCTTCTGTGTCGCTTGGCGTACCGAATTTCGCCCGGGTGAGGGGTAGGGTGGGCTAGAAACCGGATAGTACCGCTTCTTAGGAGGAAAAATGCGAAACGTTACGTTTTTGACGATGATTCTGCTGCTGATCTTTGCCGGCTTGAGCGCATGCGGAGGCGGAGTCGCAAATACTGCTTCGAACGCAGGAAACACGGTGAGCAATGCCGCGTCTTCTGCCGTAAATACGATCGGTAACGCCGCAAATTCTGTGGCGAATTCTGTGAGCAGCGCGACTACCGCAAGCCCCGAATCGTTTATGAAGGATGCCGCCCAGGGCGGCATGGCCGAGGTTGAGATGGGCAAACTGGCGGCTCAGAAGGCCACCGACCCGGAGGTCAAGAAATTCGGGCAGATGATGGTCACAGATCATACCGCCGCCAATAACGAGCTGAAGGGAGTCGCCGGGAAGAAGAATTTTGCACTTCCGGCCGACCTTGGTTCACATCAGTCCGACCTCGATAAGCTGAAGGGGCTTTCCGGCGCGGACTTCGACAAGGAGTATGTTGAGATGATGGTCAGTGACCACGAAACGGACGTATCCCTTTTCGAGAAACAGTCGGAGTATTCGACGGACCCCGATGTCAAAGCCTTCGCGGCGAAGACGCTGCCGACGCTGAAGAAACACCTCGACGCCATCAAGGCTATCCAGGCGAAGAAGAGCGGCGCCGGATCTAACTCGAGCACCAGCGCGAACAAGAAGTAGCGACTTGGCCGGACGGTGCTTTATAAGCGGCGGCGGTCGCCCCACGCGAACGCCCGCCGATTTTTTTACGGGAGGTGAATATGCAAGTAAGGGAGATAATGACGGCCCACCCGGCATGCTGTACGCCGGAATCTTCTTTGACTGAAACGGTCAGGCTGATGATCGATCATGACTGCGGGGAGATACCGGTCGTTCAGAACTTGGAGGATTGTATGCCGCTCGGCGTCATAACCGACCGCGATATCGTCTGCCGTACTATCGGCAAAGGATTGAATCCGTTGGAGATGAACGTTGCAGACTGTATGAGCTATCCGCTGGTCAGCGTTAAGGAAGATACTTCCTTGGACGAGTGCTACAAGGTCCTTGAGGAAAACCAGATCAGGAGAATGCCGATCGTTGATGCGAGAGGCTCATGCGTAGGTATCGTATCGCTGGCTGACATCGCCAGAAATGCTTCGCGTGCAGATTCAGGCGAGGTGCTTCAGGAGGTTTCCGCGCCGACCACATCGGCGTCAAATATCGGTTCGTCACCGTCAGCATATTAAATAAGGCGGGGCGACTTACGACGGGCTGTGGGTTGGGGGGCCCACAGCCCGTTTTTGGCGCCATGCTATATTGAGGAAGCGATGCTGCACCGGAGCCCGATCGGCAGTTTTTTAATGATCGCCTTTGTCTTATCGACGGCTTGCGCTCCCGCGGGTCTGGCGGAAAACGCGGTCGTTACAACGGCGGACGGCGATGTCAAATTCAAGGTTGAAACGGTCGCAACTGGTCTCGAAGTGCCTTGGGCTTTCGCGTGGCTGCCGAACAAGGACATGCTCTTTACCGAGCGCCCGGGCCGCGTGCGGATCATCGAGAGCGGCAAGCTGCGAGCCGAACCGGTTTTCGTTGTCCCCGATGTTGAACCAACGAGCGAAAGCGGGCTGATGGACATAACGCTCCATCCCGATTTTGCAAAGAACCACTTCATCTACCTCGCTTACTCCTATAACAAGGACGGGAAGCAAGTAAAGGTCGTCCGGTATGTTTATCAGGACGGCAAACTCACTGAGGAGAAAACGATCGTCGATCACGTGCCCGGCGCGCCGAATCATTCAGGAATGCGGTGCCGCTTTGGCCCCGACGGAAAGCTGTATGTCACCACGGGCGACTCGACGGACTGGACACTCGCGCAAAGACTCGATTCGCTCGCGGGGAAGGTACTCCGGGTCAATGACGACGGCAGTATTCCGCTTGATAACCCGTTCATCAAGACACAGGGTGCACGGCCGGAGATCTGGACGTATGGCAACCGCAACCCACAGGGCTTGGCGTGGCAGCCGGGAACGGGTCTGCTTTTTGAAACAGAGCATGGGCCCAGTACTTTTGAGGGAAAGGGCTCGGGCGGCGATGAAGTGAACATCATTGAGAAGGGCCTCAATTACGGCTGGCCCGAGATCCATCACACACAAACGCGCGAAGGAATGGTCTCGCCGCTGCTCGAATACTCTCCCGCGTGTGCTCCCGGGAGCGGAATGTTCTACAACGGCTCCGCCTTTGCTGCTTTCAAAGGAAACTTCTTCTTCGGCTGTCTTGGCGGTAAGCGGATCATCCGGGTGGTTCTCGACGGCCGCAATGTCGTCAAACAAGAGGACCTGCTCTCAGGCACCTACGGCCGAATACGCGAGATGGAAGAGGGGCCAGACGGCTATATCTATTTCTCTACGTCAAACCGCGACGGCCGTGGATCACCTGCAAAGGACGATGATCGGATCATGCGGATCGTGCCGGCAAATTGACCTTTTAGCACTCGATCGCGTTTCTGTTTATAATTCAGCGCACCCAATCGATCGCACATGCTGAAGCGCTGTAATGTTTGCGGCCGGGAATACGGGCTTGATTATTCATTCTGTCTTGACGACGGAAGCGTTCTTGCTGTCGCTGAGGCTTCAGTCGCGCCCGTTCAGGCCAGGTCTAATACTCCAGTGTGGGTAATGATCTCTTTTCTTACCCTGCTCGTTGGAGTGCTTGGCACGGTTTTGATACTCCGAACCGGCCAACAGCCTGTGAACCAATCCAACTCCTCGCCGTCGCCACCACCGTCCGCCAACTCCAACAACGCTGGGATGTCGAATCAGGCGGCGGTAAAGCAAATACTTCCCGGTAATTCGTCGAATATGCCGGCCCTCTCGCCCGCTGGCCAATGGAGCGGCACGTGGTCGACCGAAACCGGCGCTCTCTACGATTATGTCTTGACGATCGATGGTTCCGGCGACCAGATATCCGGCAGGATCCGTTGGACGCTGAGAAGGTCGCCACGACCCGACAAGCAGACTTTGATCGGCGTTAGCGCAACGGAATTCGTAAGCGGGCGCTTCGACCCGGCAACTCGCCTTCTCACCTTTGGCGGCACGCGGAAAGACGACCCGTCCGGCCTGTTAGTAATGCTCGATCAATACAAACTCACTATCTCATCGGATGGTCATTCGATGTCCGGGGTCGCTCGTAATGGGGGCAAATGGAATGGGAAGATAAGCCTCACAAAATAGAGCCGACAGCGCTGCTGTGGCGCTAGTGGCAACATGTCACCAGCGTGCTAGGATAATCGTTTGACTCTGGCGAATCTATGAACATTGGGATCACAGTTTATCCAACCTATGGCGGGAGCGGCATTGTCGGCTCGGAGTTGGGTCGTGACCTGGCGGATCGCGGGCATAACGTGCATTTTATCTCGTCGTTCTTGCCGACTCGTCTGACGGAGCTGAACGATCGCATTCATTTTCACGAAGTGGAGATGATGACGTATCCGTTGTTCGAGCACCAACCCTACGACCTGGCCCTCGCGACAAAGATGGCCACCGTGGCCCGCGCGGAAAAGCTCGACCTGCTGCACGTGCACTACGCGATCCCTCATTCGATCTCTGCTATATTGGCTCGCGAATCGATCAAGCAGAAGATGTATGTGCCTGTGATCACAACGCTGCACGGAACGGACATCACACTTGTTGGAGCTGACAGGTCCTATCTGCCCATTACACGGTACGGCCTGCAGCAGTCGGATGGCGTAACCGCGGTCTCCAAATTCCTGAAAGCGGCGACAATCGAGACGTTTGATTTTGACGAGATCGAGGTGATACCCAACTTCATCTGCCAAAAACACTATAAGCGACTTGAGCATTCACCGCTGAAGGAGGAACTTGCTCCTCACGGCGAACGTTTGATCGTGCATGTTTCGAACTTCCGCCCTGTGAAGCGTCCGGCGGACTGCGTGAAGATCCTTGCAAAGGTCCGTGAAGCGGGTGTCAACGCGCGCCTGGTGATGGTGGGCGACGGGCCCGAGCGTTCGGCCTGCGTTTACCTCGCGGAAAAACTCGGGATGAACGGCAACATCGTCTTTGTCGGCAAACAGGCAAACATTGCCGACTACATGGGCGTCGCGGATCTTTTCCTGCTCCCATCAGAGCTGGAGTCCTTCGGTCTTGCGGCACTTGAAGCCCAGGCCTGTGAGGCGCCTGTGATCGCGACCCGTATCGGGGGAATTCCGGATGTGGTCAGCGATGGGGAATCGGGATACTTAAGTGATGTAGGCGATATCGCAAAGATGACAGATGATTCCCTCATACTTCTCGCTGATGAAGACCAGCGCCGCGCATTCGGACACCGCGGCAGGGAGCTCGCCGTACAGCGTTACTCAACAGAGAAGATCATTCCGCAATATATTGCCTTCTACGAAAGAATAGTCAGTAGAACGGCCTCGGCGACGGCGTAGGATACTACGGCCCCCATGCCTCAAGCTCGGTGACCCGGCTGTATGCGGCCAGTGCGTTGTTCACCAGGATCCTTATCTTCGAGGTGGCGATGGCCGTGAACGTCATCTTCATCCAGACCTTGTTCCCCGCCGCCGTCCCG
>JAFAOW010000225.1 GCA_019247455.1 Acidobacteriota bacterium | reverse complement strand
TAGCGAGCGGATCGCCCCGTCGAGTTCATCGGCAGTTGTCCAATTGAAGCCCTCAGACAGCTCAATGTAGCCGATCCCGGGCCGGAGGATGTACGAATCTGGGATCGACGGCTGGGCCACGTGTCCACGCTTCAGATCTACGCTCTCTAGGCGTCCGGTCGCTGCACGTTCAACGACCATACGGATCACCGATCCGGCACTCCCGCGGATCTTGTCTCGAACCTCGTCCGAGTCTTTACCCGTAATCTTTTCGCCATTGATCGTTACGATTCGATCTCCAAATCGCAGTTGTGCTCGCGCGGCTGTAGAACCCGGATAAGTTGATATTACATACGTATCGACCACGCCGGCCCGTGAATGGTTTCCAATGGTGACTCCGATCCCGTTATAGCCGCTGCGCTCTTCATCCATGAGGTCCTTCCACGCTTGCGGGTCCCAAAAGGTTGAGTGCGGATCAAGGCTCTTGAGAGCCCCTTCTAGAGCTGAGTGGGTCAGATTCTCGACGGAAACTTTCGGGTCAACATAGTTACTCCGAATTATCGCCTCCGCTTCTGAGAGGTCAGACATGATCCGCGAGACTTTAGATCCAGTATTCTCGCCGTTCTCCGACCGCGCTGAGGGAGCGGCGGAGAATGAACTGCCCTGCTTTATCGAGAATGGGTCTACACTAGGGTTGAGTTGTGCTTGAAGCTGGGCTGACGCCGTCGTTAATCCTGCCAGGACAACTAAAAAAATGGCGAGTACACGGGGGATACGGCTCATAAACCTCAGAGAAGAAAAAAAGGGGCCCACGACTAACTGCTGCTTGCGCCGTTGGCCCCTTGCTCAAGACCTGCATGATCAGCGGCACCCGATCACGCCCTGTCGTAATTTTGTTTGATAATTTATATAACGAACCGGCGGGGATTTCCAAATTAGCGCGAAAAAAAGGCCGGCTGCTTGCGCAGCCGGCCTGAGTAAAGGTCAAAAAGAATGATCTACGGACGTTCTCTTGCCAGATTTGTAGGGGCCGTAGCAGTGATATTGAATTGGGTGCCGCTCGAAAGATCGAGATCATCCCGTCCCTGAAGGATCACCGAACCCGCGCCGGCTCCCGCACCGATGCCTGCACCGATAGCCGCGCCTGAGCCGCCACCGGCTATTGCACCGATGATCGCTCCAATAGCAGCGCCGATCCCTGCACGCGTTGCGGTCTGGGTCGTTTGGTTCTTGTCGCGAACCTGACCCTCATTGTTGACGCTGACGATCTGACCGCCCGGCTGCGTGACCGAATTTACGATACCCGCAAATTGGTACGTGCTTCCGTCGCGGAGACGGATCGTGTCGAAGTCGAACGAGAGATTAGCTCTTCCCGCGACTACGCCCGACCGGTCACCCGCAACACGTCCGGTGATCACCGCGCCATAGTACTGCGAAGGTGAGGTCACCGTCATCGTGAACGTGTCCCCGTTTCGCGCCGTGCGGGTCGAAACTGGGTTGTCGAGTGTCGCCGTGATAGTCGTGTTGTTCGGTATCGCCCAACCAGTGCTGGTAGTTGGGTACCCGCTCGTGATAGTCGGCGCACGATATATCGTGTCGAACTGGGCCGTCGGACTGATACGGTCGTACACACTCGCAACAGTCACCTGCTTGTTTTGACCTTCAAGGTATACCCGTCGGGTCACACGAAGCTGGTCGCGGCCCACTAACTCGAAATCAATGTAGTAATCATTGACCCGGTCGCCTTCGTACGCGATCGAGATGTCGCGATTCGTCGCGGTCACGCGGGTGTTTACAGTGCGGCCATTCGCATTCGTTTCGCTCCGGGCAACATTGTCCGCCGTTAAGACCGCAGAAGGTGCATTCGTCGAAGCAAGCGTAACCTGCTGACCGCGTTTTTCGATCGCGATCTCTTCCGGCGACTGCAAGCGACGCTGGAGATTGCGGCGGGTCCGATCTTGCTGGTCAGAGTTATACGTTGTACCGATCGCTCTGTTGATCGCATCAGAGACGTCGTCGCTCTGAGAAGTATTCAACTGGTAAGTACCCGTTATTCGCGCGTCGAAGCCGCCGTAATTGTTTCCGTTTCCGCTGTTGTATCCGCCATATGTGTTATCGCCGGGATACACAGGATTGTCCCAGTTCCACGCGAGACGATAATACGTCGCAAGTGTGTCCAGATCGGAGCGAAGCAGATTCCATTTATTGGTCAGATCAGTATTCGTCCGCGTTGACACCACGAACCGGTTAATATCAGCCGCCGGCCGGAAGACCGCGTAAACATTCGAGCTGCCATAAACACTTGTGTTGCTGTATCCGCGATTGAGTTCGGTGACTGCCTGATCAAGATCACTGATCCGCTGGTCTATATCGGTATTAGAAGTCTGATTTCTCCAACCATATCGCGACCACCGCGAATAACTCGTGCGGAATGCGTTGGTGCGAGACTGAATTCTATAAACGAGGCTCCGCATTTGCGACGCCGTTGCATTGTAACCGCCGTTGTTATATCCGCGATCACCGTTGCCAGAACCAGCGTTGCCATTGTTATAGCCCCCGCTGCCGTTGTAATAACCGGTGTTCCAGTCAGAGCGAACGCTGTAATATCCCGCGAGAGTATCCAGATCACTCCTGATAGACGTCCACAGGTCCTGCGCCCGCGAGCTCAGCGAATTGTTCCGCATGAAATTATTCATGGCCGCCGCTTGATTCAGCACGTCCTGGACATCCGCGCTAGCCGATCGACGCATGTTGAAGTTCGTTTGCAGGCGATCAGTGGACGTTTCAAAACTTGCTATCAACGCGTTAATGTTGTCTTCGCGTCGAGTGCCATTGATCTGGCTACGATCAACAGCGCGGCTGACCTCTGCTTTGAAGTCATTGGTCGTTTGCTCAAGATGATTGAGCAGATTCGAAACCTGACGATCTGAAGCGCTGTAGGCTCGCACCTGCGCGCTTGCCGAAAGCGCAAGAGCCGCGATCAGGCCGAGAATTGGTAAAAATGAATTTCTAAACCTCGTATTCATTGTTCTTTCCTCCTTGAAAGACGACGCCGATAACGATCAATGACGCCGTGGTGACGTGAGAGTGCTTGCGGCACATTCGTCACATTTGAGATGGGGAGGCCGATCTATAGGTGGCAACCCCATTTCGTTCGGGCCGACACAATTTCGTGCAGGTCTCCTTATCCCCGGTTCCCGACTAGACAATATTTGTTGACTTACGACCGAAGTTGCCGCTGCGAGCCTGGTCGTCGATCGAAAGAAGATCGTCCTGGGTGCTCTCAACGCGGTTCGCCAACTCGTTCATTGAGGTTTCTGCGGTAGAGACCGCTGTCTCTGCTATCTCCCCGTCGTTTCCTTCAAGAAGCGAGTGATATAGATCGGTCGATTGCTCTTTTACCTTTCGTGCGAGATCGAGCGTGCCGTCGTAGCCCCGTTTCGTTACATCGGCGATGTCGCTGCGAAGCTGAGCGCCGGCTTTTGGGGCAAACAGCAGCGCGGCGGCCGCACCAATACCGCCGCCAACGAGGAAATACTTAAGGCCTGTGTGGCCCCCGCCTGAAGATTGAGTTGCGCCAGTCTGTGAATTCATATTTATGCTCCCCCTGTTATTAATTCGAGATCTGTATGCGATTCATTGCCGCGGGCGGGATTCCGCCAAAAGCGGACACGTGGGAGATATCGCGTCAAAAACATAGTATTTTACCCGCCCAGCAAGATTTGTCGTCTGTCATACCGACTCGTTTTTCGGCCCTGGATAAGGTGTTCTCAATATGCGGCGAATTCTCACTATCGACGACGACACCAACACAACGGACTGGATGCGGGTTATCTTGAGGGCCTCCAAGATCAAGTGCCACCTCACTTCAGTCACAAACGGCCGGCAAGCCTTCAGGCTCTTAAATTCGCAGCCGTTCGATCTCTGTATTCTCGAATATGCTCTTCCGGACATGACAGGGGTGCAGTTCTGCACGCTGATGCGTCAAATGGGTTGCCGGGTGCCGATGATGTTCTTTTCCGCTATGAACCGTACGGTGGACCGGGAAAAGGCGGCTGCGGCGGGCGCAAACGCCTATTTAGCAAAACCAGAGGACCTCGCGATATTCAGCGAAACTGTCGCTCGGCTTCTTAATGGTGCGAACCCAGGTGTCTTTTCGCCGCGAGCGGTTCCCCTGGCTCAGGCTGCGTAAGTACGATCGGATCCAACAAAATACCGGGGGCCGGCGAGGCCCTCCTTCTTAGACCAAGCCGATCCCGACTTTTTGATTTTTGCGCCCCGATTTGTTCTCATAAAAATCAGGAAGCATGCCAGAACAATTCAAACTAACTCCACTTGAGATCGACGCGTACTCGCTGAAAAACGGTCTTCGCGTTGTCCTCAACCACGACAATTCGATCCCCGTCGTTTCAGTCGCCGTGTATTACGATGTTGGCTCCCGTAATGAAAGGGAAGGCCGCACAGGGTTTGCACACCTGTTCGAGCACATGATGTTTCAAGGTTCCCAAAACGTTCCAAAAGCTGGGCATTTTCAGCACGTAATGAAGGCGGGAGGCACCATGAATGGCACCACGTCGAGCGAGCGAACGAACTATTTTGAGACGCTGCCAGCAAACCAGCTGCCGCTTGCTTTGTGGCTCGAGTCGGATCGAATGCTTTCTCTCGCTGTAACTCAGGAGAACCTCGACAATCAGCGGGAGGCCGTAAAGGAGGAGAAGAGACTTCGCTATGATAACCAGCCGTATGGCCAGATCTTTGACCTGATCAGCGAGATGATCTATAAGAACTTCGCGAATTCGCATTCGACGATCGGTTCTATGGATCATCTCGATGCAGCAACTGTCGAGGATGTCCGCGAGTTTTTCCGGATCTTTTACGCACCCAACAACGCGGTGCTGGTGCTTTCCGGGGCATTCGAGCCGGTCGAGGCAAAGGAGCTCATCGAAACGTATTTCGGCGAGATACCCTCCCAGCCGTTGCCTCCGCCACTGGACGTGAGCGAACCAAGCGAGGTGGCTGCTACCTACCGGGAATGGGAGGATCCCCTCGCTCCTTTTCCTGCCTTTTTGATGGGTTGGAAGATACCAAAGCGGCGCTCGCCGGATTTCAACGCCCTCTATCTCGCCGGCAAGATCCTCTACGACGGAGACAGCTCACGCCTGTATCAAAAATTGGTTAAAGGCGATGAGTCTGTGATACAGCTCTTTGGCTTTACGGACGAGCGCCGGGGTCCGTCCAGCATATTTATCGGGGCCATACCGAAACCCGACAAGGACTTAAGTAAGATCCGAGAAACGATCAATGTGGAGATCAGCGACCTGGCTTCGCACGGGCCGTCAGCTGAGGAAATGGAAAAGATCGAGAATCAATTGATCAACGACGCCATCCGCATGCGCCAGTCATCGCTAAGCAGGGCTCAGCAGATCGCTGAATTCGCGCTCTATGACGGAGATCCGAATTTGATAAATACGGAACTGGATGATCTCCTAGCGATCACGGCAGAACAGATACGTCACGCCGTCGGGGTCTATCTGAACACTGAAAACCGAGCATTACTGGATGTTGTTCCCGCGGGAAAAGGATGATGCAGGGAGAATTCAGGAAACAAGCGCCGCAGCCGCTGGCCCCCGTCGCGTTCGACATTCCACAGCCATTTCAGACGACGCTCAACAACGGCCTTCGTGTGATCGTTTTCGAGGATTCGAGGCTTCCTCTCGTGAGCCTTCGCCTCGCGTTTTCCTCCGGGGACATAAATGATCCGGAAGGCTCCACCGGGCTCACCTCCGCGATCGCCTCACAGATAACCGAGGGCACTGAGAACTACACCAGCCGCCAACTTGCGGAAAAGGTCGAGCGACTAGGTGCGAGTCTCGCAGCCCATGCGAGCGACGATTTTACCGTGCTGTCGGCCTCGTCGCTGTCGCTTTACACTTCCGATGTCCTGGGATTGCTCGCAGAGATCGTCCTGCGGCCAACCTTTCCCGAGGACGAATTGGACCTCTATCGTCGGAATACTATCGAGAATTTGAAGTTTCAGCG
>JAFAOW010000190.1 GCA_019247455.1 Acidobacteriota bacterium | reverse complement strand
AAACACACGAAAAACACTAAACGAAGAAGTATCGTCTTTATTACCTGAGTTTAGTGTGTTTCTTAGACAAAAACATATGCTAAATTACTTCCGTCCCTGATCCAGAAGTTAAATATGAAATTGACCCCTTTTGATCGATCGGTCCTCGTCAGTGTGTTTATCGCCGCGTTGTCGGGATGCAGCTTGCTCTCGAAAAACAGTATGGGCACGCCGCCTCAGCCGCCTGAAGATAAGACGGAGCATCGGGCGACGTTCATTGCCGTTGGCGACATCATGCTCTCGCGCGGTATCAATGCCGCGATAATGAGTGCGGGTGATCCAAACGTGGTTTTTAGAAATACGGGCGAGGAGTTTGCGAAGTCGGATTTCAATTTCGCGAATCTGGAGTCGCCCGTTTCGGGTGACGACTCCAGGATCGGTAAGGGCCTTGTGTTTAACGCCCGCAAGGCGAATATTCCACCGCTGTTAAAGAATAAGTTCTCGATCATTACCGTTGCGAACAATCACTCGATGGACCAGGGGCTAAAGGGTTTGCAATTCACGCGCTCGTATCTAGACCAGATCGGCATCAAGCACACGGGCACGGGCGACAACAAGGATGAGGCATGGAAAGGTGAGTTTGTTGAGATAAATGGTATCAAGATCGGGTTTATCGGCGTCTCGTACGCATCGGTGAATGATGGCGGTGTGCTCCGCAACGATTATGTCGCGCGGATCGAGGACACGGATTATTTGCAGCGTTCGATCGCCGATCTAAGGAAGCAGGGATGCGATTTTGTATTCGTAGCGGTCCATGCAGGTATCGAATACACCCGCCGGCCGGAACCGCATCAGGTCACTTTCGCCCATGCGGCGATCGACGCGGGCGCAGACGCCGTGATCGGCGCGCACCCGCATTGGATACAGACAGCCGAGAAGTACAAGGACAAGTACATTTTTTACTCGCTTGGAAACTTTATCTTTGACCAGCCCTGGCCCGATACGCGCGAAGGACTGACGCTCAAGATCAGCCTTTACAAACGCGGCAATGAGAAACGCATTGACTCGATCGAGCTGAAGCCCGTGATGATCGAGAATAGGTCAACTCCCCGCTGGGCAAATTCGACAGAGGCGGCGACGATCCTAAAGAAGATCGACATTACAGATCCAATACTGAAGTAGATCAAGGCCTGATGACAGATGGCTTCGCAGCGTTAGTCATGGATGCAAGATCGACCATAACGTATTTGAGGACATCCGGATTCACAAGCATGTCGAAATGATCGTAGCCGAGCGGCGACCTTAGAATGCTCAGCGTATTTGCATCTGGGAGCTGTGACAATGGCACCTCGCCCGACCCGCCAGATTCGAATCGCCGAACGCGCACGAAAGAAGTACACAGCTGATTCTTTGCAACATCGGACTCGACCGGCGTTTTGCAAAAGACTGCACTCGACATAGGGACCATTCCATCCGCTTCGCCGAACTTCCTTCCGAGCGCGGTCACGATCCCAACATCAGCAAATGCCAGAGCCTTATGCCGGCTGATCGACTTGTCGCCGGCGATGCCTGCCTCAACGAGAAGGCCCGCAATAGCGACGGGGCTGGACGTGGCTTGGATCTGACCTCCGTAAGCGATCAGCTTTGAAGCATAGGGCTCGAATGCCTTGTCGCGCTTGGCAAGCGCGGTGTTTATGTCCTTGGGGAAGCCATCGAGCTTCCCGTCATAGTTGTCCCAACGAAGATCCGAGCGGTTTACGCGGTTGGAGTCAGGCGGCAGGTTCCCGTCATAGTCCGCGCCGGCGTGCCAGTACATTCGCTGCAACGTGTCGTAGAACGTCTCGTACCGGTCGGGAACGAATTTCTTCAGGGTCGCCATGTCATTCGCTCCTGGAGTCCCGTGATGCGGCGCGGCAAGCGTGATCACGCCTATTGTCGTATCCCCGCCTTTTTTCCCCTTCCAGCTGCCGGAGAGATGTACGGTCTCCGCCATATAAGACGTGGCGACGATCCCGCCCATACTGTGCGTGACGATGACGTGGGCGCGATCACCAAGCTGCTTATCGATCAGGTCGCGCAAGGTCGCGGCGATCTCGGTCACGGGCTCACGGTCGCTGCAGTATTGGAATTGATATGCAGCGTAACGATCCGCCAGATCCGGCTTTGCTTTGAACGCATCAAGGAATGCGTCCCACGTGTGGCCGGGAGCGTCTACAGACTGTTCAGCATGCGTCGCGTGCACGCCATGGATCAGTATGAGCGGTATCTTCCTGCCGTCGTCCTGGCCTGTTTTGATCAATGCGCCGAGCGGGCTGCCGGGATCCGAGCACGCCGCGAAGGCCGACGCAGCGGCGCCGATAAATACAGCGACGATGCAAAAAAGCAGCCTGATCAAGCGATAAGACTTCATGCCAGACCTAAGGTGATTATTGCTGAATTCAGGTTGCTTCCCGATGACGAACCCGCGAAGTTTACTTTTTGGCCGGGGCCGCCGGCTTGGCCGCGCCTGGTTTGGCGGACGTAACCGATATGATCCGACCGCTCGCCGAGAGATCTGCTTCGAGGCCAGGTACCTTGCAGGCCGAGTTATCGACCGTGCCGGTTATATGACAGGGCTGCTTGTCTTTGCAGGCCGCGAGGATGGCCTTGCCAGCGTCGGAGTCGTTTTCAAAACAATATCCCGCATAATCGCCGGTTTCACCGCCAAAATATAGGATCACAGAATCGGTCTTTCCCACCTGAAGCTGGCCCTCGACCTCGGTATCGTCATCTTTTTTCGGCAGAGGCGCAGAGGTGGTATTTGCGTTCGCCGACGCGGGTGATGCTTGCGGCGCGGTGGAAGCGGCAGGAGTCGCTGTCGCCCTCGACGCTGAGTTGGAATTTGAATTCGACGTATTCACGCTGACATTGGCGACACCACCGCACGCGATCAGAAATGCACTCGCTCCGGCAAATATTGCAATGGAAAGGTTTTTCATAATGGTTACCTCAGTTGTGCGTTTAGCTCGGCGAGCCGCGCGGTGCCCGGACACAGGACGTCCTTGCCGAGCGAATTCAGCGGCCTATCAGAAGTGTCGAGCAGCGAGTGCAGGTCCTTCGAATTCTCATCAATGAACAGCAGCCCGGTAAGGATCTCGTTTTTTTCCCGGGCAGCATGAATAGCGCTGATCGCGGATGACCGGCTCGTCGGGTCCCAATTCTTTTGGAGCTTGTGCAAATGGATCTGAGAGCCGTCGTGCATGGTCAGCTCCTGAATGCTCCCGGCCTCGTAGCTCGTCAGGATCTCTTTTGAGATGGGTACAAAGTCCACGGTACCCGTCAACTCGACATGCTCACGGACGTAATCGTAAGACTTCGTCGAACCGACATTGTTATTGAATGTCACGCAGGGCGAAATGACATTCAGAAGAGCGAACCCATTGTGCTTCATCGCCGCTTTCAGCAGGGGCACAAGCTGCTGCTTATCGCCCGAGAAAGACTGTGCTACAAAGGTAGCACCCAACTCTATCGCAAGACCGGCAAGGTCGATCGCCTCAAACAGGTTCTCGTGGCCCGACTTATTCTTTGATCCTGCGTCGGCCGTGGCCGAATCCTGCCCTTTTGTGAGCCCGTAGCAGCCGTTATTCATGACAAGGTAAACCATGTTCAGGTTTCGCCTCACGACATGAACAAACTGGCCCATTCCGATCGAAGCGGAATCCCCATCACCCGAAACGCCAAAATAGATCAGGTCACGATTCGCCAAGTTCGCTCCGGTAGCCACACTCGGCATCCGGCCATGAACGGAATTAAAACCGTGAGAATTCGACAAAAAATAGGCGGGTGACTTCGACGAGCAGCCGATCCCCGACAGCTTAGCCACCTTGTGCGGCTCGATGTTCATTTCCCAGCAGGCCTCGACGATCGCGGCGTTGATGGAATCATGCCCGCATCCCGCGCACAGGGTGGACAATGAGCCTTCGTAGTAATCGACCGTGTAGCCAAGGTCGTTTTTCGGCAAAGCCGGGTGGCGGAACGTCGAGCGTATGAAGGTCATATGGTTTCAGAAAGATGGTTCGGATCTAGCAAAACAATGGATCACGAGCCCGATTATACAACGATTTTCTTGATTTTACGGGGCTTGGGCGGGCGGGGCGCCATTTTCCGCCCGCTATCAGTTACAATATATTTATGAAAAAAGAAGCATTTACAGTTGGGCAGACCATTGAGAGCATGTGCTCAGTATGTGAAGTAGATCAAAAGCACGTCGTTCGAGCGGTCACAAAACTTGGAGCGATCACGCAGGCGGCTTGCGAGGCGTGCGAGACCGTTACGACATTCAGTCGCGGGGCGAAAACTTCCGTTAGCGTCGGCAAGGGCAAAAACGCCTCCCCGTACGATCGCACCCGCGTTTATCGTAAGGGCCAGTCGATGATGCACGACAAATTCGGCCGCGGCGAAGTTACGGCGGTCGTGGACTCGAATAAGATCGACGTCCTCTTTGGCGATCAAACGCGACGGATGATACATGCCCAGAATTAGGCAAAATTAGAGTTTAAATGAGAAAGGCCTCGCCCAAATGGACGAGGCCTTTAGTATTTTCAGAGCAAATTATTACCAGCTCTTGCCGCCGTAGCCGCCGCCGCCACCGTAACCACCGCCGCGATTTCCACCGCCGCCGTAGCCGCCGCGTCCGCGATTTCCGCCGCCACCGCCGCCGGTCTGAGGTTTAGCCTCATTGACCTTGAGCTGGCGTCCGTCGACTTCTTTGCCATTGAACTCGGCGATAGCTTTTTCACCGTCGGCCTGGTTTGTCATTTCGACAAAACCAAATCCGCGCGAGCGTCCCGTTTCACGGTCCTCGATGATGTTCGATGACTCGACCGGACCGATCGTGCCAAAAAGCTCGTTAAGATCTTGATTGCTGGTATTGAAGGAGAGATTTCCTACGTAAAGTTTCATTATTATTTTCCTTTCCCGTTTATGAGGGGATCCAAAGAAGTGCAACTGAAACGGGCAAAGATGAGCCGGTTTCGGATACTCAAAAACTGCTGAGAGCTACTTCTGACTAACTAACAAAGGCCTGCTCTCTCACTTATCCAAAAACCGTTGAAGACGAGCCGCGTCGAAATGATGACGCGAGAGTAGGTTTAACATCAATGAGACTGACAGATTTGAAGAAAAATAGCAACAAAGTTATCGAGCTTTCTTTACCTGGCGGATGATATTGTCAGCCGTGATAGGCATGCCGTCGTAGTTAAGCACTGAGATAAGTTTCGACGGGTCGACGCCCAGCTCGATCATCATCAGGCTGCGGAATTGAGAATCGCGATTCTGCTCGATGACAAAAATGCGCTCATGCGAATCGACGAATTCACGAAACGCCCTGCCGAATGGAAAGGCGCGCGGACGCATCGCGTCGAGGTGAATTCCCTCTTCCTTCAATAATTCCAGGGCCTCGATCGCCGCGTAGGTCGAAGTGCCGAAGAAAATGACTCCATCGCCGGCGTTTTCCGCATTCAAAAAGATGGGGCTGGGAACGAGTTCCTTTGCGGTGTCCCATTTTCTAGCCAGGCGGTCGACATTGCGCCGGTAGGCGTCTCCATCCTCAGTGTAGGCTGCGTACTCATCGCGCGAAGAGCCGCGGGTCGTGTATGCGCCAAGAGTCAGGTGAGTGCCCGGAATAGTGCGATAAGGTATGCCGTCGTCATCGATATCGAGGTAACGGCCGAACTTGCCGCGGAACTGCTGAAGCGGCTCACCGGCGGTCTCATCAGACCCGTCGCGTCCAGGAAGGGCTGGTGAACCGGTGCGCCGCCCGTTTATCGAGCCCTTTGCGATCGCGTCGAGCTGCGCCGAGGTGAGGACCTTACCGCGGACGTATTCGCGCGAGTCATCCCATTCGAGCGGTTCTGTAACGTGGTCGTTCATTCCCAGGTCCAGATCGGTCATCACGATCACCGGAGTTTGAAGCTGTTCAGTGAGATCGAACGCGAGTGCGGTCATCTCAAAGCACTCTTTTGGAGACGCCGGAAAAAGGAGCGGATGCTTCGTATCGCCGTGCGACGCATATGCGGCAAGCAGGATGTCGGACTGTTGGGTCCGCGTAGGCATTCCCGTGGAGGGCCCCGTTCGCTGAACGTCTATCAATACAGTGGGCACCTCAGCGAAATAGCCGAGGCCCAGGAACTCGTTCATCAGCGAAACGCCCGGACCGCTTGTCGCAGTGAAGGCCCGTGCGCCATTCCAGGATGCCCCCATCACCATGCCGATCGCAGCTAATTCGTCCTCGGCCTGAACGATCGCGTAATTGTTCTTCCCGGAATCAGGATCGACTCGATACTTCGCACAGTATTTTGAGAAGGCGTCTACGACCGATGTCGAAGGCGTGATCGGGTACCAAGCGGCGACAGTGGCTCCGGCGTAGATGGCGCCGAGCGCACAAGCGGAATTCCCGCCATAAAGGATCTTGTCCCCGAGCAGGTCGCGCCGCTCGACACGCATTTCGAATTCGCCGTCGAAATTCTCTTTGACCCAAGTTTCGCCCATTTTGAGAGCCTTGATATTTGGTTCGATGAGCTTTTCCTTTCCTTTGAACTGCGATTCGATCAATTCCTCAATGGCGCCGAAATCGATCTGAAAGAGCGAAACGAGAGCGCCGATATAGACGATGTTCTTAAAAAGCTGGCGCTGTCGAGCGTCGCTGTAATTCGCATTGCAAAGCTCGGTCATCGGGATGCCGATGTGAATGATGTCTTCGCGTTTGTAGCTTGGATGAAGTGGCTTTGAGCTGTCGAAAACGAAGTAACCGCCTGGGACGACATCCGCATAATCCTTCCTCATCGACTGCGGATTGACGGCGACCATCAGGTCGACGCCCTCGCGGCGGCCGAGATGCCCCTTCTCTGAGACGCGAACCTCGTACCACGTCGGCAGGCCCTGGATGTTCGACGGGAAAATATTCTTTGGCGTGACCGGCACGCCCATGCGAAAGACGGCCTTTGTGAACAGCGCATTTGCCGACGCCGAGCCGGTGCCGTTGACGTTTGCAAAGCGGACTACAAAATCGTTGACCTTCATCGTGACGTGTAAGAATCCGGTCGCTAACGCTCCCGCTTCTGACCTAGCCTTATTTTCCCACGAAAGCCGCGTGCCGCGTAATACGACTCAGCGCCGTTGTGATATGTGAACACTCGGTCGAAGCGGCGGTCGCAGAATATCGCGCCGCCGAGCTTGCGGACCTCCGGAGGCGTGGCGACCCAGCTCGAGGTCTTTAGGTCGAACTCGCCGAGTTCTTGCAGCTCGCGGTATTCGTCCTCGTTGAGAATGTCGATGCCGATCTCATTGGCGACGGTGACGGCATCGCTCGCGGGTTTGTGTTCCTTTCGCGATTCCCAGGCCGCACGGTCGTAGCAGAGGCTGCGGCGACCTTTGGGCGACTCGGGCGAGCAGTCGACGAAGCAGATCTCTTTACCAAGCTTCACAACGTCCGGCTCGCCGCCGGTGCGTTCCATCTCGGCGAGCGTCGATAGCGTCTTGTCATCGAGGCGCTTCTCGACGTCGGGCCATTTGAGCCCTTCGTGAAGAGCGGTGTTCTGCTCGAAACGTTCTTTGAGCGTGGTGAGAAGCTCGGCTTTGTGATCGGGGGGTAGTTTTTTCATGCAAATAAAGTCTATTGCGGAAGCCCGCACGCAGTAAGGGCACCCGCAAGGAGTGATCAAGTCATGGTGCAATTGCGAACGATGACCTGACGATATCTCAACATAGCTCAGTTCTACGGGTGCCCTTACTCCGTGCGGGCTTCTGCAACGGGCCGACCCTGCGTCCTCTTCCAAATAATCCGCACGACGAATATCACGATCTGCGCGAGCAATGCGATGCCGAAGCCATTGTTGCCGCCGACGAGGTAATTCAGCCCGAGCCACGACGCGACGCCGATGACGGCCCAGACGATGCCCATGTACATCCAGTAGCCCGTGAACATCGCGAGCGGGATAAACACGAACTGCGTGAACCGCTGATACTCGGCCGCCTCCGCCACCGGCTGGTAAACGTACCCAAGTACCGGAATCACCGACACCAGATGAACAATGCGAAGAATGATGCGTTTTGTGCTGGCTTTCATTTTGTACGGTTCCTCCAGTACCCCGGCTCCCGATTCAGTTGCGTGATCCCGATGATAAGGATCCCGTCCTCGAGCACCTCGTAAATTACGCCGTAAGGAAAACGTTTGGCCAAACAGCGGCGCGTGTTCTCGGATATCAGAGCCCACGCGAGTGGACGCTCAACAACACGATTAATTGTCGAATGTATCTCTCTCGAAAACTCGAGGCCCAGACCGCCGCGGGCAGATTCATAATAGGCGATCGCCTCGATGAATTCTTCGCGAGCTTCCGGGTGGAACGTGAAGTTCATCTACCGAAGCGTTCCTCGATCTCCGCAAATACCTCGTCACCAGGGATCGGCTTCACCTTACCGGAGCGGACATCCGCGACGCGGCGTTCGGCTTCGATGCGCCATAGGTCGTCGATCTCCTTCTGATGCGGATACATGCTGTCTAAGACGCGCTCGACCAGGATAGCCTTCTCCTCGATCGGCAACGCCTCGGCCATTTCAATGAGATCAAGAGTTTGTGCGGTCATGATCGAATTATACAGCGCTCGCGGCATTTCCATTCCTTTCTATCTGGACGAGGTTGCCTACGA
>JAFAOW010000111.1 GCA_019247455.1 Acidobacteriota bacterium | reverse complement strand
CGTCATCACCCACAATAAACGCACAATGGAGGCTGCTCGTGCGCTCTACGGTGTAACGATGCAGGAAGCGGGTGTCTCCAAGATCGTGTCCGTCAAGTTCGAATAACTACCGGCGACAACGCTCGAGGATGCTCGCGACATCGAATGCGTAACAGAAAGCCGAGAAAGTGGGCTTCTGACCAAGCTTAAGAGTGAGACCCATCATTAGTAAATTCTTGGTTGTGTGTGCCTTATTCACGGCCGCTCACGCTGTGACGGCACAAGGCAAACGCAAGCCGGGGGTCTTGCCGACACCTACGCCGATACCGACTGCGGTTGCTTCGCCTACTCCATCCGACCCTCTGCCGGAGAAAAAGAATGGCCGTCCCGTGGACACCGCAGCTAACCAAAAGGCTGCGGAACGCAATGCCGCACTCGCCGGCTACACGCCTGTCTACTTCTACAAATTTGAGCGTGACGGATTCACTTATTCCAAGATCCTGATCGAGCACGATGAGAAAGGAAAGGGCAAGATCTCCTTTCAGAAGGAAGATCGCGACGAGATCATTGAGGATCCTATTTCGCTCTCCACGGTCACAACCGAGCGACTTACGAACGCGTTTGCGGCGTTGAGCTTCCTCACTTCCAACGAGACTTATCAAACCCCCGTAGACCATTCCAATCTCGGAAACGTAACGGTAAAGGAAAAGAAGGACGGCAAAGAGCGCGAGGCCACATTCAACTGGACGACGAATCCGAACGCCAAGCTCATAATGGATGAGTACCGGCACATTGCGAATGAATACACCTGGAAGTTCGAGATAGCGGGTGCCCGCGAGAATCAGCGGCTCTTGACGCCAGGACTTATGGACGCGATCGATGGCTACCTCAGCCGAAATGAAATATCAGATCCGCCAACCCTGGTGCCGTTCTTGTCGGAGCTCTCCCAAGATGAAAAGCTTCCTCTGATCGCTCGCAACCACGCGGCTCGGCTCATAAAGCAGATAGAAAAGAAAAAATAGTTCTTCTCATGACAAGGAAAGGCGGCCACCGAGCCGCCTAGTCCTTTCGCCGTCTTTCCATATTTATTTGCCGATCAGGCGAATGATCATTTTCGATTCGAGCGCGTTGTCGGTAAGTGGAGCAAAGTTGTAGTTCTTGCTCTCGGTCTCACCGGTCTTGAGTTTGAAGTTGAATGAACCGCTTTTCACTTTGAAGAAAGTCGTCAGGAGGCTGTTCATCTTGATCGACTTGATGCTTTCGTCGGTGGTCTCAAACGTGTGCTTGTTGTCATCGGACTCAAACCGCACCGTGTCTTTCGCGATGAAGAGCGAGCCCTGACAGGTGCTGTTAAAAAAACCGTCATGGTCGTGGAAAACACGGAAAACCGCGCTGCCCCCGCGTTCGATCGCAAGCCGCATGTACTTCTCTGCCTCGGTAAAATTCTTTTGGCCGTAAAGATACATGTAGCCAAGCTGCTGATACGCTCGGGCCTCATTCGGGTCGGCCGAAACGGCCTGCTGCAGCGTGGTGATCGCGCCAGTAGTGTCCTTGGCGGTGTCGTATTGAGCAACCGCCTTGTCAATGAGGTTGTTATAGGTATCTGAACCGGTGGTCGCAGTATCGCTGCTAGAAACAGCAGCCTGATTCGGCGTCGCAAAGCTCGTCTCTATCAGAGTGACAAGTGCGACGCTTCCGCCAGCCTTTTTGATGTCAAGCTTGTCGGCCGCGGTGGGTTTGAAGTTAACACCGCGCGATTGTACGTTCTTTCTGACCTGCAGATCTGCAACGCCATTCTGCAATAGAGTTACGATCGCGTCCTTACCAAGCGGTTCGCCCGTGAATTTCGAAGGCAGCGTCTTTGCCGCTACGGCGGGAGCTCGATAGTTGGCCTTTGCCGCTGCGATCACCTCGGGCCGCGCACCGGCTGAAACTAATTCCGATTCCACTGGAGGACTCACTTCAAAGTCTACTCCATTCGACCTGATGACCGACACGATCTCTCGCGTTTGGAGCTGCCTCGACCGAAGAACATTTATCAACTTTTCTTTTTTTACGGGCGACCCCTTGTATTGAGCGAAACCCGCTACCGAGAAGACGGCGACGCTTACCGCAACGGCCGCGAAAAATCCTATCCACTTAAAGCCTGATATCCTTGCCATCTGTCCTTTACCTCAGAAAAACTTGATCAACGGATCGATATGGTCATCGTATAGTTGGTCGCATTGCCACCGTTCGAAAGCTCGATCACGTAGCTGCTCGAATAGGGCAGCCGTCCCGAGACCGTTCGCCCTTCACCGACCGCTTCGACGCCCGCAAATACATAATTGTTACCGGAGCGTACGGTAACAGTCAGATACTGGCCGGCCTTTGCTCGAAAGCGATAAAGCCTTGAACCGTTCGTGCCGATCCGGCCGCTGAGCGAAGCCGAACTCCGGCCCGGGGCGAAATTGATATTTGTCTGCGCCGACGCCACTGTGCTAAGGCCGAATAAAAATGCTGCGGCGATCGCTGTCTTGACTAGTGTTCGTTTTGTCATATTTGACTCCTTTAATTACCTGTTAAGAGCTTTTCTGCACGCGACTTGTCCGCTTTTGGCTTTGCTGCCGGTGCGGCAGGTTTAGGCGCAGGTGCAGCGGGCTTTGCACCGGAACTGGTTGGCTTTTCGGCTGGAGTGTTTGCCGCTAAAGGCGTCAGCTCGTTCCCTCCCGAGGGGATCCCGGTAGAAGCCGGGGGAGCGGACTGCGAATCCATTTGTTGAGGCTGTTCCTTTGGCATCGTGACGACATCAGGTTTTTCACTTGAGTTTGCCGGTTTTGCATCGGTCTTTGTCGCCTCTTGTTTGCCGCCCAACAAAACAAGGGGAACGGCCACCGCCGCCCCGATCAGAATGAGGAGCACGA
Source organism: Acidobacteriota bacterium (assembly GCA_019247455.1). Lineage (GTDB taxonomy): Bacteria > Acidobacteriota > Blastocatellia > Pyrinomonadales > Pyrinomonadaceae > OLB17. Next base: position 107 of record JAFAOW010000111.1, on the reverse strand, counting down.
GGCCCGCCGCGGCATAATGCATCGCGGTCAGCTTGCTGAAAAACGATCCGGAGCCATCCTTAGGCGTAGGATCGGGAGCGGCCCCTCCCAAGCGGGTGGCTTTAGGC
>JAFAOW010000103.1 GCA_019247455.1 Acidobacteriota bacterium | reverse complement strand
CGACACCGGCATCGAGCGCACGCTGAACGACCTCGTCGCGGTCGACATCGAACTGTTCGCCGTCAATGTGACAATGAGAATCAACGAAGATCATTTTAGCCGCGCGCCGATCTCAACGTCCTCGACAAATGTGGCGATCGCGGGGATCGGGCCTGAGCCGTCCTCAAGACTCGCCGCGCAAATCATACCCTGCGATTCCAGCCCGCGCATTTTTCGCGGTTTTAGATTTGCGACAACGACAACTTTTCGGCCGATAAGCTTTTCGGGCTCATAATACTCGGCAAGTCCCGCCAGGATCTGCCGAGGCTTTTCTTCGCCCAGATCGATCTCGAAGCGCAGAAGCTTATCGGCGTTTGGAATCCTCTCGGCGACCTTGATCTCGCCAACTCGAAGCTCGACCTTCAAAAAATCGTCGATAGAGATGAAATTCTCTTCTTCGTTGGGTGCGGCAGAAGCATCAGGTACCAAAGGCTTCTGTTCTTCTGTTACTTCTTGTCGTTTCTCGGTTTCTTGTTGTATCTCACTCATTACTTTAGATCTATCGATTCTTGGGAACACACCAACCGTCTCGCCGATAGCGGTTTCGGCGGCCAATTCGCTCCATCTTAGGTCCGCGGGATCGAGTCTCGAAACATCGCCGTCCAGTCCGATCTGCGAATAGATACTCTTAGATGCATCGGGCATCACGGGGTAAAGCATTACGGCCAACCAACGCAGGGTCTCCGTAGCCCTATATAGTACGGCATTCAGCGTCTCGGATTGGCGTTCGTCTTTGATCAATTCCCACGGCTTGGCGTCGGAGATCATCTTGTCCACGCGGGCGATCACGGCCCAGAGGGCCTCCAGGCCCTGGCTGAACTCAAAATTATCAAAGCGTCTGCAGAACTGATCCCTAGCATGGGTCACCACTGAGACAAGCTCCTGCCCGTCCGGGTCGAGTCCTGCCCGCCGCGCGTGAATGTAATTCTCCTCCGCGATCTTTCCCGCGGGCACCTTGCCCTCGCGATACTTCGTGAGCATCGAGAATGTGCGGCTGGCCAGATTGCCAAGCCCGCTCGCCAGGTCCGCGTTCGCTCGCTCGATCAGGTTCTCGTAGCCAAACCTCCCGTCCTGGCCAAAGACCATCTCTCGGAGAACGAAATAGCGGACAGCATCGACCTGAAAATGTTCATGTAACACATCAACTTCGATGACGTTACCTATTGTCTTACCCATCTTTCGCCCATCAACGTCAAGCCACATCCCATGTGCATAAACTGTGGATGGCAAAGGGAGGCCGGCAGCGTGAAGAAACGACATCCAGTAAACAGTGTGGAACCGCAAAATGTCCTTTCCGACCAGATGAACAACGTTTTTCCAGTACTTTTCAAAGCCGATCGAGGCACGCTCCTCATTCCCATATCCGATCGCCGTGATGTAATTCGTCAGGGCGTCGAGCCAGACGTACATCACATGTTCTTCGTCGCCGGGGACCGGGACGCCCCAACTCACGGATGACTTAAGGCGGCTTATCGAAAGATCTTGTAAGCCTCTGCGAACAAAGGACAGAACTTCGTTTTTCCGTGCCTCCGGACGGACGAGGCCTGGCGTATTCTCGATCTTGTCGATCAAAAACTCGTTAAAATCAGACAGGCGGAAAAAGTAGCTCTCTTCTGACACCTTATCGAGAGGCCGCTCGTGAATAAGGCAGAATGGGACCTCCGAGCCGTCCGGCGTAAAATACTCGTCTTCGCTCTTGTATTCTGCGCACGGGGCGCAGAACCAGCCCTCATAAAATCCCTTATAAATGGGATCGTTCCCCTTCGGGGTCTTGCCCTTCGCGATCTCTCGCCAAATATGTTGGGAGCCTTCGTAGTGGAACGGCGCGGTCGTTCGCATGAAGACGTCGTACCCGCCGTGTTCCGTATCAAGGCCAAAATCGCGGAACATGCGCTTCAGCTCGCCCGAAATGTAGTCGGTCTGCTCTTTGGGCGTTCGCCCAGCTTTCTCCGCAGCACGCTGGATATTGATCCCGTGCTCGTCCGTTCCCGTGAGAAAGTAGGTATCAAATCCTCGCTGGCGCTTGTATCGACGCATTGCATCCGCGACGATCGTCGTGTACAGATGGCCTAGATGCGGCAGGCTGTTTGCATAGTAGATCGGGGTGGTGATGTAGAAGGTCTGGCTCATCTAGCAAAAAAAGAAGTTTAGCGTGAGGATGGAAGTTTTGCTAGACGGTGCAGGAATTACGTCTCCAAGGATCGTCTGCGAGGCCGCGAGTTGACCCACCAGACGACCCCGAACCCCACGGACATCGCAAAGAGTATGTCCACAATGAAAGCGCACCAGTTGGCTACGTCGACTAAAGGAAAGTAATTCATCCGGAAAGCATGAATGGGAAACCCGAAATCGCCATAACAATCGATGCAGCCGCGATAATTGACCGCCGCACTTAGCGAATTGACGATGAGAAATATCGGGATTGCAATGCCGACGCTCGCCTTGCGTTTTGTAGCGCTACTCACGGAAGTCGTCGGCTGTGTATTTTCTTCCCGGCACCACCCTTCCTTCGACAGGCACTAACTGAACCGCCCCAGTCCCTGATTCGATTATCACCGTATCACCGTTAAACGCCATCGCTAGAAGCTCCTCCAGGCGTTCGGCGGCTTCACCGAGATGAAAGCGATGTACGGTTCTATTCATGCTATCTACCCCCCAGCCGCTTCTTATCGGCGGAATAAAACTCATCCGTCGACTTGAATCTCGGCATTTCCTTCACGTTCGCGAGCTTGACACCAATCGCGAGGGCTAATTCGGCCTCCTGGACCATAGCCGAGGCGTCCCACCAGTCGTGGTATTCGTCGGTTACCTGGTGATAGTACTTGGCGGTGTAGTCGCGGAAGAATGTCGCAGCATCACCCTTCAAAGGGGGTGTGAAGGTATCGCCGTGCTGGAAATTCACCGACGGCACGCCGACCTTCGCAAACGGAAAGTGATCCGAACGATAGAAGAACCCTTTATCCGAGTTCTTATCGCCGCCTATCGTCAAATGACGCTCGTTCGCAGCTTCCAGTATCTGATCGATGATCGAGGAACGGTCCGCACCCAGCGCGACAAAATCCGAGACCTTGCCGAAAATATTCACGCCGTCAAGATTCACGTCCGCCGCCGTTTTTGCCAGCGGAACGAGCGGATGCCTGGAGTAATATTCAGCGCCGAGAAGCCCTTGCTCTTCGCCCGTTGTGAACAGAAACAATGTAGACCGCTTGGGACGATCCTTTAACGCGATCTTGGCGAGAACGTCCGCGATACCGAGCACGGCGGCGACGCCCGATGCATTATCATAGGCTCCGTTGTAGATCTTGTCGCCATTTGCCGCGGGCTCGCCGATACCAAAGTGGTCCCAGTGAGCGGAATAAACGACGAACTCACTGCTCATCTTGGGATCACTGCCCTTCAACACACCAACGACGTTCGGCGAATTCAGCCGCTTGATCTCACTGCTGAGGTCGAGCATCACGTTGACGCCAGTCTTGACCGGCTGGAAGTCCCGGCGAGCCGCTTTGGCTCTAAGCTCATCGAGGTTCAGCCCCGCCTGGACCAAAATCGCTGACGACGCCTCATTTGTCGCCCACCCCTTAAATTGCAAAAACGGCGATTTGTCTCCCGGCGTTCTGGCGATGTCGTATCGCCAACTGCCATTCGAAGTGCGAACTACGTTCCATCCGTATCCCGCGGACTCGGTCGTGTGAACGAGGATCACGCCCGCCGCGCCACGACGCGCGGCCTCTTCGAATTTATAGGTCCACCGGCCGTAGTACGTGAGTGCCTTGCCGCCGAAAAGGTTGGGCTCGCTCGATGTCGCGGGAGGATCGTTGACGAGCATCATCAGGACCTTGCCCTTGTAATCCTCGGCCGGCCCCTTGTAATCGTTCCAGTTGTACATCGGTGCATCGATGCCATAGCCGACGAAAACCAACTCAGCATTAACGTCGGACTTTGCGCTCTGCGCGCCGCTAAAAGCTACAAAATCGTCGCCGAATTTATAAAGTTTGCCCGGCTGCCCGGATCTCTCGACGCGGAGGTAAGACATTGGATCAGCCTTTACTCCGACAAGGGGGACGTTCTGAAAATAGCTGCTGCCATTTCCAGGCGTCACGCCAGCAGCCTTCAGCTGGTCAGCTATGTACTGGGTCGCGAGCCCGGCGCCTTTGCTGCCCGGCCCTCGGCCCTCAAATTCATCCGACGAGATCTTCTTTACGCGCTCGCGCATCTTGTCCGCGCTGAATTTTGAGGTCAGGTCCTGTGAAAAGCCCGCCTGCGTCAGAAGAAGCGCAGCGTAAACGGCAAACGTGACAAGCGACTTTATTCGGCTAGTAGTGATCATTTCATTTCGCTCTCATTAACCTTCGAACTGCGAAGGTCCGCTATAAACTTCTGTGCCCTTTCGACCTGGTGCTGGGGCACCTGAAGCACATATTCCGTGGTTGGATACGTCATTTTTGTTCCGACCGTTCGACCGTAACTCGCGCCCTCGACGTCAAAACCGTAATCCTTCATAAAGGTCTTGAAGAAATCGCAGTCCATCCCGTCATTCGACTCGTAGACTGTTACCATTTCTTCGCATCCACCCTTCATCCCTTGATCAAGGCCATTGCCTCAGCCCTGGTACGGGAATCTTTTCTGAATCCGCCGAGCACGGCCGAAGTTATCGTAACAGCACCGGGTTTTTTCACGCCACGAAGCGTCATGCAAGTATGTTCAGCTTCGATGACGACCATTACACCAACGGGTGCCAGCTTTTCGTAAAGAACATCAGCGATCTGCTGGGTGAGCCGCTCCTGCACCTGCAGCCGTCGGGAAAATGTCTCCGCGATCCGAGCGAGCTTTGAAAGGCCGACGATCCTTCCGTTCTTCGGGATATAGGCGATGTGGCACTTCCCCACGAATGGCGCCAGGTGGTGCTCACATACGGAAGCTATCGAAATGTCCTTGACCAGCACCATCTCGTCGTGCGAATCGCCGGGCAGCGGCTCAATATGTTCAGCCGCGTCGACCCACATTCCCTCGGTCAATTCCTGATAAAAGTCCGCCACACGTTCCGGCGTCTTTTTGAGCCCGTCGCGCTCAGGGTCCTCACCGATGCCCTCAAGCATCAGACGCACACCCGCGGCGATCTTGCCACGATCAAGCTTTCGCTTTTTCTTTGCTGCCATGTGCTTACAAGTCTATGACCTGAAACCGCTAAATGAAAGCCGAATGGAGGTGTACCAGAGGCTTCTCGCGCAGGACCAAACAGTGATATGCTTCACCCCAAAAATAGGCTCAATGTACGAGCAACTCCGCAAATATCCCCGGGTTAGCTTGCAAACCGAGATCTGGATCGGCCAGGACGGCATCTATACGCGTACGGACGAGGTTCTGAGGGATCTCAGCATTGGCGGGGCGTTTGTTCAGAGCCACCAGATATTCCCTGTCGGGGCGGTCGTTAATCTTCGCTTCCGCATCCCCGGCGGAGCGTTCGCGACGTGCACGGCCATCGTCCGGAACCTGCTCGAAGGCGATGGCTTTGGAGTACAGTTTCTGGATCTGTCATCGGACAATCGGCGAATTCTGGAGCGCGAGATCGAAAAGATCCTAAGTCCCCCGACCTAACCTGCTTACTAAATAGTTGCGTGAAAGTTATACTCTAGCTTTTGCCCCAAACAGGCAGAACGAGACACACGTGACACTATCAGAATTACACTCAAGTATTCGCACCAAGGTGATGGAGACCGCGGCCGCGGAATTCAACATAACCCTTGACCAGATCGCGACCGAGGTGCCTCCAAGAACAGAGCTTGGTGACCTTGCCTTCCCTATCTCATTTGAACTCGCAAAACTGATAAAACAGCAGACCGGCGAGAAACAGAATCCGCGGGCCATCGCCGAGACGATAAAAGCACAGATCGAGAGAGTCGATGGCGTCGATCATGTTGACATCGCCGGTCCCGGATATCTCAACGTGTTTTTCGACCGTGCTGCGTTTTTGATCGACAACGCTTCGGCTGAGCCGCTTCCGAATCTTGGTAAAAATGCCGTCAAGGTCTGTGTAGAACACACCTCGGTCAATCCGAATAAAGCTGCGCATATTGGACATGTTCGCAACTCGGTACTGGGCGACACGTTTCAGCGCATTCTCACTGCAACCGGTAAACAGGTCGAGGTGCAGAATTACATCGACAACACGGGAGTTCAGGTCGCGGATGTCGTCGTCGGATTTATTTATCTCGAGAACCGCGATCTGGATTCGATCAAGCAGCTCGACACCGACCTCAAGACTAGGGGTGAGTCATTCGATTACTACTGCTGGGACCTATATGCGAAGGTCGGACAGGAATATGGCGGCAACGAAGATTTGAAAGCGAGACGTGCAGAGGTCCTTCACCTGATCGAGGAGGGCAACAATCCGACCGCCGAGCTCGCAGACTACGTCGCGACGCGCAACGTCGAGTGCATCACTCGCACGATGGAACGGCTGGACATTCGCTACGATCTGCTCCCACGCGAATCCGAGATCCTTCATCTGCATTTTTGGGACAAGGCTTTTGAGACGATGAAGCAGCTCGGAGTGGTCCACTTCGTCGATGACGGCAAACAGAAAGGCTGCTGGGTGATGCCTTTTGAATCTCATGAAGGAACCGACGAGCACGAGAACGACAAGATCCTCGTCCGCTCCAACGGCACCGTCACCTACACGGGCAAGGACATCGCTTATCAGATGTGGAAGCTTGGCATCCTGGGTCTGGATTTCAATTATCGAGAATTCTACGAGTACCCCGACGGCAAGGAAGTGTGGATCACAACCGGGAACGCGGACACTTCTGTCCGCAATGGCCGCAACGCGGCCACCGACGACAACGACTCGGCAACTGTGAGCGACGAGGCGTCGCTCAGTGCGGACAAGAGTGTCCGCGTTCCGTCTTTCGGCGGTGGCGAGACGATCTACAATGTCATCGACACGCGGCAGTCGTACCCGCAGGAGGTCGTCAAGAAAGGCGTTGCGGCGATCTCGCCCGAACGCGGTGAAAAGGCGAGCATTCATCTTGCCTACGAAATGGTCGCGCTCTCCCCGGCGGCCGCTGGGGAACTTGGATTTCAGCTATCTGATGAAGACAAGCAGCGGACGTTCATCGAGATGTCAGGCCGCAAAGGGCTCGGCGTAAAAGCCGACGACCTGATCGACCGCCTCGAGGCGAATGCACTCGTCGAGGTCGAGGCCCGTCATGAAGATGCCCCCGACGAAGAGAAAAAGCACATCGCCCATCAGATCGCTGTCGGTGCGCTGCGATACTTCCTGCTTAAGTTCACCCGAAACACGGTGATCGTCTTTGATTTCAAGGAAGCGCTCTCATTCGAGGGTGAAACCGGCGCGTTCTGCCAATACTCGGCCGTCCGTGCGAATTCCATTTTTAGAAAGCTGGGTACGGCGGAATGTCGACTGCCAGCCGACACTGCCGCGATCGCGGCAACGCTTTCAGGCGAATCCGGCACCGACATTTGGTCGCTCATCACGCTCGCTTCGCGGCTTGAAGAAACCGTTCATCAAGCGGCCAATGCCAACGAGCCCGCGATTCTCGCGAAATACACATTCAACCTCGCAAAGGCATTCAACGGCTTTTACCGCGATCACAAGATAATCGCCGAGCCCGACGAAAACCGCCGC
>JAFAOW010000008.1 GCA_019247455.1 Acidobacteriota bacterium | reverse complement strand
CGGGTCAGCATCAGGAGCGTCATCAAAGCGACCCTCGAGATCGACAATTACGGTGTCGCCCATTTCTGAGGCCCTTCCCTCGACCGGAATGAGCGCGGCCTCTCGCTGCAGCCTTGCGGCGATCAGGTCGTCGACTTCCCCGTCAGGCACGGGCTTTATTCGGCGAACGACCTCGATGCCCTTGTATTTCGGCTCGGTGATCTCAGGCATCACCTCCACATGCACGTGCAAATTCAGCGGTTTCGAGCCGTTAACAACTGCATTCTCCGCATCCTCAAGATGCAAATGCGGCTCAGCCAGCGGGTGAAGCTCATGCTCCTCGATCGCCTTTGTCACCTGTCGAGGAATGACCTCCTGCAGCACGTCGCTCTTGATCTCTTCCTTGAACCTCAGCCGGATCACGTCCAGCGGTGCATATCCCTTACGAAAACCGGGCACATTCGCCCGCTTAGCATACTTCTGGCTCACCCGCCCATATGCGTCTTTCAACGCCTCGGCATCGATCTCTAAATGTATCTCTTTCTGAGTCGGAGAAATTTCCTTGACTTCGCTCTTCATCTACAAAAAAGCATATCGGACGAGGCGCCGAAAGTCGAACAGACTTCATTCCCGGGGAGACGGTGAAATCGGCGTATTTCTCTAGGACGGTTCGTCGCCAACGGAACGCATATTGCCCAGGCTTCGCGATGCAGAGCAGTGAATAGCGAACAGTGACAGTAATCAGTGTGAAGAAAGGATGGTGCCGAGGACAGGAATCGAACCTGCACGCCTTGCGGCGCTAGATCCTAAGTCTAGTGCGTCTGCCAATTTCGCCACCTCGGCACAAGAGGCAGGATATCAAACGGGATGGAAGAAATGAAACCACAGATGGACACGGATAAACACAGATGCGGAAGCAATTATCTGTGTCGATCTGTGTGAATCTGTGGTTATAAGCTTCTTACTTGTGCAGGTACTTTTTGTCGTATTCGTCCCAGGACATGTTGATGTCGCCGCGGCCGATTCCTGCATGAGGGTCGCTGCCGAGGGCCTTTGCCTCGATCTTCGTGAAGAGCTTCCAGCCGCCGTAACCGATCGCTCCTAAGAGTCCGATCCAGAAGACCCACGAAAGAAGCGAGCCTATCCAGCCAAGCACCCACAGAAGAAGCATTCCGACGAAGACCAGGCCGATGGCACCGAGGATGAATTTGATGATGTTCATAACGCCTCCCGCTTATGCATAGGATACGAAATTCCGAGGGTTATGTTCGTGCAAAATATTGCCGGGCGGTTATAATTCAGCAATCGCCCCCAAATGACGACCACAACGAGGCCCCAGATCACTGTAGAAGAAGTCGCGAAAGCCCTCGATGCCAGCTTGAGCGGCGTCGGGACGGGTGTGGCCACGGACGTCACGCACGACTCGCGTCAGGCCCGCCAAGGCACTCTGTTTGTAGCGATCAAGGGCGAAACGTTGGACGGCCACCGCTTTGTGAGCGAGGTGATGCGGCGCGGGGCGGCGGGGATCATTTCGGAATTTGAGCCGCCCGATGGATTTGACGGAGCGTGGTTAAAAGTTGCGGACGCCCGACAGGCGCTCGCCAAGGCGGCGACCGTCGTCAACGGCGATCCTTCGCACACGCTGGACCTCGTCGGGATCACGGGCACGAACGGCAAAACGACGACGACGTATTTGATATTCGACCTGGCAAAGGCCGCCGGCGTGAAGCCCGCGATGCTGACGACGGTCGAATACCGTGTCGGCGAAAAAAGCGAAGAGGCGGTGAGGACCACACCGGAGGCTTCAGATACGAATAGATTCCTGCGCGAGGCGGTCGAGGCCGGCTGCACAGTGGCCGTAATGGAGGCTTCGAGTCAGGCGATCGACCTGCACAGGTGCGATTGGCTGCGATTCAAGATCGCGGTTTTCACGAACCTGACGCAGGACCATCTCGACTATCACGAGACGATGGAGAATTACTTCGACGCGAAGAAGAAGTTATTTGATGGGCGGCTCGGTGAGAAGCCCGGCTCCTCGGTGATCAATGTCGATGATGAGTGGGGCGCGAAGCTGGCGGCGGAGATCCGCGGAGGTGGCGGACGAGTGATAACCACTTCCATGAAGAACTCACTCGCTGACGCAGGTGGTTCTGCCCCGGCTGACCTGGTCGCAAGCGACGTTGAGGTCTCGTTGGTACGCGGGACATCATTCGAGCTGAAGACGCCGGTTGGTTCACGGCGGATCACTTCCCCGCTGGTCGGCAAACCGCACGTCTACAACATGCTTTCGGCTACGGGCGTGGCCTTGGAATTGGGATATTCGCTTGACGCTATCGAGAAGGGATTATCGACGTGCGTCGGCGCCCCGGGGCGGTTCGAGAGAGTGCCATGGAGTGGGGATTTTGCGGTCGTGGTGGATTACGCTCACACGGACGACGCGCTGATGAATACGCTTCAGACGGCCCGCGATCTGACGGATGGCAAGATCATTACTGTCTTCGGCTGCGGCGGCGATCGCGACAAGACAAAGCGTCAG
>JAFAOW010000277.1 GCA_019247455.1 Acidobacteriota bacterium | reverse complement strand
TTGGCAATTCTGCCTGACGGCAGCCTCGCGGTGGGGACGGGTGACGGCGGCAAGATCTACAAGGTGCGGTCGGCAAATGCGAGTCCCGAGGCTTCACTCCTTCTTGACAGCAGCGAAACGAATATTATGTCGTTGGCCGTCGATAAGCAGGGGAATCTTTACGCGGGCACTGATCCGGGCGGATTGGTGCTTCGATGTGGATCCGATGGGAAGCCGTTTGCGCTGCTGGATTCGAATTTGAGAGAGGTCCATGATCTTTCGATGGGACCCGACGGGTCTTTATATGCGCTTATCCTTGGCGACACGATCTCTGCTGCCAAGTCCGACGGTCCGACCCCGACGTCGACACCCGCGGCGAGTACCGTCAGCGCCGAGCGGCCGTCAGCGCCGGCGGGTGAACAAACTAAGAGCCGTTATGATCTGACCAACGCCAAAACTGCCGTCTATCGCATCCAAACCGATGGCACGGCGGATCTTCTCTGGTCCTCAACGTCGGTCTCCGGATTCTCGCTCGAGGCCACTCCTTCCGGTGCAGTGATCGGAACTTCGGATAAGGGACGGATCTACGGCGTGCGAAACGACGGCCGTGATGCGCTTTTTCTGCAAACGGATGCGAGTCAAGTCTCAACGATCGTGAGCTCCGGGCCGACCCATTACGTAACGTCGAGCAATCAGGGGACGCTCTATCGGGTCGATGATACGGCTGGTGTTGAAGGCACCTATGATTCGGCAGTGCTCGATGCGAAGACAACGGCATCATGGGGCCGGCTTTGGTGGCGTTCGAGCGGCAACGTCACTATACAAACGCGAAGCGGCAATACGGATAAACCAGACGAGTCGTGGAGCGCATGGTCAACGCCCGCACCTGACCCGAAGGGAATTCAGGTGTCGAGTCCCCGCGCACGGTACTTCCAATGGCGAGCGACGCTGCGAGCGGCCGGTGCAGCGCTGAATGAAGTAAACGTTTCTTTCAGCCCGCGCAACATCGCTCCTGAGATATTGTCGATCCAGGTGCTGCCGACGAACGTTGGCCTCGCTTCGAATCCGCCGCTCCAAGTGGACCCGAATATCATTCTCTCGGGGATGGATCCCGCAACGTTCGGGCTTCCGAATGCATCGGTGCCGCCGCGCCGGGTTTACCAACGCGGAGCGACGTCGCTGCAGTGGACGGCCGAGGACCGCAATGGCGATAAGCTCGTCTACGACGTTTATTACAAAGAGGTCGGGGACACTGCGTATAAGCTGCTCAAGGGGTCTCTAGATGAAAATTTCTTATCGATCGATGGTCAATCGCTCGCAGATGGAAGGTACATCTTCAAAGTCGTCGCGCGAGACACACCTTCTAATCCGGCGGCACTTGCGTTGTCCGGGGAAAAGGCAACGGAACCTATAGCGATCGACAATACGCCGCCGCTCGTAACAGCGACTGGTCCTGGCCAAACAGTTGGTAGTATGGGCCACTTTATCTTTGACGCAACCGACGCCGGCAGTTACCTGACCCGGGCGGAATACAGCGTCAACGGCGGTGATTGGAAGCCCGTTTATGCTGACGACGGAATTTCCGATTCGGCACACGAACGATACACCATTGATATATTGGTCCCTGAGCCTGGCGAATATGCCGTGACCATCCGTGTTTACGATGTCAACGGTAATGCGGGGAACGCTCGAAGCATGCTTCGCAAGTAGCTAGCGGTCTTGGGGCAAGGTCATCGTCTGCCCTTCCTGATCGACCTCTAGTTTGCGGGTGGTGTTATCCGTAACACTCGGAGGCACGAGATCCCCGGTGCGATAGCTGATGTCCGGCTCTACGTAATTGTTTTGCGACGGCGGCAGCGCAGTTCCGCTCGATGCCGGGAAGGACGTCGGCGAGATGTTCGGCGACATCATCATGCCGCCCCGATTCATTTGCCTTAGCTGCACCAAGCCCGCGATTGCGCGGCCGATAGAGCCGAATGCTGGGAGAAGAAACCAAAACCACCATCCGCGCCCGATCGTAAATGCCAAAACGATCGCGACGGCCAGAAAACCGAGTCCCGAAAAAAGCCTAGCTATCGCACGTTCCCATGTGATCGGTCGACCCTTTCGGTCCAACATCACCGCGGGCGTCGGAGCGACACCGGTAAGGGCGGCCGAAACGTTGCCGAGATCAGTGCCGCAGCTGCGGCAAAATTTGCCGTTGTCAGGGTTTTGTTGACCACACTTTGGACAGAACATTCTAGTCGGCTTTGGCTCGCTGCCGCCTCGCCTCAAACAGTATTACGCCGGCGGCAACAGATACGTTCAGCGAATCTATTCTTCCATACATCGGGATCTTTACCAATACATCGCAATTCTCAGCGACGAGTCGATGCAGCCCGGCTCCTTCGCCGCCCAAAACAAGGGCGGAAGGGCGGGTCCAGTCCCAAGCGTCGTAATCGGTTGCGGCATCGACGCTGGTGCCTACTACCCAAATATTCCGTAGCTTCAGTTCTTCGATGAAGCGATTCAGATTTGCTGCTTTGGCAACCTTTACATGTTCCAGTGCGCCTGCTGAGGATTTGGCCACAGTGTCGGTGAGCCCGACAGCACGTCTCTCGGGGATCACGACTCCGTCAATAGCGGCACATTCTGCAACACGTATGATGGCACCTAGATTTCGGGGGTCTTCTACGCCGTCAAGAACAAGAAGCAAAGGCTCAGTGCCCGGATCTTCGAGAATGTCATCGGTCGAGACATAAGTTGCGGCTGCGATGTACGCGATAACACCCTGCGTATTTGCACCCGGCGAGACAGATCTGCCCAATACATCCCTGCCGACTCGCGTGAAGGGAACTGAACGTTCGCGACATAGGTCGATGATCTCGTCGAGCCGCGGACCGCGTGATCCGTCAGCGATCAGCACTTTGTCAACTTTTCGCGTAGCGGCCCTGAGAGCTTCGAGAACAGGTGCGATGCCGAAGGTGACAGACGAATGATCATTGTGCCGGCTTTCGCGAGCCGGTCTTTTCGGTCGATCTCCCCACGGCTTCTGTTTCATAAAAGATGCCACTGCAGACGTGAGTATTTCGTGAACTGCTGGAGGTTACTAGTGGATGCGGTACTGGCGAACTCAACTTTCCCAAAGCCGGCTCGTTGCAAGCCACGCGAGTCTTTACGCGATTCGAGTGCCCAAACGGGTTCCAGCAGGCGACTTATCTTCGGATAGTCACTAATAAGGCGAGCGGATCGAGATCGCTCTCTTAATTCGCCAACGAGCGACCGAATATTTTCCGAAGCATACAAGCTCATAGCATCGCCAAGACACGAGAAATCGAAGCCGGCGAGGTTGATCCTATATCCACGCGGATCCGAGCGAATATAGATATCGATCACTGCTTCGTCCGCCGATATTTGAACTTGATCGAGAACCTTGGTCTTGCCGCCCCGACGACGTTTCTTTTCCAGAACATCGGTTCGATCCGATATCAATTCGCCCGTCACGATCACTGCGAGATCGTCATAGCCAAATGAGGCCGCTTCCCTGGTATTAAAATTCCTCACCGACATGTTCGAGTCGTTGAACTCAATGCTGCCGAGTCTTGTAGGCAGTTCGTCGGCTTCCAGTACCTCGTCGCTGATGCTGCGGCATATAACGCCGAGTGCGGTCAGCTTGTCAACGAGTATTTCGGCCTCCCCGGAAGTTTCGGCTCTCGCTAGCGGCAGTGGGACTTGCGCCGTTATGACAGAGAATATTTGCTCAGGGTCGAGACCGACAATCCTGGCGATCTTTGCTTGATCGATATTCGGGCGGAATCTGGTCGCGATCACGTTCCACCCCCTTTCCCAAGTTTCAAGACGCCGAAGACTGATCGTCTCGGCGCTTGCCGACGAGACCGCGAGACCAGTCCCACAGTAAACGCATTTTGACCGATTTGGGGCATTAGCCCGGCCGCACTTTTCACAAGGAACAAGCTGTCCGTTCGCGAAACCGATTTTTTCGGTTTGGTAACGTGGGTCGAATTGATCGGATGAAGACATAAGGTCGACTCGAGGAATTCTAACATTTCGTCGTTTAAAGTCGTTGAGGAGGCTACCCACGCTAGAAAACTTGCTTAAGCGCTTTTCCACAGATTTTTCACACCTGATGTTACAAATGCTTAGTGAGGTCACACCGCAAAAAAGTTCTTATTTTACTGCGCTTTAGTATTGACCTGCTTAAGTAAATCTTGATACTATTCCTTAGTTTTGTAACACCCGTTTCGCGTTTCTCAGCTCAGATCAAGACAAAAGTCCTATGAATTGCCCCGTTTGCGACCGGAGTTTAGCGCCAACGTTATCAATTTGTCCTGCATGCGGAGCCATGATGAATGACACCGTCAGGGAGGAACTTCAAACAAAGATCACAACTGGTGTGCCCGCCAGGCCTAACCCGCCTTTACAGCCACCGGCGCAGGCTTTGATCAAGGAACGATCACTCCCCCGATCGTTTACAGTGAGTCCTGCCGCGAAACGAGTTGAGACAGCGGACCTCACGCCCCCCAAGACCAGCCCAACGCTTGTTGAATTTCAAAACAAGAATACTGTCTTACCCGACTGGCGTATACAACTTCAAAATGCGGTGAAGCAGCGCCGAGGCGGCGCAGCGCTCGGCGGTGCTTCCGCTGAAACCGGACCTGCGCCCGTTCGTGCCGAAGCCAAGCAGCTCACTGCTCCTAGGCCTGAGATCAGCGACCCGCGCGTGGCTAATGCTTTGAAGCGTATCAACGAGTCGCGCACAACATTCGTAGAACCGCAGCCGCGAATGACGCCGGTAAAAAAGGCTCAACCCGCCCAGATGAGGCCGTTCCCCTTCGACGTCGTGTCAACTACTCCTGCCCCTTCTCCGGCGATCCGATCGGGTGGGAATATTCCGCCCTTGGCGCCGTGCATTAGCATGCCGCAGAAGCCGGCACTGGTAGAATCGCCCGTCTTGAAGCGCGACACGAATAAACTTCCACCGTTGGTTGAGCCCTTAACTGAGGAGGTTGATCCGTTCGTTCAACGCGAACCGAAGAATAAATTGATCACAGAAACGCCGATCGGTGCGCCGCCGCCGGCTGAATTCGCTGAGATCAAACGCATCCGAATTAAAGCAGACGATCTTCAGATCGATGAAACTGAGCTGGCCGATTATGACGAAGAGATAGAGGACCTCGCACCGTTACCGATGCGTTTCGGGGCGGGACTTTTCGACATGATCACAGGGACGTTTCTCGCAGGTCTTGCGTTAATGCCGTTCGTTCTTAACGGTGCCGATTTCGTTAATTCTCGCGGACTTTTGATCTATACAGGGACATGGGCGGTCACCCAGTTCATTTATATGACGGTTTGTCTCGGCTTTTTGGGCAAGACACTGGGTATGCGGCTGTTTTCGCTGGAGCTCGTCGATGCGGTCGAGAATGAATACCCGACGCTCCGACAGGCGGCGGTCAATTCATGTGTGTACATCCTTGGCCTTCCTTTGGCAGGTGCCGGATTTCTTACGGTGTTTTTCAATGAAGAGCATCGGGCTCTGCACGATCTAATGTCCGGGACGATCCAGGTTAGAGAATTTTAGGTTCAGAGATTTCCGCCCTTCGTCCCGCGCCCCGTTAGGGCGCGGGTTTTTTATTTATACTGAACTCGATGTCATCGGCACCACGAGAAGAACCCGACCTGGGCAGCCTCGCCGCCCCGGCGCGTCGAAAGCTCCTAACGCTCATCACGAAGAGGCGTCGACTTCTAAAGAACCTGGCCGATGATCTCGCGAAGCACGGCGATCCGAACGTGTGGAAACGCTACGGTGATCTTCTTCTTGCCAACATCGGCACCGCCTTGCGCAACGGCGACAGCATCGCATTGACCGACTATTTTGATGAGGATCAAGAGAGGATCACGATTCCAGGCGAGCGAAACAAGAACCTCACCGAGATCGCGGAAGAATACTTTCGTAAATACACGAAAGCCAGGAATGGTGTTGCGATAATAGAAAGGCGAATTGCCGAGACAACGGGCGCGCTCGAGAAGGCCCAAGCAAAACTCGCTGCGATAGATGCCGCTGTCGCCGACGAAGATATGGACGCGCTTCGTTCGTTTTTGGACCCTCCCTCAAAGCCGTCTACACCTCGACCTGGACGAAGAAAGCCAAAGCCCGAGCAAGCCTTCAAAGGCGCGAGATCATTCACTTCATCAGATGGGTTCGAGATCCTGGTCGGGAAGAAGGCGGCGGATAACGACTTTTTGACGTTTCGGATAGCCCGCTCGCTCGATACCTGGCTTCATGCCGCGGACTATCCGGGTTCGCATGTCGTGATCAGGAACAAGGGAAAAAAAGAGGTTCCGCACACGACACTTATAGAGGCGGGACAACTCGCAGCTTTTTACAGCGACGCCCGCAATTTGCCAAAAGCCGCCGTGAATTACACACAAAAAAAGTTTGTGAACAAGCCTAGGAGGTCCGCACCGGGTCTCGTCAGCCTCGCCTCGCACAGATCCATAATGGTAGAGCCGCGCGTGCCCTTTAAAAAAGTAGAAGAGTGACTACTGGCCATCCGCAACGACTTTAGCTACTTCGGCTTTCATTTTTTCGATCTCCTGAGGACCGCCCCCTGTGAATACGGACCTTAGGCGACCGGCGCGGTCGATGAGGAACGTTTGGGGGATCGCCCGGAACTCGCTGAGATCTTCGAATTTCGAAACCATGTCATTAGGGACGCGAGCTAATTCGTAGTTCAGGTTGTTCTTTTGGCCGAAGGACTTGATCGTTGATATGGGCTCAGGCACGCCATCCGTCCCAACATCGAGACCGAGGATCTGAAAGCCTTGATCACGGTATTGTTCCTGCATCGCAATCAGATGCGGCATTTCACCGCGGCACGGACCGCACCATGTTGCCCACAAGTTGACCAGCACAACCTTACCCCTTCGATCGGAGATCTTCGATTTCGTACCATCAAGCATTTCGATCTCGCCATCTGCCAGTGCCGCCTGAAAGGGAGGATAGTCACTCGCATTCGCGGTTGGTGCCTGCGAACTCTTATTCGCAGAGGCGGTATTTGAGCCACTGTTTGTCTGACTGTTCGACGAGGATCCGCCACAGCCCGTAAAACTCGAGAAAAAGACGACGGCGCCGGCGAAAAGCAGGATGTTTTTAAGTGCGTTTTTCATCTTTCAGGTAGCTTACCTGATTCTACAAAAAACCCACGGACGATTCGAATGTTTGACTGGGAAAAGAAGATCGCAAGACTAGATAACTTGCCTTTGTTCAATAGGTTACAAATGAACTTCCACGATCGTTTAAAATGTTCTCTCCCGCATCGCACAGCACGGTTCGGAGTAGGCTCTAAACCTCCCGGTTTTGGCCTTTCCGACCAGCGGCGGGTAAGGTCTTGTGGGAGAGCCTGCCCGCCGCCCTTCCTCGGCTGCCCTTTCCTAATCTCCGAAATGATCGCGAGCGCGTAGTCGGGGGCAGGGAAGGGGGCATGATCCGAGGGGGAATTCCCTTACATTGGAGGCGCTGGATCTGATTTTTTCGCCGTGCTCGTTGCAAAGGTCCAGATGATCATGCATCGTGAAATCTCCCGTAACGCCGCGTTTCTCGCGCACCACGACATAGTGATTTGCCGCACGCGCAGTGCAGCCCAATTCCTGACAAAATGGGAGGCCTACGGGCATAGAAGTATCTCCGCTTCCAACCTCAAAAATAATGGTGCGATCCGAGGGAACCCGGATTTCACTAAGGATGAGATAAATTTAAAGGAGAAAAAACTATCAAGTCAATAGTAGTTAACGCCAGTGTTGTGCGCGTTACGTAAGCCGAACGAGCCCTTCCCGTAATTTACAAAGATTTAACAACCCAGTCACCCGACCGTAACATCGCGGCCATAGTCTCAGCTTTGCAATCGTTTTCAATTTAAAGCGCTTGGGCCCAGGGTGTGTTTGGAAGTCAATACTCCATCCGAGACCAACGTTAATCTCTAAGGAGCTATATGCGACCTATTTTTCTTCTCAAAATCCTATCTACCTTATTAATTGTATTGGCGGCCTCGTTCGTCTTGTTTGCACAGGCGGACCAGGCGAGAATCGCGGGCACCGTCACCGATACTAATAACGCGGCGATCCCCGCCGCGACCGTTACTGTCACAAATGAACAGACAGGCGAAACGCGGACGGTCACGACAAATGCTGAAGGTGCTTATTCAGTTTTCGCCCTCAAACCCGCGAAATACACCGTCACCGCGACCGCGGCGAACTTTGAGACAGCGATCAAGAAGTCCGTCGAATTGCTCGTCGGTCAACAAACGAGCCTCGACATTCAATTGCCGGCCAAAGGTCTTGCGGTCGCTGTAGACGTCGTTTCCGGCGAAGATACGATCGTAAATACGTCATCAGCCGCTATGGGAGCCAATGTCACGCCGCGCGAGGTTGAGGGGCTGCCGCTCAATGGCCGCCAGTTATCACAGCTTGCTCTGCAGGCGCCGGGTGCTCAAAACACCGGTGCCGGGACGTTTGTTGATCTCCGGTTCAACGGGAGGGCCAACGAACAGAATGCAGTCCGCTACGACGGCATCGAAGGTTCCGCGATCATCAGTGCATCGCCAGGGGACCTTAATGGAGAAACAGCGACACCTTTTCGCCTGCAGTCGAGTTTGGAAAACGTGCAGGAATTTCGTGTTGACTCGAGCAATTTTCCAGCGGAACTAGGTACGGGAACCGGCGGACAGATCAGTGTAGTGACGAAATCCGGCGGCAATCAATTTCACGGATCGGCCTTTGAGTATATTCGCCGCGACCGCCTGGATGCGGCAAACTTTTTCGACAATGTCGGCGGCCTGAAGAAGAGTAAGCTTCAACTTGATCAGTTCGGAGGATCTATCGGCGGCCCGATCATCAAGAACAAATTGTTCTTCTTCGGTAGCTACGAGCAGTACCGCGGTCGTTTCGGCCTGAACATCTTACAGGCCGCTCCCGCGCTAAGTCTTGCGCAGCCCGGAGCGGTGGTGCCTGGAACAGCGACACCGGTCAATCCCGCCATCCAACCATATATAGCCGCGTTTCGTTCGCCCAATGCGGTTGTCCTTACCGGCGGCGTGAGCACACCGGGCTTCGAGACGGTGCAGCTGCAAGGTCTTGAGAAAACGGATGAAAGGTCGTTTGCGGCCCGTCTAGACTACCAGGCGAACGAGACGAACAAGTTCTACGCCCGCTTCTTCCGAGACAGGGGCTCAGATATCACACCCAATGGGGTCTCCGGTGCTACGATCCGTGTCGACGACGTCCCCCAGAACGGAATTTTCGATTGGCAGCGAATCATGAAAAAGGACGGAACGCTGATCAACGACTTTAAGTTCGGCTACAACAGTTCACTGTCGCGGATCGCGGGACAAGCTCCGACCATAAATGGACTTGATTTTACGAACATATCGCTCAACATCGCGGGCAGCGTTGCCGTGTCCGGCATTCCGGGACAGGGAACACCTTCCGGCGTGTCGATCCCAGGCGGCCTTATTCGTGCAAACAGTGCACAGAATGGCCGCGGGCAGCCCTATACGCCCTATTCTTTGAGCTATATCGACAGCCTGTCGTGGATCAAGGGAAACCATAATCTCAAATTCGGCGGCGAGGTTCGTCAGGTCCGTCTCTATACGGATCGGCTTGGCGGAACGACATATACCTTCAGCAGCCTCGCGAACTTTCTTACGGGTACGCTCCAGTCGGTGCAGTACCTTGGGGATGTTAGCGGTCCGAATCCCTTCCACGGCGGTCCGAACGGCGTGAGATTTGAGAAGTCCAACTATTATATTGGTTACGCACAAGACGAGTGGCGCATCCGCCAGGGGATCACGCTCAGCTTTGGCCTTCGGTACGAGTACTACACTCCGCTGCGTGAATCTCAGAATCGTCAGGTGCTCTTTAACATAGACACCGGCACACTAAAGGACCCGGCGTCGGCCCCTTACCTGACTTCAAAGAACAACTTCGGGCCGCGCGTCGCCCTGACCTGGTCACCATCTCCAGCCGGAACGGGATTCTTCGCCGGCGGCAAGACGGTTTTCCGCGGCGGCTTCGGGATCTATTACGGCCCCGGACAGACCGAGGACCAGGTCCAGCCGATCGACAGCGATCGACCGAGCTCGACCATCACGGCTGCGACAGTGTTCAATGGCCAGCAGTTGTTTTCATTCCCGGCACCGGTTGCGGCGAACTCACAGACGATCACGGATTTCTTCAATTCGAATCCGAATACACGCAGCTATCAGCCAAGGGCGTACTCCAACGCCTATCAGGTGCCTGAGCGCATCTATCAATACTCCTTCTCGTGGCAGCAGGAACTACCCTACAAGCTGACCTCGACCGTAGCGTACGTGGGATCGAAAGGGAGGAACTTGTTCCTTCGCAGCGTGGCCAACCGGCTGCTGCCCGGCCAAACCACGATCGTTGACGGAACGAATTTGCCCACTACCTTTGGCGTGGTCAATCGCACGGGTCCAACAGGCCAGGTCATAGCCGTCAATCAAATAAGGCAGTTCAGCATTGTCAGCGGCACCTCTACCGTGCAAAATCCCTATGCCGAGATCGATTACAAGACCTCAGGGGGCCGCGATTCTTACAACGCTCTTCAGGTGTCGCTGCAGCGAAGCTTCCGTTCGGGCCTGACGATGAACGCTCAGTACACGTTCGGGAGCAGCAAGGGAACGAGTGCCGGGTCGAATGAAGCGCGGACGTCGGCTCAGCTGGAGAATTTCGCAGCTGATTACGGACGAAATAATTTCGACGTCAGGCATAACTTTAACCTGAGTGCCCTTTACGAGCTGCCCTTCGGCAACAAGCGGAAATGGGACCTTGGCAAAATTGGGAACGCGATCCTCGGGAATTGGGAGCTCGGAGGCATTCTTAATGCCAGAAGCGGCGTGCCGCTCGAGATCCTGATCGTCCGGCCGGATGTTGTTGTCCAGTGTCAGCAGAGCGTGGGGTGCCCCGACGGCAAAGGCGGCACGTTCGCCAACGGATTCACCGCTCAATTGCCGACCCTCAACGGAAGCTTCCCGCGGCTGCCGGCGGGATTTGTGGCGATCATCAACACTCCAGGCGGCGGTGCATCGAGAAATGTTCGCCGTCCGGATCTGATACCCGGGGTCAGCCCCTTCGCGAATAACGATCGTCAATTCATCAATCCGGCGGCGTTCGCCGCACCGGCACCGGGCACGTTCGGGAACCTTGGACGAAACGCCTTCTCTGGGCCCAGCTTCAGACAGCTCGATATGACCTTGGCGAAGCGATTCAGGTTTTCGGAGACAATGAATTTGGAATTCAGAGCCGAGTTCTTCAACATCCTGAATACCGCGAACTTTGCGAATCCAAGTACGACGCTAAGCCTGGCCTTACCGTCATTGAGCTTCGCCAACGTCGGAGGCGTGGATCAGTACACGGCGTCGTCAGGTGCGAATATTCTGCAGCCGGGTCAAGCTTATACCCAAGGGGCCGCCGGATCGACCTTTGGCCTTGAAACCTCGACTGTCAATCGCACGGTCGGGTTGGGCGCGAATCGGCAGATCCAATTCGCTTTCCGCTTTACTTTCTAAGGCGAGGATCCACTAAAGCGAAAGGGCGGCCCAGGCCGCCCTTTTTTTGCAGTCTACGTCTTCGATGGCGTTCTCCTCTGCTTGGGTGACGGAATGCCGAGACGGCGCATTTTCTCATTGAGCGTCGTGTTCTTTATTCCGAGAAGTTCCGATGCACGCCGTTGATGGCCGCCGGTCTCTACAAGGGCCTCGATGATCAAGCCGGTCTCGTACTTTCGTACCTTCTCATCGAGGCTCAGATCGTTCCCTATGTGCTCTGCTCTGAGACCCCGCTGTTGAATGCAAATGTCTATCGTGCGTAAGAGGTCGCTGATAGCCGACTCCAAGAGCTTTGAATGCCCGGAATGTGCTGAAGCTTCGGCATCATTGCCGATGACGTCGTCGTCCGAGACCTCTTGTTGTCTGTTAGCTTTTTCATTCCACTCCAAGTGCTCAAAGTGATCCGCTTCATTATTACGTTCCATAAAAGCTTACGATCCGTCACGTTGTGAGAGGACTCTCGGATCGGTAGCAAACGCATTTTCACTGAGCGCCGCAGACCAGAAGTCCATAATAGAAGGATGCGTCTGCGTTAAGTCTTACTGCCTGTTGTCGGCGGAAATTGTTCAGAATCATACATTTAGAACGATTTGCCGAGGCGCTTGTGAACATTATTCAATGTCTTGGTTTATTCCACGTTTTCGGAGCCATGCCCGGGACCCTTCGCATTCGTTTCTAAGGATTTTCTTACATCCATCCGAAAACTCATTCGCGGATACGCGGGATGAGCGTTAGCTCGGTCAACCGGCTCTCCAAACTTCGACCTCCTATCAATACGCATTCCGTTGGCATAAGCATTGCAATCCCTGAGTGCAAGTAGCCGCCCAATCAGGAATTTGTATTCCAAGAAATTGGATTTGGCGTACTTCCAAAAAACAATTCGGAGGAAATGATGAAAAGTTTTACACGGTTCTTGATGACCGGTCTCCTGCTTCTTTTGGCACAGATCGCTCTTCAAGCCCAGACGACCGGCTCGATCGCGGGGACTGTTACCGACGCGAATGGCGCGGTCGTTCCGGGAGCCACTGTGACGGTCACCGGACCCGGTACGGAATTTACTGCAACGACCAACGAGAATGGTTCGTTCAGGATCCCGGCCGTTTCAAACGGTATCTACACAGTGACGATCACGGCTACGGGCTTCAAGACGACCAGCGTCAAAAACGTCAAGGTGGACGTAGGCCTTCCCACAACGGTTGATCAACGACTAGAGCCCGGTGATATCGGTGCGGTCGTTGAAGTGACCACAGGCGGCGAGGTTCTTCAGACAGAAACGGCGGCGGTCAGCCGCTCCATTACGGGACGTCAGATCAACGAGACGCCCATCGCATCGCGTGATGCCTTGGATCTCGTTACATTGATGCCCGGCACAAACAGCGTAGGCGCGCCGCGGCGTTCA
>JAFAOW010000165.1 GCA_019247455.1 Acidobacteriota bacterium | reverse complement strand
GGGTGCCTGTATTTCGATTCTCCAGACGACCTAACCCTTGAGCGGACGATGAAGGCGAAGAAGCACCGGTTTAAGTTCTACGATATCTATGCGGAAACGGTCTTCCACGGCGTCCGGGAGTTGGCCAACTGCTTAGAGTGTCAACAGAACACATTCAAGGTCGAATATCTCGGTTCAGATGAAGTATTCGTCAACGACAACTGGCTCGATATTTCGAGCTATTCCCGTAGATGGGGATTTACGACCGAAAATTCTGAGGAGCTCCTAGACCGAGTTACCGAGTTCACTAAAGGAGCGGCACTTGATCTGTTCGGAGGTAGCGGCACCACAGCGGCCGTTGCAATGAAGAAGAATCGACAGTGGGTAAGCGCCGAGGTGGGATCGCAAGGAGTTGACGTCATCGTGCCTCGTCTAAAAGCTGTGATGGCTGGCGAAGACAGCGGCATCTCAAAATCTTCAGGCTGGAAGGGTGGCGGGGCCTTCAAGTACTGTTACTTAGAGACGTACGAAGATTCCTTGGCGAACCTCAACCTAGCCCGCTCCGAGCAGCAAGATAAGATGCTGTTCAGTAACGCTACCGCAAACCTCCGAGAGCAGTACACACTTCGTTACATGCTCGACGTTGAGGCTCGCAACAGCCCATCATTGCTCAATATTGGGGACTTCTCCGATCCAACCGCTTACAAGCTCAAAGTAAAGCGCCCTGGCTCGGATGAGAGCCGTGAGGTGAATGTCGATCTTATCGAGACCTTCAACTGGCTCATCGGCCTCAGTGTCCAGCACATCGCCGCACCGCGCACGTTCGCCGCTGAGTTCGAGAAAGACACGGAAGGCCGTCTTCAGATCAAAGGCCGTCTCAAACAAGACAAAGACGGCCCATTCTGGTTCCGCACCGTAATGGGCACCCTTCCCGACGGCCGCAAAACACTCGTCGTCTGGCGCAAGCTCACCGGCAATCCTAGCGAAGACAACCTCGTCCTGGACACTTGGCTCACTGACAAGCTCCAAATCAATCCGCGAGACATGGAGTTTGACCTGATCTACGTCAACGGCGATAACAATCTCGAGAACATGAAGCTCGACGGCGACAAGTGGAAGGTCCGTCTGATCGAGGAAGACCTCCACCGTCTAATGTTCGACACGGAGGACGCCTAAATGCCTCCCCGTCGCAGAACCACAGCACCGGCAGTTCCCTTTCAATACAAGCTGGTACTCAATCAATACTTGTTATCTCTCTTTGGCGTCCAAAAGTTTGAACGCCTTGCGGAATTCGTGGGCAATGCTCGCGAAGGACTGGACACGAACAACATCCACCATTTTCACCACGCTCTTGTCTCGCAGCTGCTCAACTTCACACACCTTAGCGAACAACAGCTTCTGGAATACGACCAAAACATCGTCACCCACACGCTGAGCCTCAACGATAGGCGTCTCACCCACGGAGACGAACCGATCGAGTGGAAATACTTCCAGTACCTCTCGCTGCTTTTTACCGAGGTGTACCTGGATCGCTACTTCGGCGACCCGCATGGGTTGCTCGCCGGAATTAACGATCAGATCGACAAGTACAACGAGGGGAAGGATGAGAGCAATCATGTAACGAAGCTCACTACTGACGGTGATGCTTGGCAGCAGCTAAACAAGATTTCCTACTGGATGGCAACCGGCAGCGGTAAGACTCTCGTCATGCACGCGAATATCCTCCAGTACCGCTTCTATCTCGAAAAGCACGGCAAGACACGCGATCTAAACCGGATCATCCTTCTCACTCCCAACGAGGGACTGACAGAGCAGCACCGAAAAGAGTTCGAGGCGTCGGGCATCTACGCAGAGAGATTCACCAAAGACGGCCAGAAGCTTTTCACTGGTAAGACCGTTGAGATCATCGAGGTGACGAAGCTCAAGGAAGAAATGGGCGACAAAACCGTCGCAGTTGATGCCTTCGAGGGGAACAACCTTGTTCTAGTAGACGAAGGTCATCGCGGTGCATCCGGGGGCGGTGAAGGTGCCTGGATGAAGTACCGTAACAAGCTTTGCGAGAACGGGTATTCATTTGAGTACTCAGCGACGTTCGGCCAAGCCGTTAAGGGGGACACAGCGCTCGCGCAACAGTACGCTAAGAACATCCTGTTCGATTATTCATACCGGTACTTCTACGGTGATGGATTCGGCAAGGACTACCAGATCCTCAACATCGAGAATGACGAGGACTCCGAGTGGGTAGAAAACTATCTAACCGCCTGTCTCCTGAGCTTTTACCAGCAGCAAAAACTTTATGAAGACGCCGAGCGAAACCTGCGTCCCTTCAATATTGAGAAACCACTTTGGGTCTTCGTTGGCGGCAGTGTCACAAAATCGCTCGGCTCTCAGGAGGCCACTGACATTGTCCGGATCATCAAGTTCGTGGCCGGCTTTGTTGGTAACCGTAACGCGAGCATAAGCCGCATCGCAGCCGTCCTTGAGCGCGGCCTGATAAACCATCGTGGAACTGATCTTTTCGCAGGCCGATTCGACTATCTGATCCTGCAAAAGCTCAGCGCTGAACAGATATTTAGCGACATCCTTTTCCGCATATTTAATAATTCGGCCGGTGGACACCTGACAGTGGAGAACCTCAAAGGTGCGACGGGCGAGATCGCATTGCGGCTCGGTGAGGGTAGCGAGCCGTTTGGGGTGATCAACGTCAGCGATGACAAGAAGCTCGTTGACCTTTGCGAGACAAACGGCCTCGATACCGCGGAGCGTGAATTCTCCGGATCGCTATTTCACGAAATAAACGAGGAACATTCAACCGTTAACATTCTGATTGGAGCGAAAAAGTTCACCGAGGGATGGAGCAGTTGGCGTGTCTCTACAATGGGTTTGATGAATGTAGGCCGCGGGGAAGGTGCGCAGATCATACAGCTCTTCGGACGCGGTGTGAGGCTTAAAGGCTATGATCACAGCCTCAAACGCAGCAACTTCATCACCCTCCCGGATGGCGTGGAGCGGCCTCGATATATCAATGTTCTGGAGACGTTGAGTATCTTTGGCATTCGCGCGGACTATATGGCACGGTTCCGTGAGTTCCTCAAGGAGGAAGGCCTTCCCGACAATGAGGAAAAGGAGGAGATCCTCCTACCTGTCATCAAGAATCTCAATGGGACGCAGAATCTTCGGACAATAAGACTGAAGAACGAGATCAACGGAAAAGCGACCGAGGGTGGCCACGCCTTTCGGCGTATTGGTCCGATTCCTACGATTGCGAAGCCCGATCCACAGAACGATCCGAGCACGGACTATCTCATCAAGAACAAGGTCGTCTTAAACTGGTATCCGAAGATCCAGGCGATCAAAGCAAAAGGCCTGTCAGGCGGCGATGGGGTAGCGCTACAGAACGAGGGAAGGCTCACTAATGACCACGTAGCTTTTCTGGATCTCGAAAGGTTGGTATTCGACCTGGGCCAGTTCAAGGCAGAGCGCGGTTGGTACAACCTAAATCTAACAAGATCCGGCGTTGCTGACCTACTTGCCGATCATTCGTGGTACCGGCTCCTGATTCCATCAGACGAGCTGGAATTTACCTCTTTCGAAAAAGTTCGCGTTTGGCAGGAGATCGCTCTTGCACTACTCAAGAACTACACAAAGCGCTACTACACATTCCGCAAGCGTGAGTGGGAATTGCCGCACCTTGAATATCAAGCTGTATCTCCTTTCGATCCGAATATGCTTGGCCGAGGCGAGAATCCGGACGATCCGTACTACCGGATCCTTATAGAGCAGTCACAAGTCGCGCTCATTCAGCGACTTACCGAGCTTAAAGCTGCGATCGAGGCCGGTGATCTCTACCAGTTGAATTTCCAAGGACTTCAAGCGATCTGGTTCGACCGGCATTTATATCAACC
>JAFAOW010000249.1 GCA_019247455.1 Acidobacteriota bacterium | reverse complement strand
TAAAGCGTCTTCCGTCCAATATTCAATAGGCGCGCGGCTTGCGATTTGTCGCCGTCAGTATACACGAGCGTAGCCTCGATCAGACGCCTTTCGACATCATCCATCGCTATCGGTAAGGAAATTCGTAATCCCTCACCCGCACTTCGCGCCGTATTGGCATACCGCGCATGTCCGCGGCCGTTTGTCCCGGCTGCAATTGCATCCGGGAGGTCATCGACCTCGATCTGACGGCCCGACGCGATGATCACCGCCCGCTCGACGGCATTCTCCAATTCGCGCACGTTCCCCGGCCAAGCATACCCCACAAGCGCTGACATTGCCTCTCGAGAAATACCGGAAACGAAGCGGCCGGACCTTTCTTTGTACTGCTCAAGAAAATGAAAAACCAGCAAATGAATATCCTCGACCCTCTCCCTCAGAGCAGGCAGTGAGATCGGAAAGACCGACAGGCGATAGTAGAGGTCCTTTCTAAATGTTCCCCGGTCAACGGCCGCCTCAAGATCACTATTGGTCGCCGCGACGACGCGGACGTCCGTCTTGACGACGTTCTTTCCTCCCACGCGCGTGAATTGCCCGTCCTGCAAAACGCGCAAGAGTTTCACTTGGGCCTGTAAGGACATCTCCCCGATCTCATCTAGGAACAGGGTTCCTCCGTTAGCCTCCTCAAAGCGTCCCTTTCTTTGCTCGCGCGCATCCGTGAAGGCTCCGCGTTCATGTCCAAAGAGTTCTGATTCTAATAGGGTTTCGGGGATCGCACCGCAATTGATCTTGATGAAAGGGCGATTTGCCCTCGGACTGTTGTAATGGATCAAATTGGCGATCAGCTCTTTCCCGGTCCCCGACTCGCCAAGGACGAGAACGCTCGTGTCCGTTCCAGCCACATTCAGTCCCAGCTCCACCGCTCGACGGATCGCAGGGGCTTGCCCTATGATCTCACTATGGCGCTGGTGGAGTTCGCTTTTTAATCGAAGCACCTCCGTCGATAGCTGGTCACGCTGCAGCGCCGTTCCGATCTGGTCAGCGATCCCCTCTATCAGTGCGATATCGTGGTCCTCGAACGTGCTCTGCTTGCTCCACACAAACCCCAACAGTCCGAACGCCTGTCCCGCAACGCGAACCGGCGTCACAAGCGCAGCTTTGCCCCGCAGTTGAGTATTGAAGAAGACTCGAATTGCGAACGGGAGCTCGTTGTCGGCCAGCCTGAGTGTTTTTCCATCCCTCAGCAATTCGCCGAGCGCGGCAAAAGTATCGATATCAAGCGATTTGTCGTGGGCCTCGATCATCTTTAGCATCTTTCCGAGCTTGATGCCCTCCGCCGATTTGAAGGTCGCCAGCGAAATACGCTTACCCGACTGATCCAAAACGCCTAGCGCGCCGTAATCGGCACCTACCAGATCGATCGCGCGCTCGACAACTCTTTCGGTCACTTCCTTAAAGTCGGAATGGGAATTAAGAGTATTCGCGATCTCCAATAAAGCCGTCGTA
The DNA here is from genome assembly GCA_019247455.1 of Acidobacteriota bacterium. GTDB lineage: Bacteria > Acidobacteriota > Blastocatellia > Pyrinomonadales > Pyrinomonadaceae > OLB17. The sequence goes on along the minus strand of JAFAOW010000249.1, from coordinate 8,131 downwards.
CGATTCGCTTCCTGCTGCTGAGCGACAAACATGCTCGTGTATTGGTACCCGATGGCAAGTTGCCGCGCGATAGATTCGAGAAAGGCGACCTCATCGTCGAGCCACACCCGCGCTTTATGAGTGTCGTGAAGACCAAGTAACCCGAGGACGCGGTCATTCAAGATGATCGGGATGATCAGAAGTGATCGAGTATCCAGTGCCTTTGCGAAGAATTTAAGTGTTGCGTCCTTTGTCTTTGCGACATCGTTGATGCGAACGGGCTTTGTTATGTCGAATCGGTCAGCGAGTCTTGCGGCGTCGAAAGGGATCGTCGTTCCTTCGCTCTTGGCGACCGATTTGTCGCGCCGCCATTCGTGGCTGATCAGGAGGTCCTTTCCCTCATTCATCTGAAGAAGATCGCAGCGGTCGGCTTGCAGCATGCGGCCGATCTCGGAGACGACTACGTTTAAGAAGCGTTCGAGATCGATATTGGTTGGGAGGTCTCTAGCGAGTCTATCTATGATCGCCTCGCGCGCCTCGACCATACTGATCTTTCGCTCGTACGATAATGGTGTGGATTGTGCGCGGTGCGAATTAGACCCGCCGTCGGCTGTCATCAGGGCTAATGTGCCGTTTTGGACCGTCAATGTCAAGTTGACACACATCGGGCAGAGATGTGTTTTTTTGATGCACGAAAGCCCTATTCGCCGATCTTCTTTCCGTTTGGTAAAACGCGCGTGGGCATTGCAGTGGGCTTCGGTCTCGCGTTGCTATTCGAACGGATCGAAATATTGCTGTTGGAATTTGATCCCAACTCCGCATTCGCATTGGAATTCGCCTTATTGGACGCTAGATTGCTGTTGCTCTTAGGGCTTACGTAATCGATTCGTTGGCGCCCTGCTTCGGCGTCTTCTAATAGGTCGGCCGCGCGAGCGTTGTCGGGATCGAGCTCGAGAGCTTTTTTGAGGGGTGGGATGGCTTCGTGGTATTTGGCGAGCTTTATGAGAACGTCGCCTAGATCGGTCTGGTATTCGGTGTCGTCGGGTTTCAGTCTTGCTGCGGCGCGGAATTCATCCTCGGCCTCGTCGTCTTTGAGAAGCTTGCTCAATGCGCGGGCGAGATTGTAGTGGGCCGAGTCGTCGTTAGGGGTGTTTTTTAAGTACTTGCGGTAGGCCTCAACGGCTTTTTCGTATTCCTTGTCGGAATTCGACTTTTTGACCTCAGCGGTTCCCGCTTCCTGTCCCGCCTGCTGCCGCTGTTTTTCAAGAAGCGAATAGGCAACAGCCAGCTTGAAATGGGCGTCGCCAAGGTCGGGATCGAGCTCGATGGCGCGTTTGTAAGCCTGGATGGCCATCTCGGTCTGGTTCTCGTCAAAGAGCCGATCGCCCTCGGCGATAGCGGCATTGGCGTCGGTAATGCCGGCGAAGGGAGATTCGGCGCTGTTGGTGTTTGCGGACTCGGTATTAGCCGCTTTTTTTGAACAGGACGAGCCGAAAGAAAATAATGCCGCGATGGCGACGATGACAAGAACTTGCCGCATATCGATTTGATGCTGTTTATTTTACGTGAAGTTTACCCGGGCGGGAAAATGAACGGCCGGCCGGCTAGCAGATGAACGTGAAGATGGAAGACTGTCTGGCCGCCGTCGGAGTTCGTGTTGATAACGACGCGATAACCATTCTCAGCGAAGCCTTTTTCGCGGGCGATCTGAGCTGCCGTAAGGAGAAGATGGCCGAGCTCCGACCTGTGCGCCTCATCGGCCTTGTCGAGCGAGTCGACGTGCTCGCGGGGAACGATCAGGATGTGCGTCGGAGCCTGCGGGCTGAGGTCGTTGAACGCGATGCAGACGTTGTCTTCATAAACGCGAGTTGACGGGATCGAGCCGTCAACGATCTTGCAGAATATACAGCCGTCAGTCGCCATAGTTTACGCGGCCGCTCCTTCTTCACCCTCGTCGACGTTAGCCTTTACACGCTCGATATCGGCTCCAAGGGAGCGGAATTTGCGAACGATCGTCTCGTATCCGCGGTCGATGTGATAAACACGGTCGATGACGGACTCGCCCTCGGCGGCGAGTGCCGCCAGGACGAGCGAGGCCGATGCTCTCAAGTCTGAGGCGATGATCGGAGCGCCCATGAGTTTGCTGCGGCCCTTGACCGTCGCGGTGTTGCCTGAAATATGAATATCGGCACCGAGTCGAATCAACTCCGACGCGTGCATAAAACGATTCTCAAAGATGGTCTCGACGATCTTTGATTCGCCCTCGGCCTGGGTGACGAGCGCCATGTACTGCGCCTGCATATCGGTGGGAAACTTCGGATGAGGCTCGGTTGTAACATTCTTTGCCTTCAGCCCGCCGCTGCAGCATTTGGCCTTGAGCGTACTCGGATTGAGCTCCTCGATCTCTACGCCGACGTCATTGAGCTGCTCGATGACAGCACGGATATGATCGGGGCGGCAGCCCTTGACCTCTATCTCGCCGTCGGTGATCGCGGCCGCGACGAGGAACGTGCCGGTCTCGATGCGGTCGGGGATGATCGTGTGCTCCGCTCCGCCAAGCTGCTCGACGCCCTCGATCTCCATCGTGGCGGTGCCGGCCCCCTTGATGCGGGCGCCCATCTTATTAAGGAGATCGGCAAGGTCCTCGATCTCAGGTTCCTCAGCGGCATTGAGGATCGTGCTCTTTCCGTCGGCGAGGGACGCGGCCATCATCACGTTCTCGGTTCCGGTGACCGTGACCTTTTCGAAATTGACAGTATTGCCCTTGAGTCGGCCCTTTGGAGCGCGGGCGACGACATCGCCCTTCTCGAGAGTAACCTCGGCGCCGAGCTGCTCGAATGCTTTCAAATGAAGGTCGATGGGACGGGTCCCGATGGCGCAGCCGCCGGGAAGGCTGACCTTTGCCTGGCCGAATCTCGCGAGTAGGGGCCCGAGCGCCAGCACGCTCGCGCGCATCGTCTTGACCAACTCATACGGGGCCTCGAAGGTCTGAATATTGCTCGCCGTAACCTTGTGCGTTCGCAGCTCGGGCGTCAGGACGGTCGCGCCGAGATCCTCAAGAAGACGCCGCTGGGTAATGAGATCCTTAACATACGGAACGTTGTGGAGTGTGACGGTGTCGCCGGTCAAAAGCGTCGCGGCGAGACATGGCAGGGCCGAATTCTTCGCCCCGCTGATCTCGATCTTTCCCCGAAGAGGCGTACCGCCCCGAACAATGAATTTATCCATAAAAGTCACCGGGCACCGGCCGCATCAGGCCGCGAGCGTTAACCATCCTTTATGCATACGAGAACGGAATGTTATCACAGTGCGAAGCCGTAACAGGCGCTTTTTTTGGTCAACCCGCGCGGGGGTGTTTTCATCCTAAGTGCGGCCATCGAATATTCAATAGTCGGATCGCTATGATCAAAATATTCGATGCAGTTTCCCCGGCTAAATAACCCTCCTTTTAGCCGGGGCTTTTTGCGCGAAGGATTCGCCCACGAAAGACACGAAAGGGACGAAAAAAGAGCATCGAGCGTTAATAATACAGGTCCTGCCGGTTAACTCTCTCGAACAGTAATTTCAAGAGAACCACCCCGGCCCTACCGGGCCACCCCTCCTTCGCAAGGAAGGGAGCCATGGAGTGATCGTGACCGCGTTAGGACCGGGGAGCTATGATGACCGGAGGGCGGTGAGGAGGCGTTCGATCTGTTTTGTGTGGCGGGCCTCGTGGGCGCCGAGCATGACGAGCCATTCGGCGGCGGTGAGCGGGCCGAAGAAGGGGTGCGGGAATTTGTGCGCGGAGAGGTCGTGAGCGGCGAGGTCGCCCTGCATCATGCGGATCAGCTCGCGGCTCGACTCGAGACGGCGGAGGGATTCGTCGATTGAAACTTCGCCAGTGGGCTGGACGCGCTCAGGTGCCTCGACCTTCATATCTGCGATCTCGGCCGCTTTTTCGCTAAAACTTGACGGCAGGGCGAATGAGCCGTCACCGCGAAGCCCCGCGGCACGCGCCTCATCCAACAGTTTCGCGCAGATACGGGCGACGCCTGATCCCACCAGCGAGACGTGCTCGACGATCTCCTGGATGGACCATTTTTCGTCGCCGGGGCGGGCGGTCTGTTCCCCGGGCGCGACCTGAGAAAGAGTTTCTAGCAGATGCTCGCGGTGGCGGTCGTTGGCGGCGTAAATGGCGGCGATAGAGTTGAGTTCCATTAATACACGTTCCCGTGGCCGCAAGCGGCCAGTGCGGACAGGAGTGTCCGCGTTCCGTTATCTAACGGGGCCGGTCGGCTGGACGGTCAGCGTGAGCCGGTGCCAGCGGGCGAAGCTCATCACGCTGTCGGCCTCGTTCTTCATCCGCTTGACGTAAGCGGTCTTCAAATAAAGGAGCTCGTCTTGGGTCCATTCGAGCTCGACGATCGGGTTAAAGGAAACGAGCAGCTTTTCATCGGGGAGGGTCGACACAGGCTCCTGAGCCGGAGGAGCAGCGTTGGAATTCTCTCCCGCGTTGGCTGCGCCCAACTGCCGGGCTTGCGCCTGATCGTATGCTGCGGACGAGATGAGAAGCTGATTCCTCAAAGGGATCGCGGCCTGCGTCGGGTTGGTGCCCGCCGCGTCGTAGATGCGTATCTGATTACCAAAGCCCTCGGCCACCTTTGTCGAATCCGGCGACCAGACGGGACGCACCGCGGTCGCGTTGTCATCGAGACGGCGCTCGCGCCCATTCTTTTCTATAACGCGCGGGCGGCCCGTCGGGATGGCGACCTCTCCCTTTTGAGCGGCCATCATCTCGCCGTACTTCCACTCGCGGGTGGTCGTGGCGAGAGCCGCGAGCATCGAGCTGTCGGGCGACCAGGCGTAATAGAAATAAATGATGCCCTCGTTGAGAGTAAGCGCCTTGGTGCCGGTGCCGTCGGCGTTCGCGATGTAGATCTGCTCGGTACGAAAGGTAAGAATGCCGGTCGGCGGGGCAGGCGTCGGTGCACCCGGCGCCGCGGTGTTTGAATTATTGGCAAGCGGTACATCGTTCGGCGCCGGTGTCGGTCCGCCGAGGTCAGGCGGTGCGCCGGCGCCCGTATCAACCGACGGCTGCGTCACACGGAGCATCGCGACGAAAGCGATGCTCGACGAATCGGGCGACCACACGATGGTGTCGGGAAAGTGCACGGCCATCAGATCCGAGGTCATCTTTTTAAGGAGCCTGCCGTCGGAGCCGTACATATCGAGCCGAAATTCTGCGGGGACGTCCTGCAGCTTGTGATAGACGACAGCGATGTGCCTCTTGTCGGGCGAGTAAATGGTCTTGTCGAGGATCTCCTGCGGGCGGGAGTTGTCAAAATCCGCCTGAACGGCGGCATCGCGTGCCTCGCTCGAGGAACTGGGGTCGAGCTGCGGCGCAGGTACGTCAGCCTCGTATCGGTAATTCAGCCGCACGGCCGGGGTGTCCTTCATCGCGGTCACGGCCGGCGCCGATCCCTTGAAAAGGTTGTCGGAGCCGCAAGCGGCGAGCAGGACGGTCAGTGCGGCGGCTATCACGCCTCGACAAAAAAAAGGTTGGCGGACAAATGTCACAGGCATTACTAACGAGCCAAGCGCTCGGCGCTATCGTATCGATCTGGGATATTTTACTATAAATCGTTGATATTAACCGCCTTACCCAAACGCGCGATGAAGGACGGCGACGCTTCCCAAATTAAACAAAATGGCGGCGAGCCGCGGTTCTTTACCAAACCGCTGATCATCATCTTTGTGACGGTGCTGATCGACCTGATCGGTTTCGGAATAGTGATCCCGGTGCTGCCGTATTACGTCGAGGGGACGCAGTTCGGCGCGACGCCGCTGGAGCTGGGGCTGCTTGTGGCTTCGTACTCGCTGATGCAATTCATCTTTTCCCCTATCCTGGGCGGGACGTCAGACCATTACGGCAGAAGGCCCGTGCTTTTCTTCAGCCTGCTGGGAACGTCAGCGGGATTTTTTATGGTGGGTTTTGCGAACTCGCTGTGGATGATATTCGCGGGGCGCATTCTCGACGGGATCACGGGCGGAAACATATCGACCGCACAGGCCTATATCGCGGACGTAACTACGCGCAAGAATCGCGCTAAAGGAATGGGATTGATCGGCGCGGCATTCGGTCTGGGATTCATACTCGGTCCGGCGATCGGCGGGATACTGAGCCGGTGGGGAGCGCATGTTCCTTTTATCTTTGCGGGCGGGATGGCCCTGTGCAACGCGATCGGGCTTTACTTTTTCCTGCCCGAGTCGCTGCCGAAGGAAAAACGATCGAAGCACGGCGTGTCCGCGAATCGATTCCTGCAGATATTTGATTCGGTCAAAGACGGAAGATTCAGGACGCTCTCGATCCTCTATTTTTTGATCATTACGGGATTCTCGATAATGACAACATCGTTCGCGCTGTACACGATGGAGCGGTTTGGATACGACGCGGAGCAGAACGGGTACCTATTCGCGTACATCGGGATACTGTCGATACTCATGCAGGGGGGCATTTTTGGAAGGCTCGTACACAGGGTCGGCGAGGCACCTCTTGTAGTGGCCGGCAGCCTGCTGCTGGCGGGCAGCCTTTTTGCGGTGCCTTATGTGGGTCCGCAGTGGGGCGGATTGACGGGACTCCTGATCGGAATGGCGTGTTTTGGGATCGGAAATTCGCTGGCGTCACCTGCGTTGACGAGCCTTGCATCAAAGGCGGCACCCGATCATGAACAGGGCAAAGCCCTCGGCATCATGCAATCGGGCGCGAGCCTCGCGAGGGCGATCGGGCCGCTGATCGCGGGTGTGCTGATGAACACGGCTGCAGGCGTCGTCACAGATCATTCGCTGCAGGTCACATTTTGGACGGCGTCGGCGATCATGTTCGCCGCTTTTTTGGGGTCTTTACTTTTTGCGAAGAACGGCCGAGTCGTCGAGGCCCACGCGGATTAGTTCAGCGCGATGCGACGGCCGGTTTTGCGGATGGGCGGGAACGTTACGGTAAAGGTCGTGCCCTTACCCTCTTTACTTGAAACCTCGATAGCGCCGGCATGCTCCTGAACGATACCGTAAGTCACGGCGAGGCCGAGGCCGGTGCCATTTCCGACACCCTTGGTCGTGAAGAACGGGTCGAACACCTTGCTGAGATTCTCCTCGCGGATACCGACGCCGGTATCGCACACTTCGACTCGAACGGAACCGTCGTCGTGAACGATAGTCCTGAGGGTGATCGTTCCCCCCGTTTCCATAGCGTCACGGGCGTTGAGAATGAGGTTCGTGAACACCTGCTGCAATTTACCGCCGCTCGCCGAGATCTCGGGCGGATCTTGAGTGTATTCCCGAACTATCTCGCAGTTGGATTTACGCAGCTGCGGCTCAAGAAGCTGGAGAGTGTCATTCAAAAGTTTGTTGATGTCGGTCGGTGCGAATTCCTCAGTGCTGCCAGTGCGGGAGAAATTGAGAAGATTGCCGACGATATTCGAGGCCCGGTCGGTCTGCCGCTGCATCTTTTGGAGAAGCGCGTGCTTTGGATCGCTCTCAGGGATCATTCCAAGAAGCATCTGCGTGTAACTTGAAACTCCCGTGAGCGGCGTATTCACCTCGTGCGCGACCCCCGCGGCAAGGAGGCCTATGCTCGAGAGTTTCTCGCTTTGCTGAAGCGTCTCCTCCAACTTGACGCGTGATGAGACGTTCTCGAGAACGAGGATAGCGCCGGTCTGTTCATTCGAAACGGAACGGAGAGGAGCAACCGCGACATTCAGGATAAGTGACCGTCCGGCACGGTCGAACGCGTGCAGTTTATAGGCGTTACGGACCTCGGTCAGATGCCAGCGGGATTTGCCTAGAATGTTCTCAAGATTTAGGGCAAAGCTCTCATCGAAAACGTCGCTGACCGTCTTGCCGAGCGCCTCTTCGCGATCGAGGCCGAGCATCTGCTCGAACGGCGAGTTGCAGCGAATGATCACGCCTTCTTCATCGACGGCGATTAGACCGACATTCACGGACTCGACAATAGACTCGTTGAATTCCTTAAGGAGAGCGAGTTCCTCGGCGTGCTGCCGCTGCTGAGTGTAGAGGCGGCTGTTTTCTATGGCGACACCGATGTAACCGGAAACGGTCTTGAGGATCTCGAGGTCCTCACTCGAGAGCAGCGAACCGTCGGTCGCGCGGCCCAAGC
>JAFAOW010000175.1 GCA_019247455.1 Acidobacteriota bacterium | reverse complement strand
CTGCAGGCGTTCGAGGGCATCTGCATCGCCCGCAAGCATGGCGGTGCCCGCGAGACCGTGACGGTCCGCAAGGTGAGCTTTGGCGTTGGCGTCGAGCGTATCTTCCCGCTGCATGCGACCGTTGTAGATCACATCGACGTGATCCGCCACGGTAAGGTCCGTAGGGCTAAGCTCTATTACCTTCGCGATCTGCGTGGTAAGGCTGCCCGTATCAAGGAACGCGACACGCGGGCCAAGAAACAGGCTTCCTAGACGAGGAACAATAATTATGAGGAACGCGGGCGCGATGGATCTGTCTGATGGACAAGATCCCTCGTCCCGCGTTTCCTTATTCAAGGATCTCAAGATCACCAAGATCTGCCTCGAGTTCGAGCGTCAAGCCCGGCGTGAGGGATATCAGTTTGTCGCCGGGCTTGATGAGGTTGGCCGCGGTTGTCTCGCGGGCCCCGTCGTCGCTGCCGCGTGCATTCTCGACCCGGCGAAGCGCTTTCCCCGAGGACTCGATGACTCAAAAAAACTTACGCCTGAAAAGCGTGAGGACATTGCGGCGAAATTGAAGAAAGCTTGTATCGCGTATTCGATCGGCCAGATCGAGGCCGATGAGATCGATCGCATCAATATTCTCGAAGCGACAAAACAGGCTATGCTGCAGGCGCTTGAAAGGCTCGCCACCCAGGCGGATTTCCTGCTGATCGACGCGCTTTACTTGAAACAGTCGCCCCTACCGCAGCGAGCTATCATCAAAGGGGATTCGATCTCCGCCTCCATAGCTGCTGCCTCGGTGCTCGCAAAGACCTATCGCGATGCCCTCATGTGTGAGCATCATGAGCGTTATCCCGTTTACGGTTTCGATTCTCATAAGGGTTACGCGGCTCCCATCCATTGGAAGGCACTCAATGAGCACGGTCCTTGCGAGATCCACCGAATGAGCTTCCAGGGTGTAGCTCCTCGGCAGCACGACGAGCAGCCGTCATTCCTCATTTGATCCATCCAGGCCGAGACTATCGATTTGCAGTGACAGCGCATCTTAGCCGATAAAGGAGAACATTTTTGACCGATACAGACTCAGCAGGTGGGCGTCCATCTGCGTTTCAAACCATCGTTTTTGGCGGGCTCGCCGTAGGGATCGCGGACTTTTTGGATGCGAGTATCTTCTTCCCGTTGTATTACGGCATCTCCTTTGCCGACGTGTGGCACGGACCAGCGGCGGGAGTTCTGGGCCGCGACGCGTCGCGGGCTGGCGGCCTGACCACGGCGCTACTCGGAATTTTCCTTCATTTCGTAGTCGCGTTTTGTATCGCCACCACCTATTACCTGGTCAGCAGATACCTTGTGAAGGTTGAGCGACCGGTGCTCTTCGGCCTATTGTTCGGCTGTGTCGCTAACCTCGTGATGCAGAATGTCGTGATCCCCCTGTCCGCGATAGGGCCGAGGACGACCATCGAGCCTTTTGGCTCTGTGCTGAACAGCTTTATCGGGCACGCCCTGCTCGTCGGCCTCCCGGTAGCCTTGATCGCAAGTTGGTCGGCTAAAAAGAGATCCAGTCGGTCGGCCGTTTCGGGCTAGATACGGTCACGCTAGTATCGGCTCGGAAGAGCGGCGCGCGCATTTGAAGGGCGGTTTCCGCCGTCAGCAGTGCAAGGTGAGGATCATTGGCTCGCTGCGAAAGATGGGCCAGAACGAGATGTCTCGCGCATCCATCAAAATCCACCTGCAGCCAGTCGGCAAGATCATCATTCGACAGGTGCCCATATTGTGAAAGGATCCGCTGCTTCAGGTCCCACGTGTAAACGGAGCAAGTTCGGAGCATGTCGCGACTGTGGTTTGATTCGATGACGATCGCGTCACAACCACGCAGCGATTCGCGAACAAGATCGTTTATGTGACCAAAGTCCATTAGCGTTGCAACTTTTACCCCGTCTTGCTTCGCCACGAAGCCAAAGTTATCGACTGCGTCGTGAGGCACGGCAAACGGCCTGAAGTCGATGTCGCCAATGCGAAATTCTCGGCCGCTCTCGATCTCAACCGTTCTATCCTGAAGAGCACTCCTCCTTCTTGAGGATTCGCTGTCGCCATTCTGGCCGCCCGCGCGGGTATCGTAGTACGCATCCTCCGTCAGAGCGGAAATGTACACCGGGCAATCCACCGTTTGCATTAGCACGCGAAGCCCCCCGGCGTGATCACTGTGCTCGTGGGTTATCAGCACCGCGTCGAGGTCCTCACATGTGACACCCATTTCGAAAAGCCGCCGAATGATCTCGCGAGCGCTCAAACCTGCATCGACAAGGACATTGGTCTTGTCGGATGAAATTAGTACCGCGTTCCCGGTCGAACCGCTGCCGAGGACCGTAAACTTCATTGATCCTCCTGATATTTGCCGCGGA
>JAFAOW010000062.1 GCA_019247455.1 Acidobacteriota bacterium | reverse complement strand
AGGATCCTTCCGGGTACATACACCGTGCTTGCCGTCGCTCAGGGCTTTAACCCTATGACGCTGCTTGGCGTTGAGGTCGGAAGAGCGGCCGAGGTCAGTTACGGCTTCAAACTCGAAAAGGCTGGTAACGGCAACACTCTGCCTGAGAAGCGCGCTGATAAAAACAGCTCCAAGTGGCGCATTCGTGCGGCGCAGATGTCGCGCTCGATCTATCAGAACCGCGCCGGCAGCGCTCCGGTCGTTGAAGAAACCATCGCAGTGAAGAGTGACAAGCCGGCGTCGAAAAAAGGCCAGACCGTGGTCGAGACGTATTTCGCCGGCACTGACAAAGGCGGTTTCTTCGGCGTGAACATGGCGACGCTCGTTCCGCTTGGCGGCAGCGCCGAGATCGTTTTCGCAGGCCAGACAGGAAAAGGCGTAAATGCCCCGCAGCGTTTTGAGACGGATCTCACGCTGCGCCCTAATGCGAAGCATCAGGTCAGGATCAGCGGATCAGCCGGCCGTCTGGGCACGATGGCTTCCGCCGTCGGCAATAAGGCTCTTGGCCAGGTCTCGCTTCAGGGCACTGATGAGTGGCGGTTGAAGAGCGGCGCGATCCTGATCCTTGGGCTCGATTACTCTAAGTTTGTCGGCGCCGGCAGCGATTCTTCCTTTACGCCTCGCATCGGTTTCCAATACGATGTCGATGCGCGAACGCGTTTACGCGCAGCATTCACTCCGGCGGCTCCGGTCGAAAAGTCATGGGCTAACGCCATCGACCTCGAGGGACAGCAGGTCGCTTTTGCTGACCCCGTGGCGGTCAATGATCTCGTCACCGTGAACGGCAAGCCGCAAATGAACAAGAGCCGCAGGCTTGAGTTCGGCGTCGAAAGAGTACTCGATGACCGCTCTAGCGTCGAGGCGAATTTCTTCTTCGACACGACACCGGGGCGGGGAGTCGGCTTCAACGCAGTTTCATTCAATACGCTTGGCGGCGACGGATTTAGCGAATTTGTCAGCGACCAGACCGGCAGTGCCCGCGGTGCTCGTGTTGTTTACACCCGGCGCCTTACGGACATTCTTACCACGTCGGCCGGCTACGCCTTTGGCAACGGCCAGCATATCTCGCCGGAGGGCCTCGGATCCCCGAGCAAGATATTTGAGGGGGGCGTATTCCAAAGCTTTTTTGCCCAACTCGCTGCGGATCTCAAAACTGGAACCCATGTCCAGACGGTATTCCGCCTTTCGCCTGAGGCCACTATCTTCGCGATCGACCCTTTCAAGGGCCGTCTTGCCATCTACGATCCCGGCCTGAGCGTCTATGTCACGCAGGCGTTGCCGAGGTTCGGTCTTCCGATCCATGCCCAGGCGATCGTCGACGCTCGGAACCTGTTCAATTTTCAATCTGGACTTACGACGGACGAAGGAACGCTTCGCCTGAACGGCGTCGGCCGTATGCTGCGGGGCGGTATCCAGGTCCGGTTTTAATAATTGCCACCTAAAACGACACTCTCTCTTCTCGGTCTCGTAAAAAGACCGCTGAGGTGTGTGTCGTGTTAGGTGGCTAATTTATTTCCAAAATCTCGGATGCTCAAGCAAAATGCTGAACGCCAACCATCCCCTTGCCGCGATTTTGCTCGCGAAACTCACGATTTATCAGGAAAATTCGGCACGAAGCGCGCCCGCTTGAACATGCTTGATTGGAATACTTTTTGCGTTCTGAAACTTACGGTGAAGTTTGCCCTGCCGATGACGACGAGATGAAGGAAAAGACACTGACAAGTTGGAGCCTGGTCTGGCTCTTAGCGTGCGTCCTGTTCGTGGCAGGCGGCGCTCTCAACTTGTCGCAGCGTGCTTTCCAGAAACTGCCGCCTACAGATGGGGTCCTTTGGGCGCAGCGGGCTGACGGAGTATATGCCGAAAAGGTAAAGCCGGGATTCGCGGGGTCTCGCGCCGGCATTGCGGTGGGTGACAAGCTGATCGGTATTGGCCTCGACAGTGATTCGACCGAGGAGGTTACCTCACCAGCTGACGTACAGATGTATCTCGACACGGCTGGCGTCGATGGCAGCCTGACCTATCTTTACCAAAAAACATCTTACGCTTCAGCGAACAACTACTACTTCGCGGACCTGCGGCACATCGACTCGGTACCGCGATGGACCCCGACGATCATCTTTCTCGGCATTGTCGGCCTCGTGTGGCTCGGCGTCGGACTTTTCGTGCTGTTAAAGCAGGGAAGTCAGGCACCCTTTGTTCTCCACTTCGCCACCGTTTGTCTGGCCGCGTTCATTTTCCATACCTTTACCGCGATCGGTACAGGCCGCGATTTTGACCTCGCGGTCGATCTGCTCGACAACATGGCGCTCGCTTTCTTCGTGCCGCTGTTCCTGCATTTCTGCATCAGGTATCCGGTCCGGAGCGCCGTTTTTTCAGAGCAGCGCTGGCGAACGTACGCCCTGTACGTTCCTGCCGCGGTGTTCTCGCTCGTCTTGATCTTTGTCTCGGTCTTCCCGCAGCTTTTCCAGGAAACGGCGCTTACTGAGTTCCTCGCGCGCTTGAGCGACAGGATCGATCTATTCTCCTGGCTGTATCGCCTGAACTATTACCATTTTGTCCTCGGTATCTCTGCGGGCGGTGCCCTGCTGATCTGGCGTGTCTTCAAGAGCAAACAGCCGGTGGTGCGGCAAAGGCTCAAGTGGGCTATGTGGGGAACCATCGCGGCCGTCGTACCCATAGTATTAATGCAGCTTTTTGAGAAGCTGGCATTCCCGATCCAGGACGATAATTTCAGCAAGGCGATCACAACATTGCCGCTAGCACTGATCCCCCTGAGCTTTGGTCATTCGGTGGTTCGCTATCGTTTGATGGATGTCGACGTCGTCGTCCGCCGCGCACTGGTTTATGCGATGACCACCATTGCGATCGCGATGATGATCGGTGCCGTGGCGTTAGGACTGGTGTTTCTCGCGGTCGGCAACAATCTTTCGACGACTGAGATCACCCTTCGCGCGATCATCGCGATCGTTGCTATGGGCGGGATCATCCTCTTGAGCGAGCCGCTAAAGAAATGGCTGCAGGAAAAGGCGGATAGATTTTTCTACGGCGAGCGCTACGACCTTCGTCAGGGCCTGCTCGATTTCGGCAAAACGCTGTCCGGGGCCACTGAATTCGATCCTCTTCTTGAAGGACTTACCGAACGCCTTCGCCAGGTGCTCGACGTCGAAAAGGTCGCCGTCTTCGTTGAGGACGAACTTTCCCCTGAACATTATCGCCTGGCCAAATCCGTGGGCCTCAGCTCCGAGTACCGGATGCCCGCTGATTTCCGCTCGATGATCCGGCAAAAGTCCGCCGCTAAAGGAGTAGTCCGCGCGGATGAGATCGAAACTCAGGAGATCGAAATCACCGAATCGAACGGCAACGGGAACGGCAACGGACACCATTACGGCCGCAATATCATCCGTCAGGAGCTGCATTATTACATACCGTGCGTTGCCGGCGGCAAGATGGTC
>JAFAOW010000012.1 GCA_019247455.1 Acidobacteriota bacterium | reverse complement strand
TTATACGACCCCGAGCCACGGTGGCCCGCTCTAGTGGCGGTACTCGCCGTAGCCGGCCTTTATTTTGCTCTGCCCGAGGCGCTCATCGTTGGCCCTCGTTGGGTTTTTCCTGCGCTCGTGGTCGCGCTTGTGATTCCGACGGTCATAACACACGCGACGAAACATCATGAGCTTAATCGTATTCTCGGCTTTTTCGTAACAGGCTTGGTAACTGTGGGGATGATCGCCTCGGTGGTACTGTTGGTAAAGGCTCTCCCCGAACACAAAGAAACGCCCACCGAGCTGCTAACGTCGGCCGCGGCTCTTTGGGCGACGAACGTCCTTGTGTTTACGCTATGGTACTGGCGGCTGGACGCCGGCGGCCCTCACTCGCGTGACAAACGCCTGGCGCACACCGACGGTTCATTTCTCTTTCCTCAAATGACGATGTCCACGGCTGAAAAAGACGCCGCTGGGGAGAGTGACTGGTCGCCAAACTTTTTTGATTATCTCTTCCTCGCTTTCAACACGAGCACCGCGTTCTCGCCGACAGACGTCCCGGTTCTCGCTCGCTGGGCAAAGATATTGATGATGCTGCAATCGGTCATCTCACTTACCGTTCTTGCTTTGCTTGCCGCCCGTGCTGTGAATATCCTTTGATCGTATGGACCCGCGGCGCTCTGAGATCTCACCTCCGAAGCTGGTCAAGGCTCTCCGCAACTTCGACCTTCTGCCGGCAATAGTTTTCATGCCCACCCGTCGAAGGTGCGATGAGGCAGCTTCCGAAGTAGCGGCAGACAAATCACAGCGTGCAGATCCAGAGCGTCAGCTAAGGAGAAAGGAGATCTTCGACGAATTCCTTGCTGAAAACCCGGAGATCGCAGATCACAAGCATGCCGGACTCATCGTCCGGTCTGGAGTTGCCGCTCATCATGCTGGCCATATTCCTTCCTGGAAACTCCTCATAGAGCGAATGATGTCTGCGGGGCTTCTCAACGCTCTGTTTGCAACTTCTACGGTCGCGGCGGGAGTGGATTTTCCAGCCCGGACTGTCGTCATTAGTAACGCGGACACCCGCGGCAATGATGGCTGGCGACCACTCACTGCCAGCGAACTCCAGCAAATGACGGGACGCGCCGGTCGTCGCGGGCGCGACAATGTTGGTTTTGTCATCCTTGTACCAGGCCAGTTTCAGAATCCTAAGAAGATCGCCGAGCTGCTAAAAGCTCCGCCCGATCCTCTTGAGAGCCAGTTCCGGGCTACTTACATCAGCTTGCTGAATTTGTTGGATGCGTTCGGCAGCTTTGAGCAGGTCCGTGAGATCACGGAAAAGAGCTACGCCTTTCGCGATAGCCGGCGGCAGCGTGCAGACAGGAAACGTTCCGATGGAGCTGAGATGCTAGGAGAACGGATTTGGGAACCCTTCCGCGCAAAGGCCCGCGTTCTCGATCACTTCGGCTACTTGGATATTGAAAAGGAAGAGGTGACTGAAAGCGGAAAGTGGCTCGCGGACCTGCGCATCGACCGGCCGCTGCTTATCGGTGAGGCGTTGAAGGATGGTCTTTTCGACGGATTGAGCCTACCTCATGCAGCGGGCCTGATGGCGGCCGTCGCTGCCGACGCCGAACGCAGCTACGGCGAAATGCGGACATCGCGCTCGATGAATGAGGTCCTCGCGGATCTCGAGGACATCGTTGTGACCGTCTCAAACGCGGAATGGAAGAACGGCGTCGAACCCATAGAAGACATCAACTACTCCGCAGCGGCGGCAGCTGAGCGATGGACGCAGGGAATGGTATGGGACGAGCTTGTGGACCGTACTAAAGCCGAAGAAGGGGATCTCGTCCGCCTCCTGTCGCGCACGGGTGAGGCTTTGCGGCAACTCGCGAATCTCCGTTCTTCCAACCCTCAAGCAGCCGCCATCGCATCCGCTGCGTCCGATGCCGTCCTTCGCGACCCTGTCCGGTGATCAGATACGGGCCATCATCTCGTGTTGAGCTAGCCTCTCGTAAAATCCGCACTTCTCAAAAAATCCGATCGTTTCGGTCAGGGACTTGTCGATATTGATGATCTGCAGCGAATAGCCGGTAGTGGTCATCTCCTGAATTCGTTTGAGAAGCGCTTTTCCGATTCCTCTATGGCGATGGGTCGGAGAGACGGCCATCTGCGCGATGCGTCCATAATTGGCGGACGAAGCGACGTAACCCACCAGTTCATCGTCGACGAACGCGCCGAGAATGGTCTTGAGCGTCAGGCTGCGCTTCATTGCCGCGACCGAATTCTGCCACGAGGGCCGCCCCGACCAGAAGGAAGCCATCAAATCCCAATCAGGGTCAGCAATTTCTCGAACTTCAACGATCGTGGAAGATTCATTGTGCTCGATCACCTTGTCGCACTGCATCAATGCGAGTTCGCGCGAATGTTCGAAACCAAGTTTTTCGTAAAGCCGGATCGCCGCCGTATTCGTCGTAATAACTTCAAGCAGGAACTGTTTAACACCCTCACTCCTAAAAACCGGAAGCATCGTCTCGAACATCGCCGCGCTTATGCCGCGCCGCCTGGCCGACGGTATTACTCCCGTGCCCGCATCATAAACGGTCGAAACCCCGTCCCACGTTCCAAATCCATTCAATGAAAAGCCCACTAATCGGGTGTTTTCATAACACCCCACCGTCCGTGTCAGATCGACGCCGTTCAGGTTGATGTGATTTCTGAACTGCTGCTCCGTAAGCGCGAACGGAAATACATAGTCGGAAAATGCCTCGATGAACGTTTCGTACAGTTGCGTAAAGCACGATTCGTCCAGGAAGCGGCAGCTTCGGGAAGTTGTTTCGTTTGTATCAGCCATTTGATAGACTGGTTTTTGCTTTGCGGGAGCAGTTAGAAAATAATTAAACATTTGTTGAAATGCAAGTACTGTTAGCTGATGAATACGGATTTTGCTTTGGCGTGGAGCGGGCCGTGGAGATGGTTGAGGATGCCATCGCCGCCGGAGACACGGTCAGGAGTTTGGGTCCGCTTATTCACAACGAACAGGAAATGGACCGGCTTAGTACAGAGGGCGTTGCGACCATCAGCGAGCCTGTGCAGATCGGTAGGGGCGAAACAGCCGTCATTCGTGCTCATGGCGTAACTCCTGACGTGCAGCGTGAGCTGGAGGATAAGGCGTCAAAAGTTGTCGACGCGACTTGTCCTTTCGTTACAAGGGTTCAAAAGCTGGCCGCGCGGGCCGCAGCAGAGGATCGCCACGTAGTCGTTGTAGGAAGCCCCGATCATCCGGAAATGATCGGAGTGAAAGGATATGCCCCGAACCATGCTTTTGTGATCCGGGATGAAACTGAGGTTTCCGGCCTGCCTCGCCTGCGAAGGCCGCTCGTGGTCTCTCAAACCACGATCAAGGCCAAGACCTTCTTTGATACTGCGGAAGCGGTCAGATCTCATACCGACGATGAAGTTCAGGTGGTCAACACGATCTGCTCTGCCACCCGCGACAGGCAGGATGCAGCCCGAGCCTTGGCCGGCATGGTCGACGCTTTTTACATAATTGGCGGCCGCCACTCCTCAAATAGCGTCAAATTGCTTGCGGTTTGTAAAGAACAGTGCAAAAAGAGCTTCCTGATCGAGACCGAGGACGAGATCGACGCCGCTGATCTCGTGGGGGTTGAGCGGGTCGGCGTTACGGCGGGAGCGTCTACCCCTGACTGGTTGATCCAAAAGATCGTGGCACACCTTCGAAGTCTAAGTCCAAAAGAAGCACCCCCTCTTAAACCATAACTCGCATAAAAAAAGATTGTTAAATAGCGTTTGCGCGGTGTAAAATAGGCCGTGTGATGATTCGCGTGTCATCACGCCCTCACTGCCTGCGCGAATGACATTTGCCTCCGGCCTCGCTGTGCCCCTGCCAGCGGTGTCTCCTCCCCACCCGATGTCTCGATCAAAGAAAGAAAATACTACCGACGATAAGTGCTGCGAACACGAGCAGCAGATATTGGGACTTCTCGAGAGCGAAGCGCGATACCGGCTTTTGTTCGACCGGAACCCATGTCCTATGTGGGTGCACGACGCGGAGACCCTAAAGTTTCTCGCCGTCAATGACGCCGCCGTGGCACTCTACGGATTCACGCGCAAAGAATTCACCGAGTTGTCGATCACCGACATCCGACCTGGTGAAGAAGTTAAAGACTTGATGGACTTCATTGCCGCCTCCGGAACAGAGGCTGAGGTCTCGCGGCACGCGCGGCATATGAAGAAGGACGGTACCGTCTTTGACGTGGAGATCTCCGCCCTCGCTATCAGCTTCGAGGGCCGTGACGCGCGCCTCGGCATAGTCACTGACGTTACTGATCGCAAACGGGCTGAAGAACGGCTCCTTCACAATGCTTTTCACGACCCGCTCACGGGTCTGGCGAACAGGATGCTTTTCATGGACCACCTCAAGAGGGCGGTCAATCATGACAAAAGCCGAAAAGGGCGGCCTTTCGCAGTGCTTTATCTCGACTTTGACAGGTTCAAGGTCATCAATGATTCGCTAGGGCATGCTGAGGGTGATCATCTTCTCCAGTACATCGCTCGCCGCTTGGAGAACTGCACGCGGGCAGGCGACCTGATCGCACGGCTCGGTGGAGATGAATTCGCCATTCTTGTCTCAGAGCTTGCCGATACCGCTGAGGCGCTTTTGATCGCCGAGCGGATCCAAAATGATCTCAAGACGTCGTTTGATCTGGGCGGACGCGAGATATTTACATCGACCAGCATAGGCATCGCGCTTAGCACTTCATGTCCCAAAAGTGCCGACGAAATGCTTCGTGCCGCCGACATCGCGATGTACACTGCAAAATCGAAAGGGAAGGCTCAATACGCGATATTCGACACTGCGATGCACAAGCACGCGAGCCGCCGTCTCCAGATCGAGACTGAAATGCGGGCGGCGATGGAGCAGGGCCAGTTCAGCGTAGTGTATCAGCCAATACTCAGCCTTCAGACCGGTGCTCTTTTTGGATTTGAAGCGCTCGTGAGATGGCTGCATCCCGAACGCGGATTGATACCGCCTGAAGAATTCATCCCTGTCGCGGAAGAGAACGGCTTGATCATGAAATTGGGCCAAATGGTGATCGATCAGAGTTGCCGACAGCTTTGCGACTGGCGTTCCAAGATCGGCGCGGCGTCGGATCTCGTAATGAGCGTCAACCTTTCGTCGAAGGAATTCCTTCAGCTGGATCTTGCGGAGAAGATCGCTGCGAAGCTGCGGGAGACCGGCCTCGATCCACGCTCTTTGAAACTCGAGATCACCGAAAGCCACATCATGGAGAATACTGAGCTTGCCGTCGCCATCCTGGGTAAGCTTCAGGAACTCGGTATCGACATTTGTCTTGACGACTTCGGGACAGGCTACTCGTCGCTAAGCTATCTTCACCGCCTTCCTGTTCACTATCTCAAGATCGACCGCTCGTTTATCCGCCGCATGGTACAGAGTGAAGAACATCGCGAGATCGTGAACACGATCGTACGTCTCGCACAAAACCTCAAGATGAAGGTGGTGGCCGAAGGGATCGAAAACACGGATCAGCTCATCGAGCTTTCAAAGTTAAACTGTGAATACGGACAGGGTTATTACTTTTCCAAACCGTTGAGCGCGCGCGAGGCCAAGGCCTTCATCGCTGAGAGGGGAAAGGGCGATGCGAAGGGTATAGTGCCCTTCGCGGCAGAGGAACATATGGGAATGACCATGTGACCTTACTTTTTCAGCCAACCAAAAAGAGCGTCGACAGTGATATCGCGGTTAGTTTCGTAAATAGCTTTTGTAAGGGGAATGTTCATAGGACAGACCTTGACGCAGTTCTGGGCGTTTCCGCAGTTGGTGATCCCATCATCGCCCATAAGGCCGTTAAGGCGCTCTTCCTCAGTGATCCGGCCCGTGGGGTGCATGTTAAAAAGCCGTGCCTGCGCGATCGCTTGAGGACCGATATAATTATCGCCGTCGTACTGCGGACACGCCTCAAGGCAGCATCCACACGTCATACAGCGTGAATACGCGTACCGCTCCTGAGCGATCTCATTCGGAATGTGAGGACCAGGCCCGAGATCGTACGTTCCGTCGAGCTCGATCCATGCCTGGACCTGTTTCAGGTGGCCGAACATTCTCGATCGATCGACCTTTAGGTCACGGACATTCGGGAATTTCGACATCGGTTGAAGAGTGATCGTATCGCCGCCCGACGCTAAGAGAAGGTCGTCGATCAACGCCGAGCATGACTGCCTTACGCGGCCGTCTATCACCATCGTGCAGATACCGCAGACCTGCTCAAGGCAGGACATATCCCAAACGGGGGGCGTAGTCTGTTTGCCCTCGACCGTAACGGGATTTTTGCGGATCTCCATCAGGGCCGATATCACATTCAAGTTACGCCGATACTGCAGTTCGAAAGTCTCATAGCGGCTCGGTGCACCTTCGCGCTCGCGGCGCTGGATCTTGAACTTGATCGTCGCCGGCGGATTCTCGAGGCGTCTTTTCTCGTGATGTGAGCCGTCCATCATTCCTTCACCCCGAATTCTTCCTTATTGGCCGGATCGTTTGGCCGGGTCTCCTTAACTCCGGTCGGACGATCGGCCGTGCCCGGAGGTGATGTTTTCTTACCTGAGGAGTAGTCCCGTTTCCTTGGCTGAATAAGCGATATGTCGACCGGCTCGTAACTCAGCACGGGAGCCTCAGCCGCGTATTCGGCGATCGTTGTCTTGAGGAAAGTATCGTCATCACGCTCAGGAAAATCAGGCTTATAATGTGCCCCGCGCGATTCGTTTCGGTTCAGGGCTCCCAGCGTGATCACGCGAGCAAGCTCAAGCATATTCTGGAACTGCCGAGCGTGGGGTACTGCCTGTGTTGCCCAGAGGTTCGAGTCGTTTATCGAGATCCGCTTAGATCGTTCCTGCAGTTCTCGGATCTTGTCATCGGTCGCCTGTAGGCGATCGTTATACCGGACGACGGTCACGTTATCTGTCATTACCTTCCCCAGCTCTTCGTGCAGTTTGTACTGATTCTCGCCGCCGGACCCTTTGATGATAGCGTCGTTGATCTCCTGCTGGCGTCGAAGCTCTGATGCGTGAATGCCGTTCGTTTCGGTCCTACCCCGCTCGATATTCTTTGCGTATTCGATCGCGGACGGAGCCGCCGTGAATCCACCGTAAACACACGAGACGAGTGAGTTTGCACCCAAGCGATTCGCACCATGGATGGAGTAATCGCACTCGCCGGCGGCAAAGAGTCCAGGAATGTTCGTCCTCTGCTCAAAATCGACCCACAACCCACCCATCGAGTAATGAACCCCCGGGAATATCCGCATCGGCACGAATCGCGGATCGTCACCTACGAACATCTCGTAGATCTCGAGGATCGCCCCCAGACGTTCGGTAAGAACCTCCGCCGGAATATGCGTAAGATCAAGATAGACCTGATTCTCGCCAGCAACGCCGTGTCCTTCGAGACAGACCTGGAAGATCTCACGTGTTGCGATATCGCGTGGGACGAGGTTCCCGTACGCTGGATATTTTTCCTCGAGGAAATACCAGCGCTCGTTCTCGGGAATATCGCGCGGGTTTCGTGTATCGCCGTCTGCCTTGGGCACCCAAACGCGCCCGCCCTCGCCGCGCGCGGATTCGCTCATCAGGCGAAGCTTGTCTTCGCCCGGGATGGACGTCGGGTGAACTTGAATGAACTCGCCATTAGCGTAGCGCGCACCCTGTTGGTAACATGCGGCCGTTGCACTGCCCGTGCAGGTCATCGAGTTAGTTGATTTGCCGAATATGAGGCCGGGGCCTCCCGTCGCCATAATGACGGCGTCGGCCGCGAATGACTTGAGCTCCAGCGTCTGCAGATTCATGGCGACGAGACCGCGGCAGACCTGGTGATCGTCGAGCACCAACGAGAGCATCTCCCAACCCTCGTATTTATTGACCTTTCCCGCGACTTCCCACTTCCGCACCTGTTCATCCAGCGCATAAAGCAGTTGCTGCCCCGTGGATGCACCCGAGAACGCCGTTCGGTGATGCAAGGTCCCGCCAAAGCGGCGAAAATCCATGAGTCCCTCTTTCGTCCGGGAGAATGGCACGCCCATCCGATCGAAAAGATAGATTATCTGCGGCGCCATGTCGCACATGCGCTTAACGGGCGGTTGGTTCGCGAGAAAATCACCGCCATAAACGGTGTCATCGAGATGCTTCGCGGTCGAATCTCCCTCGCCCTTCGTATTGACCGCTCCGTTGATACCGCCTTGTGCACACACCGAGTGCGAACGCTTGACCGGCACGACCGAGATAAGGTCGACCTCATGACCTGCTTCCGCGATCTTCATTGCCGCAGCGAGGCCGGCAAGGCCCCCGCCAACGATCGCTATCTTTGATCCAGTAGCCATACCTAGAATTTGGTCGCTCCCGATCCTCCGGGGGGATTCACTCGAGGGGCTTCGCATAAAGCCTGAGGCAGCAATCCACATGGCCTGCGGAAAGCAAACACGGCATTTACCCCAACAACGCCAAGCAGCAGGGCCAGCATCAGCGACCCGGCGAGCGTCACGCGCTGGGCCTTTTGCCCGATCACAATGCCCCAATCTACCGCAAACAAGAAGAACCCGTACGCCAAGTGCCATGCGGTCGCGAGCACACCGAGAATATAAACGCTCAGAATAGCGGCACTCTGAAATTCCCCTGACACGATCGAGTAAGCCTGATCTGCGTGTCCTGCGACGGGGGTCATGTTAAGGCCGGGGATCAATCCAAACCTGAAGTTCAGGATGTGGAATAGAAGGAAGAGGAACAGATACCCGCCCGTGATCCGCTGGAGGAGGTAGAACCAGTTTCGCCCATACCCATAACTCATCACATTGAACTTCGCTTCCCCCGAGATGATCACGCCATAGATCGAATGGAAAAGCAGCGGGAGGAATATCCCGAACACCTCGATGAACAGCAGGTACGCCATGTTATGGATGTCCTGCACGTGGTCATTAAAGACCTTCGGACCGTTCAGCGCCTCCGAATTGGTGTAAACGTGAACGAAGTAAAACAGCCCGAGCGGAACGATCCCCGTCAGCTGATGAAGCTTCCTCAATAGGAAAGTTGTGCTAAAGCGAATGGCCATTCTCTCAAGAAACGGTTGCCTGCACCGGTATGACTGCGTTTGGTTTCATCATACCAAGCCTGCCCGATACGCTGAAAACCGAAAACATTAAGCTTCCTGCAAAACCTAGAGTATAAAGGGTCCTAGTTATAAGGGGAAATGAATACGCTTGCACAGAACATTAAGACAAATTAATATCTTCCGATGCACATCGAAACCCTCAAGGTATATTGTGATCTCGTGGATCTTGAAAGCTTTTCGCTAGCCGCCGAGCGCAATTTCATCACGCAGTCTGCTGTAAGCCAGCAGATTCGAACGCTCGAGGACAAGTTCAAGCGACGCTTGCTCGAGCGGATACGCGGCCGCCGCGAAGTCAAGCTTACTCCCGCGGGTGAGGTCTTTTATCGTGAGTCCAAGCATGTACTTGAGGCCTACGAGCACTTACACGAAAGTCTAAGGGGCGTGGTGGGCAAGATCGGCGGCACAGTGAAGGTCGCGACTGTTTACAGCGTCGGGCTCCACGAGTTGCCTGCAAAGGTTCGTGAATTCATGACCAAGTTCCCTGCGGCGAAGATCGATCTTGAATACGTTCGTTCAACACGCGTCGTACGCGATGTCTTAAACGGCAGCGTCGAGCTCGGCATTCTCGCGCTGCCCGAGCCGAAGCGAGGATTGACCATCACTCACATGCCTGATAACCGGCTCGTCCTTATTGCACCGCCCGACCACAAGTATGCGTCTCGGTCGAAGGTCAAAGTGACCGATCTCGACGGACAGGATTTTGTGCATTTCGAGCGGGATGTGCCGACTCGCAAAGCTATGGACAAGATCTTCAAGGCCAATAATGTCGAGGTTAAAAAGATCGCCGAGTTCGACAATATCGAGACGATCAAGCGCGCCGTCGAGGTCGGATTCGGACTAGCGATCGTTCCCGAACCCGCCGTCGCCGAAGCCAAAAAGGCCGGCACACTAGCCGTTATACCCTTAGCCGAGAAGTACTGGGTTCGCTCCGTCGGTGTCATACATCGCAGCGATCACAGCCTTTCGCTCGCGGCAAAGAAATTCCTGCAGCTTTTGGAATCTCCTCATCGCTAACCAAAAAGGCCGCGACTTTCGCCGCGGCCTCCTATTTCTCTTCGCAAAAACTAGGGATTGATCGGTCCCGTAACCTCCGCGAACTTCGGCAGAGAGATCGCCTGATTAAGGTAAACCCCGAATTCAGTTCCCGATCTGACCTCAGCTTCCTCACCCTTCAGCAGCTTGTCACCGAGAAACCCGCCGCCTGCGCCAAGCAGTCCGCCGATCAGGGCTCCTTTAGGCCCGCCAAAGGCGCCTCCCAGGATCGCTCCCCCTGCTGCACCTCCTCCGATGAAGACCACCTTGCGATGGCCCATATTCTTCCCGGAAGCCGTCCCTTCATTGTCGCTGGTCGTCTTACCCTGGGTAAGGTCAGTCAGCGAACCATTGATCGTGCGCGACCGGCCGTTAGGCAATGTAAGCCGGATAAAATGTGCGTCGATCTGGCCGACCTTGCCGCCTTTCGCCGCCGGGGTCACGGTATCGACCCGGCCGGTCATCGTGCTGCCTATCGGAGCGACAACGGCGCCCGTTGATGCATAAATAGGTTCGGTGACAGTGACCGTAAAGGTGTCGCCGACGCGTGCTGATTTCGAACTGATCGTGTTATTCATCCTTGCCCGGATGATCGTACCCGTCGCGACAGAATAGAGCGGCTCCGCAGGTTTGACCGGATGGATGATCTTTTTCTTCACTACCGGCCGGTGATGAAGAACCGGCTTCTGAGCGAAAACGCTGACAGAACCCACCGCTGCCAAAACTACAGCGAGCGACGCAATACTTAGATAATTGATGGTCGTTTTCATGACTCCTCTCTCCTCGTAGGTGCAGTCTTAACAGTGCCGCGAATTCAGGGGGAGCCGGCGCTATCTTTGATGAAATGCCCGGCATCCCGTTGCCGAGAATTCGCTTCTTATCAGTAAACGGGCTTGGCGTCAGAATAGCATTTAAGAATGTTCTCAAAAAAGTTTTCGCTTTTTTGAAATTACGTTTGATTAGACATATATTCTGAGCGACAACAACATTACACAGTCTCTTTGAGGCCAGGCCCCCGGCGTAAGAAACCGGGGGTCGAGTCATTCAGGGCCGAGTTTAAACAAGTTTATGCAGCTATTGGCGCCGACCATTCTACTGTTCGCCTTGAATTTGCTTGACGCCGTCTTGACCATCGTTTGGGTGCGCAGCGGGGTTGCGACGGAAAGCAATCAGTTGATGGCCAGCTTGTTGGAAATCGGCAATGGCCCTTTCCTAAGCGTAAAGATAACGATTGGTGCTGTCGCCGCCGTCGTGATCTATATGGCCCGGCGAAAGCGCCTGGCACGCTACGGCCTCGCAGTCGCACTCGCGGTTTATATCGGTCTCATGGGAATACACCTTTTCACCGGACTGTCCGCATTCGGCTACGTCTCCAACACATTTATGCAAACTGTGGCAAATATCCCCGGTCAATTGCTCGCAGTCATTATTTGATCTCCTGCCATGTTCTGGCTTCCCCGGCCCGGTGTTCCGCTTGGAAACACCGGGTCCTCTTTTTGCGTAAACAGGAAACGTGCGGAACTGCCAAAGGCATCAAATCCTTGATATATTTTTGGTTTTTATACAGTTTCAATAGGTGGATCTATGGCAAGGAATTCTGTTTATCATTTATCGGCGAGACAGGTGATCCTGCTCGCATTTTCTTCCGCCCTCATTGCGGTCGGGGCGACCGCTCTTCTTTACAATTTCGGCGGTAAACTTTGGTCCAGCAGCGATAACTCGGGCATTACCTTCGCTGAACAGGCGCCCCCGGGTATTTCCGATCCATCCACGGTGTCTGACGAGCAGAACAACATCGAGGTGTACAAGGCTATCAGTCCTGGCGTCGCATTTATTACTTCGACTTCGGTCACGCAGGACTTCTGGGGAAATGAGCAGGAAGGTAAGGGTACCGGCTCCGGCTCGGTCATCGACGCGAATGGCGATATTCTCACGAATTACCATGTGATTGAAGATGCGCAAAAGCTCACCGTCTCCTTCGGAGGCGACAAGACCTACCCGGCGACGGTGGTAGGCACAGACCCGGACACCGATCTTGCGGTCATCAAACTGGATAATCCGCCGCCGGGACTTCCGGTCGTGCCGTTCGGCGATTCTGATAAGTTGACCGTCGGCCAAAAGGTGCTCGCTATCGGGAATCCCTTCGGTCTTGACCGTACGCTAACGACGGGAGTTATTTCGGGGTTGCAGCGTCCTATCAAGGCCCGAAACGGCCGCCCGATCGATGCTGCGATCCAAACGGACGCTTCGATCAATCCCGGGAACTCCGGTGGACCTCTACTGGACAAATTTGGCCGAATGATCGGCATTAATTCACAGATCCTCGCGCCTGCGGGAGGTTCGGTCGGAGTTGGCTTTGCTATCCCTGTTAACACGGCCAAACGCGTCGTCCCTCAGCTGATCCAGTACGGCGAATTCAAGCGTCCCCGTCTTGGAGCCACTCTTCCCGCTATTGAGGAATTGAGGCAGAAAGGCTATCGCGTGCCGGTCGATTCGGGCCTGCTTGTATATCAGACCGTACCGGGCGGCTCGCTCGAGCGAGCAGGCGTAAAGGGGATCGGCAACGACGGCAGCATTGGCGATATCATCGTCTCGGCGGAAGGACAAAAGTTCAACGACCTTGACGACCTTTATCGCTTTTTGGATAAGAAGCAGATCGGCGATACGGTGAATTTCGAGGTCTATAGGAATGGACGAATGACCACGGTCCCGATCAAGCTTCTCGGCAGCCCGTCAACCACCCGGACGACCACGCCGAGACGGACCATCCAGTAAACCTTCCCTAATAAGAAGAAAGCGGCGGATGTGCTGCATTCGCCGCTTTTCCGCGCAAGTATGTCGGCGAACACAGTTAAGCCTCCGAAATGTTACATTTTATGTAATGCCTTCTCGCGAACTCGAAACGGCAAAACTCCTAGCTCTGATGGCCGGAAAGGCCATCATGGACGTCTATTCGACTGAATTTCTCACCGAACAGAAGCTTGGGGCGGACGATATGTACGAACCGGTCACCGAGGCCGATCGTATCGCGAGCCAGATCATCGTGAAGGGCCTTACGGCGACATTCCCCGCTGACGCCATTCTCTCCGAAGAGGAACGCGATGATGTCGAGACCCGCATCGGGGCTAAGCGGGTCTGGATAATCGATCCCATCGATGGTACCGCGGGGTTTGTTAAAAGGGATGGCGATTTTGCTGTACAGATCGGCTTGGCCGAGAGCGGGGTGCCGATCCTCGGCGTGGTTTACGAGCCTGCGCACAACGTACTCACCTTCGCCGTCAAAGGCGACGGGGCGTTCACGCTCCGGGGCGGCCAGGTGCCACGCAGGCTGACCGTATCTTCACGGTGTCATATGGACGAGCTCACGCTTGCAATGTCGCGCAATCACCCGAGCCCTAAAATGGGCAAGGTCGTAAAAGCCCTGGGGATCAAGAATATGATCCGCCGCGGCTCGGTAGGTGTGAAGGCAGGCTTGATCTCCGACAGGATCTGCGACGTGTACATCCACCCCGGACCCCGTACAAAGATCTGGGACACATGCGCTCCGCAGCTGATCTTGGAAGAGGCCGGTGGCAAGTTTACCGATATTTTTGGCCTCCCGCTGAAATACGACCGGGCGGATCTTCAGAACCGCAACGGTATCCTCGCCTCCAATGGTGCCTGTCACAACATGGTCGTCGAGCAGCTCAAGCCCGTCCTGGAGGAGCTTGGACGGACTCCTTACGAGCCCAATATATAGCGTTTAAGACCCGGTTTGTTTAACACTACAGCGATATAAAGCGGTTTTTTGGCATTTTTCGCGTAAATCGCGCTTAAAACTCCGCTTTTCTATTGCCCGCTAGCGCTTAATATGTTAAAAATGGTGCTCAAGTAGGGCCTTCTAGCGCTTGCGCTAAATTAAACAAGGAAGAAATTTACGTGATCCAAGCCAACGCCGTGCCGGCCGCCGATGGAGTCGAGGAACGCTCCGTCATTGTCGCTGGGGACTACCTGAACAAGCTTTCAGGCGAGCAGATCGAATATGAGTGTAAACGCCGCCTCGCTGCCGGATGCAAGGAACTCGTCGTGAATTTCGCTCAGACAGAGCTCGTGAACAGCATTGGCGTTTCGATCCTTTTAGGGGTCATCGACATTGCGAGCAAGAACGGCGCAAGCGTGGTCTTCTCAGATATGAATGAAGACACCGTCGAGCTCTTTGACATGTTGGGACTAACCAAGCATGTAACCATCGTGTAGCGTGATTCGTGAATCGTAATTCGTGAATAGAAAACTAATATGCGCTCCCACCTAAAACTTGATGTTTGGTCAAAGTCAGTTGACTTCGTTGTAGAAGTCTATCGGATGACCGAGTTCTTTCCGAAAGACGAAAAATTTGGTCTTACTTCGCAAATAACGCGTGCGTCGGTATCCATACCCGCGAATATTGCTGAGGGTGCTGCAGGCGAAACGGATAAGGACTTCTTACGGTTCTTGTCCATTGCTCAGGGGTCAACCAGCGATGTAGAAACAGAATTGGTGATCGCCAACCGGCTGGGCTACATATCAGATTCGGATTTCATGACTTCTTCGAGCGCCTTGGACAATATCGGGCGAATGATCACTGGATTATCAAGACACTTAAAAGGAAAGTTAGGCTAATGACTACGATTCACGATTCACGATTCACGAATCACGATCATGATGACCACAAACTCATCCACGCGTTCGGCGCTCTCGCCGAACTTGGCCATGAGATCACGAATAAGAATAGCTTTCAGGAAACGATCCGTACCTCCCTTCATCTGCTTTCCGGGGCGATCGGCATTATGCGTGGGGCGGCCGCCCGATATTCGAGATATGCGCACGAGTTGAACTTGGTGGCGGTACGTGGACTTGGAGACGACTTCCCCCTAAGTCTAACCCTTACAACCGAGGATGAGAGGCAGTTCCTGACGAACGGCCTGCACCCTATTGAGATAGCGGAAGCTCAGGTCCTGCCCTTCTTTCAGATCTACGATGTGAGTTTTGCCGACCGCGGGCTCCAGTTATTCGTCCCCTTAGTGGTCCGTGAGGAGATAGTTGGAGCACTATTTCTGGGCGAGAAAGCGACCGGCGAAGCTTACACCTCGTACGAAAAGGAGATCGTCTGCGCGATGGGACAGCACATCGGCGTGGCGATCGCACAACGAAATCTAATGGCGGAGATCGAGCGACATGCCGAGGAGAACCGGCAGCTTTTCGACGAGATGCGCTCGACATACCACGATACGGTAAAGGCGTTCGCCGCGGCCATCGATTGCAAGGATAAATACACTGAAGGCCATTCCGTCCGCGTAGGCAAGTTCAGCGAGATCATCGCGTCGGAGCTCGGATGGGGTAAAGAAGAGGTCGAGGGCGCCGCAGTCGCTGGGTATCTGCACGATGTCGGCAAGCTTACTGTCGAGCGTAAGATCATAAACGCACCTTACCGGATCAATGCGAAAGAATCCGCCGAATTGAACAAGCACCCGGGGGTGGGTTTTGAAATCCTTCAGCCCATCCATCACCCGTATACGGACGTGCCGCTCGCGGCAAAGTATCATCAT
This sequence comes from Acidobacteriota bacterium, assembly GCA_019247455.1. GTDB lineage: Bacteria > Acidobacteriota > Blastocatellia > Pyrinomonadales > Pyrinomonadaceae > OLB17. The sequence goes on along the minus strand of JAFAOW010000012.1, from coordinate 16,884 downwards.
GAACGGCTGGACGGACGCGGGTATCCGGACGGACTAAAGGGTCGCGAGATTCCCTACATTGCCAAGATAGTGACGCTCGCGGATTCGTTTGACGCTATGACGACCGACCGGCCGTACAAGGCTCGCCGCGCGGCTCGAGATGTGGTTGACGATCTCAAGGGCAATATCGGTAGGCAATTTTCCCCTGAATTGGTAACCGCCTTTCTTGGCGGAATGTTAAAGGAATTGAAGGGCGAGACAACCGATAAGCGGTTTCGCCGCCTGCTCGGGCGCGATTATATGGAAGCCGAGGGCATTGTCGAGAAGATCCGAACGACCTTGAATGACGTGGCCCCCACGTCGCCGATGACCTATGTCGCTGCAGCAGGCGATATTCTACAGATCCACTAGACGGGCCCTGTGTGAACAAGAAACTCCGGTGTGACTATTGCCGGAGAAAAAAATCCGGCCGCAGTATTGAATAGCCGTATCCTTGCCTGCTTGCGCACGTTCGCGATATTTCCGAAATTCCAGGTAACCAGATAATCGATCTTGTGCACCGCGGCTATCGCAACATGGATCGCATCGGCGATGTATTTTCTATGGAAGATGCCGCGCTCGATATACCCCTCGGCAAGTATCGCGACTTCCTCAGATAGATCAAGTTGGATCAACGGCTCGATCAGCTTCAGGCTTCCCGTGCGGTAGGGTTCCTGCACACGTTCGAGTTCCCTGCGTACAAGCACCGACGTGAACGGCTGATACTCGTGGAGTTCATGTTCCCACCAGCGGATAGTTAGGTCGCGCCGAAACGGCTCGCCGTTGTCCAGATACGCGCCGACCACTGATGTCTCGAGATAAAGGCTGAGCTTCACTACTCGTTATGTTGGGGGGAAATGGGCGTAAAGACCACCTTGGAATTTCGGAAATCGAAGGTCAGCTTGTAATTACTGAGGAAGTTGCCGCCGAGGATCCCCGCCTGTTCAAAGCCCGTCGTTTCGTTAATGACCCCCAGATCGAGGGCGATGGCAGTGACGTCGTTTCGCGTGTGCTTGCCAAAAGTGACTGCCGGCAGCTTATAAGTGGGAACGTTGTCCGTGACCCCTGCGGACCCAAAAACCCGAAGCTTCTCAGAATTCAGATGCGCGCTGATACCTTCGGCTTTCGCCACCTCGTCCGATATCACGGAGACACTGGCGCCTGTATCGACAATAAAGTTTAGAGGGCTGTCATAACCTTGTAGCTGCACTTCCCCGCTAAGGAAGCCGCTTGATGTGATGCGAAGCGGCAATGAAAGCTCGTCCGCGGTCGCTTGAAACTCCTGAGCAGCTGCTCCCTTTCGTGTTAAGGAAAACGTTTTGGTGCCGTAATCGATCGTGGTTAGGAATTTAGAGATCACCGCAAGGCCTATATACCCGTCAGCGTTCGTTACGGCCTCCTTGTTGAACTTGCGAATGTAGATCGGAACGTTTCGAATAGCAACATCGCCTATATCCACCTGCTTCAAGAGACCATAAACGATCTCGAATTTCCCATCACCGCCGATCCCGCGAGCATAACCGCCGCGAGCAACAGCCTTGACCTTCATCCTTTTGGCGGTCTCTTCGGAAAGAACGGTGATACCTGAACCGGTATCGAGAACGAACCGCAGCGGCCGCTGGTCCTTGTTGATATGCACAAGAACGACGGGGCGATTACCTTCAAGATCGAACTGAACTGCCGTCTCGTCCGAAGCTGCGGGCAAATACAAATTGCTGCTGCTTCCCAGAAAGGTCAAAAAGTCGACAAGCCCTCGGATGCGGGCCCGGCGATCGTCATCCGGATTGCGGGAGAGGTCAAGATACTGTTGGTAAGCCCCCGCGGCCTCCGCATATTTTTCCGCTCGGGCCGATATCTGGCCGAGAGCGAAAAAGTAATCTGGCTCGTCCTGCTCGTACATGATCGCCTCGCGAATATTCGCGAGCGCGTCATCAACGTGATTCTCGAAGAAATCAAGCATCGCGACGGTCGCCCAGGCGAGATGCTCCTTGCGATTAAGGCGAAGAGCATTGTAAAGGATGAACTCGGCTTCTTTGAACCGGCCCCCATTTAGCAACGTAAGCCCAAGAACGGTGAAAGCACGAGAGTTCGTCTTATCCCTTTGCGCGATCGCATAGGAAATGTTGTAAGCCTCAAGAAGGTTTCGCTCTTTAGCGAGCACGAGGGCGAGAGACAGTTGGGTATCGGTCCGGTCTTTATCGAGAGCAACCGCTTGGCGAAGCAGCTTCTCGGCGCCGTCAAGATTGCCGTCGCGCGTCAGCTTATCGGCGCGCTTCGTCAAGCTTCGAATGTCCGCGTCGGTGTCGGCCGAAGCGTGCGCCTGCAATGCACCTGCTGCGAGAACAAGTATTACAGCGATGCTGCCGAGGCAGTTCCTCTTTGCGATCAGCCTTGAATTCGACTCACGCCCGAACATATTCCGCTACTTTAAAATGACACCGGTTTTCATCGACCATAGGACGAGATCAAGCTCATCCATGTCGATGCCCATCGTTTGAGTTAGACTACGAAGCTTTTCTTCAATCGTTAGATACGCGGCCCTGGTATTTGGTGGCTTTGGGTCGGAGATAATTTTCAGTTCTGCGAGACAGTTCAGCACGTGTTTATCGAGGATCGCGTAACCCTTGAAACCGATATTCCTTAGGTAGTGACTCGCCTCCTTATAGCCGAGCCCCTTTATGCCCTTTTCCTTGACCAACCAATCGCGTCTCTCGATCGGACATTCAAAGCTGGTAAGTTTGTTACGCAACTTAAGGTCGCAATGTTCGCGTAAGAAATCGCGCGACGCAACGATGTATCGAGCCCGGGCATTCGGATAGCGATGAACGCCGCGGAGACGACCTGAAAGTTCTTCCAGATCTCCCGTCATCAATGCCGGTCTGACGGCTTCGAGCGAATTGATACCCATTCGAGCCGAACATCCTCCTGTGAAGAAGCAGAAGACCATTTCCTCCCAGAATCTCAGGTCGGTCCCCCGCGCCCCGATCTCGGCAAATTCACTAAGCCGGCGTCGGATCTCTACACGACGCTCACGGTGAGTTTTCTTGATATTTTCGACTGTTACGGGTGGGGTGACCTTACGCACGTTATGGTCAATTTTGGCCCCTAAGCGAAATGCGTGTCAATGAAATTTGCCGACATAGCTGCGGACCCGCTGTTTTCTTGCTTTTGTCCAACCAAAAACCCAGAATCTGTATCTAAAAGCTTAAGCTTGGTTTCCCTTTTATAGCTATGCAATTCTTACGTATCGCACGCGTTTGTCTCACGCTGGCGGCGTTTCTGCTGGTGCCCGCGATCTTTTCGGGCTTAGCAGCCGCCCAGTCGAAACCTCAGAAGACCGAGAAGGCCCAGGGAGAGGGTAAAAAAAATCAGCGGCCGGACCCAAAGACCGAGGAGGAGCGCAAACGCGCCGAAGAGGAAAAGAACGCTGTAGTAGACCCCGTCGTAGAAAAGGTCGAATCGAGCATAGTTGGCGTTGACGTCGTGGTCTTCAACAAAAAGACCGGTCAGATCGTGACCGACCTCCATAAGGCGAACTTCCAGATATTTGAGAACGGCGTTAAGCAGGAGATCACAAGCTTCGCAGCTTCAGAATCACCGATCACCGTCTCGATGGTCCTTGAGTACAGCAAGCTTACTCAGGCGCTCGGCTCGGCGTCCGGCGGATGGTACGAGCCCGGGCAGTATGAGGCGATCAAACCGGTAGCATATTTCCTCGCACGTTTCATCAAGCCCCCTAACGATTATGCTTCCGTGGTCGCGTTCGACGTGCGGCCGACGCCCATCACGGATTTCACGAATGATCCGCGACGGCTGAATGAGAGCGTCAACCTTTTATTCCGCAACAGCCCTGCGTGGACAGAGACGAATCTTTTTGACGCTCTTAAATTCTCCCTCGTAGGGGGCAGGGCCGATTCCGTGGTGCTTGAGAATTCAAAGAGCGAAACGGCCCTCTATGGCGGCATGGCTGATGTGCAGGCAAAGCGTAAGGCGATCATTCTCGTAGCTTCCGGTCTCGACACCTTCAGCAAGACGAATTACGACACCATACGCAACATCATCCAGGAAGCGGGCGTGCCTATCTACGTGATCTCGACGGGTAATTATTTCATGAAGAAGTACGGGGACCGCCTGGGCGACCAGGATGGCCTACTCGGATCGGTCAATCCGGGGCGGCTCTCAATGCTCCAGGCGCAGAACACGCTCAATACTATCGCGAAGGAATCGGGAGGAAAGCATTTTCCGATGACTTTCGAAGGCGACATTCCCGGAATTCTCGAATCCATCAACGCTATGTTGAGAAGTCAGTATTCGCTCGCCTATGATCTAGCCGCGGACCACACACCCGGCAAGAAATACAAGATCGAAGTAAAGGTCGACGTCGACGGCGATGGACAGACGGACGAGAAGACGTATGTCGTACAGTACCGTCCTTTCTATCAGGTACCCGAAAAGAAGAAGAGCTGAGCACGAGGTTTTGCCGAAGAGATGAGCGGGCACCTGCGTTCGCTCATCTTTTTGTTTGTCGATCCATCTGATAGCCTTTTTGATTGCAGTTTAATGACTAAGAACATCGTCAACAGCTATAAGGAGAAGCTCGCCGCCGAAGAGGGTTATGTCATACCAGGCCATGGCGGCCTTCGTATCGCGCTTTGCTACCCCAACACGCACGCGGTCGGCATGGCGAATCTCGGATTCCATACGATGTACGAGTTGTTCAACTCCCTCCCGGATGTTACCTGCGAACGTGTATTCCTCCCCGACAAGCATGAGCTGAGGGAATACGAGCGGAGCGCCTCACCATTGATGTCGCTCGAAACTCAAAGCCGGGTACGAGATTTCGACGTGATAGCCTTCTCGATCTCATTCGAGACTGATTATCTCAACATGGCGCGGATGCTTCAGCTTTCGGGCGTTCCCGTTTGGTCAAAAGACCGCACTCATCACGATCCCCTCGTTATCATGGGCGGCGCGGCCTCATTCCTGAATCCCGAACCGATAGCGGATTTCACTGACGTTATTGCTGTGGGCGAGGGGGAGATCCTGGCCTATCAGCTCATCGATGGGATCCTCGAGAATGATTCAAAAGAAGACGTCCTTCTCTCACTCGCGCGGATCGGCCGAGGGTTCTATGTTCCCTCACTTTATGACGTCATCTATAACGTGGATGGGACAGTGTTCGATTACTTGCCTAAACAGCCGGGCGTCCCAAAGCGGGTCGGCAGGGCTCTCGCTTCAGTAAACCCGAAAGAAGGCACGCTTCGGCGCGCGCTTAAGCGTGGTGAGGACGAGTTGGCCGACTTCCTTCTAAACCAGGAGACATTTTGCCCCTCGACGTCGGTCTGGTCGCCAAAGGCGGAAATGGGCGACCGGCTTCTAGTTGAGATTTCCCGCGGCTGCTCGCAGGGGTGTAGATTCTGTTGGGCAGGCTATAACTATTACCCACCCCGCGTCGTACCGGCGAAAGATATTCTTGCAAAGGCCGCTGAGTGGCGTTCGAAAACGAATAAGATCGGTCTTGTGTCGACCGCCGTCTGTGATCATCCGGAGATATCTACCATTCTTCGTGAGCTTCGGGCGATGGACTACCGCATTTCTGTCTCAAGCCTTCGCCTGGACCAGATCTCCGACGAGTTGCTTGATGCACTTGTCGAATCCAGGGATCAGCAGATCGCTGTCGCGCCGGAAACCGGCTCCGACCGGCTCCGTCGCGTCATAAACAAGAATCTAACGAACGACGAGATCGTCGATATTTGCGGCGCGGTATTCGACCGCGGAATGCTAACCGTCAAGCTTTATATGATGGTAGGCCTTCCGACTGAGACCCAGGAAGACCTCGACGAAATGTTCACCCTGGTCGAGCGTATCAAGGATCGGATGTTGTTGGCGGGCAAGCGGTTTGGCCGTGCCGGCAAGATCATCCCGTCCTTGAACGGCTTCGTACCGAAGCCAAACACTCCGCTCCAGTGGAACGCAATTCTGCCGGAGGACCAACTAAAGAGACGTATTAAATATGTCTGCAGGGGACTGTCAAGGATACCGAATGTAGACGTCCGCTTTATGTCCGCGAAGATCGCTCACGAACAGGCACTTTATTCGTCAGGAGATCGCACCGTCGCACGGGTGATCGACGCCGCCGCGCGGAATGGCGGCGACCTTAAGCAAGCTCTGATGCAAACAGGAATTGACCCTGCGTTCCACACATCCCGCGATCGCAGCTACGACGAATTCCTCCCGTGGTCGATCGTGGACAGTGGGCTCTCTTTTGAGTTCCTCAAGAGCGAACATGAAAAAGCCCGAGAATCACTCTCGAGCCTTCCGTGTCCCGCTGTAGAGAAATGTACTGTTTGCGGCGTTTGTCCGTCGACTTGGCTGGCGGATGCGCCGGAAAGCCTGATCCAGATCCAGCCACTAAGAGTACAGCAAGCTCTTGCCGCTGCTAACTAATTTACTGTTTCAACAAGAACCCCGTCGGGGTAGCCGTGTAGTCAAACTTATACGTATACCTGTAAAGGCCGAACGGCAGCATGTTCACCTGCTGCTGATACGCGACGTGGGCGGTCATCGAATTCCCGGTTTGCTTGACCTCGACTATCGCATCAGCCGGAATGTCGTTTCGCTGCATCGCGGTCTGGATGCGAGCCTTGACGTTATCAACGGGGTTCATCCTGCCGGGCAAGGCCAATCCTTGCAGAACTGACGTCTGCATTTCGGTCTTCAGGCTTTCCGCGTTATATGCGACTGGGACGTAATTATAGCCGGCATTTGCAAGTAAGAAGATGGCGACAACGACAACTACCAGCTTGACGCCCGCCGATCCGCGCTCGGATCCGCGGCTTTTCAGATCGTTTTTCATTTCGTACTCCGGCGGCCTGGTCAGGCCCGTTGTTTCAGGAAGGCTTTTAGGACGGATTTTATCTTAGTGGTGGGAATTTCGTTCTGACCGACGATGACTGGCTTGCCGATGCCCTTGAGGAGCACCCATTGCAGCGAACCGCCAATATTCTTTTTGTCAGCGGCGAAAGCGTCAAAGACCTCCTGGCTGTTGATGCCGTCGAGCGGCGGCAACTTGCCCGCTCGATGCACAACATCGTACAACAAGTTTACACTCGTTTCATCCAGCATTGCAAGAGATTTTGACAATTCCGCGGCAAAAAGGAGCCCATGGCCAACGGCCTCACCGTGTCGAAAACGGCGGAAGCTTGTTACCTTTTCAATGGCGTGAGCGAATGTGTGACCCAAATTCAAGATCTTTCGTGAGCGTGCGTCACGTCGGGCTGTTGACTCTCGCTCGTCGCCGGCCACTATTGACGCCTTGAATTGGACATTCTCGGCGATCAGAGATCCTAGTTCATCGCGGCGATCCAGATATGCGCTCGTTTGTCTAAATAAAGGTTTTCCGCTCAACGCCGCGTGCTTGATCATTTCGCAAAGTCCGGCAGTCATTTCGCGCCTTGGCAGGGTGGTGAGGACATCCGTATCGATAACAACGCCCGCGGGGGAATGAAATGCACCTACAAGATTCTTTCCGAATTTAGTATTTACTCCGGTCTTGCCGCCCACCGACGAATCGACCATCGCGAGCAGCGTCGTTGGAATTTGTATGAATGGCATTCCGCGCAGGTAGACTGCCGCAGCAAGGCCCGCGAGATCACCGACGACCCCTCCGCCGAGAGCAATGATCACATCTGTTCGCGATAACCGGCTTTGTGACAAAAACGAAAGTGTCTGCTCGAGCGATTTCAGCGATTTGTATCGTTCCCCAGCGGAGACGGCGCCCACGCTCGTCTCGAAACGGGCGTCTCGAAAGCTCTCTCTGATCGCTTCACCATATAAGGGCAGAACATTCGAATCGGAGATTATCGCTGCGCGTCGGGCTGTATTTCCTAGCCATCGACGTGTCTGCAGGCCCGCTGATCCAAGCAGGCCGGAGCCGATCGCGGCCTCGTAGAAACCGGTTGCGAGCCCCACTCTAACCGACTTTTTTTTTCGCTTATCCAAGGGACGCCTCTATCACGGACGCAAGGCCCAGCGCCTGCGATTCGATCTGTGCCTGGTCCTTACCTTCTATCATTACCCGAGCAAGATTTTCGGTGCCGGAATACCGAAGCAGTAGGCGGCCGCTCCCGGCGAGGCGTGTCTCAAGCTCGCGAGCCGCCTCTGCGATCGCAGGGATCTCGGCGAATGGACGTTTTTCCTTAACCTTAACGTTTACAAGAACTTGCGGATATCGGCTAAATCCTGTCGTTGCCTCGGAGACGCTTACCCCTCGCTCTACGATTGCTCTAAGCAGCAAGAGAGCGGTCATCATACCGTCGCCGACCAGGCTGATCTCCGGGAAGATAATGTGGCCCGATTGCTCGCCGCCGATCTCTGATCCATTCGCGAGGAGTTCATCCAGAACATACTTGTCGCCGACCTGCGCGCGGTTGAGTTCGATCCCTTCACCTTTAAGAGCGAGTTCGAGGCCGATGTTGCTCATCACGGTCGAGACTACGGTCGAGTTGGCAAGCTTGCCATGATCTTTCAGGTAGCGTGCCATCACCCATAGCGTGGCGTCGCCGTCGACAACTTCCCCTTTTTCGTTCACAAAAAGCGCCCGGTCCGCATCCCCGTCGAAGGCAATGCCCGCATCTGCCTTCTCCTCGATCACACGCCGCTGCAATCCGTCGAGATGTAAAGATCCGCAATTGAGGTTTATGTTGCGTCCGTCTGGCGAGCAATTGATCGCTGTCACGTTCGCACCCAAACGCTTGAAAAGCTCCGGGGCAAGATCCGAGGCCGCTCCGTTGGCACAATCGAGTACGATCTTCCGGTGCGAAAGATCGAGTCCCCCTACCTTCTCCGCCAGATGATCGAGATATGCCGCACGGAATTGGTTAGCACTTGCCGAGTCGGCCTTTCTGCTACCGACCGGGATCGCAGAGCCCTGGGCGGCGTAGATATCCGCCTCGATCTGCCTTTCGATATCACTGCTGATCTTCTTACCTGAGGGCGAAAATATCTTTATTCCGTTGTCTTCAAATGGGTTATGGGACGCACTGATAACAATTCCGGCGTCAAACCGGAACGCATTTGTAACGTAAGCGACCCCAGGTGTCGTAATTATCCCGGCCGATTCAACTTCACCGCCCCCCTCGTGAATTCCAGAGTGGATCTCAGCTTCGATCCAGCCCCCTGACTCGCGTGTGTCGCGGCCCGTAACAAAGCGCGGGTCTCGGCTCAACTCTTCGCGGAAGTAATTGGACAAAGAGTTTCCGATCGTTCGAACTGTGGCTTTATCGAGCGGAAATTCTCCCGCGATGCCGCGAATCCCATCCGTGCCAAAAAGTCTTTTCATAAAGAGAACCGCCGAGATCGACTAGCGGGAAGCTAATTTATACCGCACGCCGCACAGCTTAACAAAGGGTCAAAATCCATAAATATTATTTGTGAGTGCAATAAATTCGGTTGACAACATTAGCGGTGTTGGGCGAATCTTATAGGACTGCGGCCCCGCAAGTGTGGCAAGACGTTCCGACCAGACTCTTCCGGCAATAATATGATCAAAAACTTTGCCTTCGGCCTATCGATCGTTGTACTGGCGAGTGCAGCGTCCGCTCAGGACTCACGCGTAGTGGTTACGAGTAATATCCCGCCAATGCGGGTCATAACGCAGGCGACGCCAGCTCCCACGCCTCCGCCGGTGATCATTCAGCAGCCGTCTAGATCTGTGCCGGTTACAGGGACACCGGCCGCTCCATCACAGGCGAGCAATTTGAATTATAAAGGCCTCAGTTTCAAGGACCTTAAGGCGAAGATCGCCGAGGCGAAACGCGAGCTTCAAACAAAGCCTGTCACGACAGCTCTCGTCGATCCGACGGTGCCATCGACGCTTGTTCGGATCGCGTATTACGACCCAAAAGAGAAAAAGATCGACTACATAACGGTCACCAAGGACGCGTTTTTGACCCCGGCGGTTCAAACGGCCGCCCTTTCGTCGGGAGGACGCCCGATGACGACCATGACGGTGCGAGCGAATGGCGTAAACACTCCGGTGGTCATTCTCAATGAAAAGGGCGAGCCGCAGCTACCGCTTATCATTCAATATCCGGTAGAGAGGAATGGCAAATACGTCGAGGCGGCATATTACATTTCAACGCATCCCGGGATCATCACTCCGGAGGTTGTTGGGGCAGGAAGGCTCTATGTGCGCAACGTTATCGACATCGCCCGGGAAAATCTGCGTGCTAAGGGCTATCCGATCCAGCCAAAGGTAGCAGATATAGCCGAGCATCTCGCTGCTGTCGAGCACGTCGATCAAACGAGATTTCGCACCGAACCACACGCAAATATCTTCAACGACGTCTATACGCTTTATGCACTCAACGAAGGCCAGACTTTTCGTTATTCGGTAAGCACCGCCGGCGCGGGCGGAATGGTCCAGATGATCCCATCGACATATCGGATGGTGCGCGAGCACTTTCCGAACGCTGGGCTCATGCCTGATTTTGTTGAAGGAATGCGCAATCATGTCAACGCGAGCGAAGCGATGCTCCTTTACATGCAAATGACGTGGAACGATCTGCTGGCGAGCCCCACCGTGTCCGCGGCATTCTCAAACGGTACCGCCACCCAGGACCAGCTAATGGCCGTGGGTTACAACTCGAACCCGGCCAAGATATCGGGCTACATCAACCGGGCGGGTTCGAACTGGACGGGTCTGATCCCGAATGAGACGAAGATGTATCTCCAGGTCTATTCGGCGCTGGATGCGGACGTTCGCATCATTCCGAGAGATAAGTAAGAGCTTGCGTTCTGTCGCAGGTTAGTTAGGGCGGCACCTGGACAGCGGCCGGAGAGGACATTGAGTCAGCGTTCCTGCGGGCCGCGCAGTCCAGGCTAGACGGCCGTTTGCAGAAAAGTAAAGACGCCGCGCTCATTCATCGGGTATTTCCGAAACCGCGGGGGCAGTATGTCCAAGTCTCGCCACCTCGGCTTGTACGTCGGCAAAGTTCTTCTCGACGAGGCTTGCGCCTGTAAAGAAAACATCATCCGTTACTTCGAAGATCGCAAAAGGTGGTGGCATGAACGCGTCCATTTCATTGCGGTTTTGAAATTCCACATGAGCGGTATTCAGGCCCCACAATTCGCCAAGGTACACATCAAAAACAAACGCCATGCGGTCGAACTCGTGAAAGTACCGGTTCTTTCTGATCTCGCGGCCCTCTAGATGTGCAAGAGCGGCATATTCGGCGTCATTCAAATGGATCTCAGCCATTTTCGTCAAAGTTTGGTCTCCCTCGATCAGCGTAAACCGCTGCTGAAGAATTCTCGTCCAGATGTTTGAATATGGATCGCGGACCTGTCTGATCCTCATTCGGGTACCCTCAACGTAGTTATCGAATACTTGCAAATGTCGGCTTTTCGGTTCGAGCGGCTCCGGCAGCTTTTCGATCAGAAATAGTCGAAATAGCTCGGTGTTGGCGGTTTTGTTCATCGCGGATTATTGATTATACTCTTGAATTCGCTTATGTGAGGAGCGGCATTATATGCGATCCAATACTCTGATACTGTTGTGTTTTCTGCCAGTGATGCTGCTCACGGTGGCTTGCGGCGGCGGTCCGACGAACACTAACAGCAGCGGCTCAAATAACTCCGGGCCGGGTAACGGCAATAGCGGTAGTGACACGCTGACGCCACGGACACCAACGCCGGAGCAGACGACGAATAATGCACCTACCCTCACGCCGGTCTACAAGGCCTTCTGCCAGGCAATGGAGAAGAAGGACGAGGCGGGCCTTAGAAAGGTCTTTTCATCCGATACCGTCAAGTTTGTAGAAAACGAGATCAAGACCCAGGGGCTGAAGCCTCCGACACTGGTCAAATATTTCGAGGATGAACAGGTGACATCCGACCTTTGCGAGGTCCGCAACGAAGTGATCACCGGAGACTCAGCCGTGGCCGAGGTACGAACCAAGAGTATCCCCAATTGGGGAACAAGGATAATATTTGTCAAAGAGAATGGAGAGTGGAAGGTAACAAACAAGTTCCCGACCGCGGTCACCAAAACCTCAGGCAATCCGACTACGGGAAATACCGCAGAAAAGAAGTAATAGCTGCGTTGCGTAGTAAACGCTGGCCGCTTCCGTCAGGATCCGGTCCGCCAAGGCTCCCAATCGCGTTCTTTGAGCGCGGCATTTAATTTGTAAATTAGGAAGGAGAACTATGAAGATCGGAACAATTCTTTTACTCTGCGCAGCCGCACTTACGTTTGCGGCTTGCGGTGGTGCAGCTAACACAGCGAACAACGCGAAGCCGGCGAACACGACGAACTCGGCCTCGAACGCTAACAGCAATTCGTCAAATACAGCAACCAATACGGCGGCGGCTCCTGCCGCCAGCGGCGACACCATCAACCTTGAGGAAGGTGGCGTCACGATGACCGTTCCTGCTGGTTTCACCCACCAGAAAGAAGGGAACGATATCCTTGTCACGACCCCGGAGGGCGGCGTCGAGATATCCCTTTCGGTCCCGGCCGACGGCGATTACGACAAGGCTCGTCAGGATGCCGCGAAGGACATCGATAAATACATAACGGACGTTCAGATCAAGGACAAGGACGTTGAGAAAAAGATCAACGGCTTTGACGCCCTGGCCTACAACGGCACTGGTAAGGACAAGGAAGACGGAAAGCCGGTTCACTGGGCGATGACGCTCATCAAGACGGATAAGAAGCCGGTCCTGGTCGTCGCATATGCGGAGCAGGACTCGCTCGAGAAGAACAGCGACAAGATCGTGGCGTTCTTGAATTCGATCAAAAAGTCGTAAGACTGATCTTACCCACTAAGAAGAAAGGCCGCCTCGCAGCAGACGGCCTTTTCTTCAGGTCATTATTCCCTTACGCTCCCGCGGCCTTATAAGCAGGCAACGTCACCCTCGCTGGCTTCTCCTTCTTTAGCCCCAGTGCCCAGTCGGCCTGCATCAGGGTATGAATATCACGCGTGCCTTCGTAGATCACCGCCGCCTTGCAGTTCCTGAGGTACCGCTCGACCGGATAATCGTTCGTGTATCCGTTCGCTCCGTGTACCTCTATCGCCATCGACGCGGCTACTTCCGATCGCGTTGTCGCCTGCCACTTAGCAAGGCTCGCGGCCTTTGCTGAAGGCAAACCCTGATTCTTAAGATATCCGGCCTTGAGCCATAGAAGGTGCGTCATTTCGTAGTCGGCCTCCATCTCGGCTATCTTCTGCTTCACGAGCTGGAAATTGGCGATCTTCTGACCCTGAACCTCCCGCGTATTCGCATAGGCGATCGACGCGTCACGCGAAGCTCTGATCACGCCCGTCGCACCACTGGCTACCGTATAGCGTCCGTTCTCGAGGGAGAACATCGCGATCTTAAATCCCTCGCCTTCCTGACCGAGCATGTTCGCCTGCGGAACGCGCACATCCTGCAGTGAGAAGTAACCCGTATTGCCGGCTCTTATCCCCAGCTTTCCATGTATCGTGCCGCTCGAGAATCCCGGCATGGTCCTCTCGACGATAAAGCAGCTCATTCCCGTGTGATCCCGGGCCTTTTGCTTTTCCGGGTCGGTCCAGCAAAAGAATAAGAAATGGTCCGCGACATCAGCCAGCGAGATCCACATCTTCTCGCCGTTGAGGATCCAGTCGTCGCCGTCACGGCGTGCGCTTGAGCGCATGCCGATCACGTCGCTGCCCGCGTTTGGCTCAGTTAGGCCAAAGGTTGCGAGCTTCTCGCCCTTCGCCTGTGGTACCAGGTACCTTTGCTTCTGCTCTTCTGTTCCCCACGAGTAAACGCTTAGGCTGTTCAGCCCGACGTGGACGCTCATCGCGACGCGCAGAAACGTATCGCAGGCTTCGAGTTCCTCGCAGACGAGTCCAAGCGAAACGTAGTCGAAACCGGCGCCGCCGTATTGCTCGGGAATGCAGACTCCCAAAAGGCCCAGCTCTGCCATTTTCTTGAAAATGCTGGGTTCGAAGTAAGCCTTCTCGTCCCATTCTTTGATATGCGGAGCCACCTCGCCCGCGCAGAACTCCCGCACTGTAGCCTGTAATGCTTTATGTTCCTCTGTCAGTTCAAGGTCGATCATTTCGTTCTAAAAAAAATGCCTATGTTAAGATTTCGGGAGCGAATTCAAAGCATAGATATTAACGCTTCTACGCCACGAAGTCACAGTCCGCCACTCCGATGATCCCCATCTCCAAAGCCATTTCGATCATTCGCCGCCAAACCGTCCAGCTGGCTTCGGAACGCGTTGACATCGAGAGATCTGTCGGCCGCGTCCTCGCCGAAAATATCGTCTCCGACGATGCCCTGCCCCCATTCGATCGATCACAGATGGATGGCTTCGCGGTAGTTTCAGTCGATACTGATCACGTCCCAGTATCGTTGAACATCGTCGGCGAATCCGCGGCCGGACGCGGGTGGCACCATCGTTTGAAAAGGGGTCAGGCTGTTCGGATCATGACCGGGGCTCCCGTTCCAGGGGGAGCCGACGCAGTGCAAAAAGTCGAGCTGACCGCTTTCACGGAGGAAACTGTCACCATTTTCGGATCTGTAAAGAAAGGTAATAACATCGTCCGCCGGGGAGCCGAGGTCAGGCCAGGCAGGCGGGTGATCTCTATGGGCGCGCGTATCACGCCGGAGAATATCGCGGTCCTGGCTGCCTTTGGTTATTCAAAGGTTCGGGTCGCAAAACAGCCACGCGTTGCGATCATGTCAACCGGGAGTGAGATCGTAGCCATCGGCAAAAGGCCCGGTCGGGACCAGATACGCAATTCAAACTCTGTAATGCTCGACGCTCTTTGCCGGAGGGCGGGGGCCCTTCCGACGATCATCCAACAGGTCCCTGACGATCTGTCTGAGCTAAAGGCAAAGATCAGATCGCGGAAGACTGACGTCTTGATCATCACCGGCGGCGTTTCTGTTGGGAAATACGATCTGACAAAGCTCGCGCTTCGGGAACTTGGAGCAGAGATATTCTTTGAAAAGGTCCGCCTCAGACCCGGCAAACCGGCAGTCTTTGCGCGCCTCGGCAACATGCTGATCTTCGGTCTTCCCGGCAATCCCGTTTCATCGGCAGTAACCTTTCATCTCTTTGTCAAGACAGCGATCTCGCTGATGCAAGGCGCCGCTGACGCGCAGCTGAAGACCGGCCACGCCTTGCTGACGCACGCTACGCGGGGCGCAAAAGAACGCGACACCTACCTGCCTGCATCATTAGCAACTACAACCGACGGTCACATCTCTGCGACTCCGCTCAAGTGGATCGGCTCATCTGATTTCATCGGATATTCGCGAACCCAGGCTCTCATCTTCGTTCCGGCCGGGAGAGCATACCAGGCAGGTGATGCCGTAAAAATTGCGTTCATTTAGCATTCGTGCGAGCTTAATTCCCCGCTGACCTTTTGCTCCGAAGTGTCATCACGTTGAATAATTCTCATATGTCCGAACTGTCGCACTTCGACTCCGCTGGCAAGATCAGGATGGTCGACATCTCCGCCAAAGGTGTAACGGTCCGCCGGGCCGTGGCCTCGGCAAAGGTTCTTCTTTCTCAACAAACACTAGAGACTTTACGAGCCAAACAATCTCCAAAGGGTGATCCGCTCGAGATCGCACGTATCGCCGGTATTATGGCCGCGAAAAAGACCGCTGAGCTCATTCCGCTCTGTCATCAGATCAGCCTGTCCAAAGTGAATGTCACCGCTGAGATCACCGACGCTGGTATTTGGATCACGACAGAAGCCATCACGAACGCGCAAACGGGGGTCGAAATGGAGGCTCTTACGGCGGCGTCGGTAGCGGCGTTGACTATCTACGATATGCTCAAGGCCGTTCAGCGTGATATCACCATCACGGATATTCGTGTCGAATCGAAAACCGGCGGAAAGAGCGATTACAACAAGGCTTCGGCCCATCTCTGAGATGTATCTTAAGGCCCGCCGGCTTGGGATTTCTCCAACTTCCATCTGATCGGCAATGAGCGGCGTTCTGTCGCTAAATCTTCTGCGGATGCCGAACTTTGAGCTAAACTAGACGTATTCGCCTGTAGGAAGGAGTTTTTCGATATGAAATACAAGCTTGCCGAGGACGCGAAACCGCAGGTTATGCTTCTAGCCGGTGCCACCGTGCTTACAGTCGCTCTCTGGTTCGTCCCGTATGCGGAATATTTGGTGTATCCGATACGGCTTTTCGTGACATTCATTCACGAATCTGGTCATGCCATCGTGGCCATTGTGACGGGAGGAGCGGTAAAGAGTCTGACGATCGCTTCGGACGGCAGCGGGGTGGTTTATTCGGCATCTTCAAGCTTGCTCGGTTCTATCTTTACGTCGAGTGCGGGATATTTGGGCACAACACTTTTTGGTGTCGCCCTGCTTTTCATGATCCGTAAGAACTGGTCGCCGCATCGCATCCTATTTGGCTGCGGAGCCCTCGTCGCTGTGATGACGCTGGTTTTCACGATAGTGATGCCGGTTTTCAATTTCCTTTCGCTGGATGTGGGATTTTCAAGCGTGGCGTTTACCGTCATTGCGGGTGTGGGCATTACGGCGATCTTGATGGCCCTCGCAAAGTTTTCGTCGCTTCGAGTTGCGAATTTCGCCGTGGGCTTTATTGCGGTCCAGTGCCTGCTAAATGCGCTGTCAGATCTCAAAACTGTCCTTTTGATTAACTCGCCTATCGGCGGTTCCGATATCTCGAATGACGCGACAAACATGGCAAACGCGACTGGCATTCCGGCATTTGTGTGGGTCGTCGTCTGGATCGTGCTTGCCGCTGTATTTATCGCGATCGGTTTCCGCATGTACGCCAACGTGAAAGCGGTCGATTCTGGTACCGTGTTCAATGATTAGTGAACAAAAG